>NZ_BAABGA010000094.1:0-46471 GCF_039541335.1 Novipirellula rosea | reverse complement strand
TCGCCAAGAGAGCCGCATGAGTGCTAGCTTGAAAGGGCTCGCCTTACGGCCCACGGCTCACAATTGCAATTTGCATCTGGAATAAAACAACAAGCCGTCAAGACTTTCGTTCCACGGCGTATGCCCCCGAAACTCTTGACGAGTTCCGCTACGAAGATGCTTCACCGCGTTGGCGAACACGGCACCGGTGAATGTGTTTTTCGTAAGTGAACGGCCATTGCCCTGGAGGACGGAACCTGGCCTACGGCGTCTTCGATTCCCCCCGCAACGACTCCAATTTCGCAACGATCACGGCAAATCCGCAAAAACCGCTCGATCCCGAGTAGATCAGACTGCAGCCCATCAACACGATGCCCCAGGCGAACGCAGCATCGAAAAGAAAGGTAGCGAGCGAAAAACCGAAAACCAAGCCGCCATTGGCGACCAAAGCGAATCGGTCAGGTGAAATTCGAGGCATTGCTAACATGCATGGGATCCACAAACTGCGACAGCTCGTCGCAGCCCATCCTAAACGGGGGACATCGGGGTGCGATCGATCGACGCGGCCGCCGGAAAACGGGGCTTCCCAAGAGCCCCGTTTGTCGATAGTTCTCTAACTTACGATATTTGCTGCCTCCGCGATACGAAGGAACCTGATCACGATGAATGCCACCAAGCCGCTTACCATTGTCATTGTTGGTGGGGTCGCCGGAGGGGCGTCGGCGGCAACGCGAGCCCGCCGGATGAATGAAAACGCCGAGATCATTCTGTTGGAGAAAGATCCTGACGTGTCGTTCGCGAATTGTGGCTTGCCTTATCACATTGGCGAAGAAATCCCCAATCGTGACTCGCTGCTTGTCGCCACGCCTGAATTTTTACGTCGCCGATTTCGCTTGGACGTCCGGACACGGCATGAGGCTTTGTCGATCGATCGCCAGAACAAACGGGTGGAAGTCCGCCGCGGTGAAACATCCGAAATCATTTGGATCGATTACGACAAACTGATCCTGGCGCCCGGTGCGTCGCCGATTCGCCCCAATCTGGACGGGGCAGATGCCGAAAATGTTCTCAGCCTGCGAAACTTGAATGACACCGATCGCATCAAGGCGATCGTCGACGACAAGCAAACGAAAAACGCGGTCGTCGTCGGCGCGGGCTACATCGGGCTGGAAATGGTTGAACAGCTTGTCCAGCGGGGACTCAACACCACGCTGGTGGAACTGCAGCCGCAGGTGTTACCGCTGCTTGATCCCGAGATGGCTCGGCCGATCGCCGACGAGATCGAAGCCAAAGAAGTTTCGCTCTTGCTGGGCCGCAGCGTCAGCGGTTTGGTTACCAACGGAAACAACCAAGTCACCGAGGTCGCCTTGAGCGACGGCAGCACAATCGCGACCGATTTGGTCGTGATGGGGATCGGCGTGCAACCCAACATCAAACTTGCTGTCGACGCGGGGCTTGAGATTGGAGTCACCGGCGGGATTGCGACCAACGACTTCATGCAAACCAGCGACCCCGATATTTACGCGGTCGGTGATGCGGCGGAATATCGGTTCGGGCCGACCGGAAAACGGATGCGAGTTTCCTTGGCAGGACCAGCCAATCGGGCGGGACGACTAGCGGGCCAGCACGCAGCGACCGGCCAAAGCGACCCAATGCCGACGGTGCAAGGGACGTCGGTGGTCCGGGTGTTTGGCGTCAGTGCGGCGATGACGGGATTGTCGTGTGCAACGGCAAAACGAATGGGGGTCGATGCGGCCAGTGTCACGATCGTGGCTAAAAATCACGCGGGCTACTATCCCGGAGCCCAAGTGATGACACTGAAATTAGTGTACCAAGCGGAAACGGGAAAAATCCTCGGCGCGCAAGCCGTCGGCGGTGCAGGCGTTGACAAACGAATCGACGTGATCGCCACGGCAATGCAATTCGAAGGCTCGGTTCGGCAGCTCGGCGGCGTCGACCTCAGCTACGCTCCGCCGTTTGGATCGGCCAAAGATCCCGTTCATATGGCCGCGTTCGCCGCCTGCAACCAGATCGATGGCATCGAAACATTTTGCGATAGCGATGCCGATTTAGCAGGCAAACAAGTGGTCGATGTCCGCACGGCTGCGGAGATCGAGCGGACACCGTTGTCCGGATCACCGCTGGCTGGCACATCCGAAAAAGGGATTATCGCCATTCCGGTCGATGAACTGCGAGACCGAATCAGCGAACTTGATCCGTCGCTGCCCACGGTCGTATCGTGTGCGGTGGGAATTCGCGGGCATATTGCCGCACGTATTTTGAAACAGCACGGCTTCAAGGTGGTGAATTTGTCGGGCGGAGCGACGGTGCGAAACCGAGTCAATTTCGCTTCATCCAATGAGCATCCTTGAAGAATTGCGAAAACCGAACCGTGATATTTCACGCGTAGGAGGCGGGAGCCTCCGATGCAGTGCGTGCACCTACAGAAACGAAGTTTTTTGCCTTGTTTTGGCCGGTCAAGGAGGCAGCAACAAGGATCCAAAGTGGGTACAATCAGCGTCCAAAAGCGATGTCCGATAGCCCACTGGAGCTAGTGTGGAACCATGTTCGACACGACCAGCGCGCCCATTTGCTCGATTGCCTGGCCGAGCGTGCGAATGGGCTCATCGTTAGAGGCCACACGGTTTGCCATGAACCGATGGGACTTGTATTGACGACGATCAATTTTTAGCGGAGATTCCTGCTTCAAAATTGATTTGAACAACCTTGCGACAGCCTGCCACATTGGCAAATCTGCGTTTGGTGTTCAGGTTGTTAGATACATTTCCAGAGGGTGGCGACGAACCCAATGCAATCAGCGTCACCATTGGCTGATCTCATCAGCTCGCACCACTCGTTTGTGATCAAAGGAAGAGACACTTGTCGATCGAGACTCAATCAGGATTTCCTGAGCAACAATCAGGTCAAGCGAATCTTGACGCGCAAATCGATACCTATTCCTACGATGACGATATCGTTCGGAAGTTTGCGACAGCGACTCTGTTTTGGGGTCTAGTCGCCACACTGATCGGTTTGATCGTCGCGATCATTTTGGTTTTGCCAAAATTGTTTGGTGAACTGGAATGGCTCAGTTTCGGTCGTCTTCGCCCGCTGCACACCAACGCGGCGATATTTGCCTTCGCCGGCAATGCGATTTTCGCAGCCGTCTATTACAGCACTCAGCGATTGTGCAAAGCGAGGATGTGGAGCGACGCGTTGAGCCGGCTGCATTTTTGGGGCTGGCAAGCGATCATCGTCGCGGCGGCTGTGACACTGCCGATGGGGATCACACAAAGCAAAGAGTACGCCGAGCTGGAGTGGCCGATCGACTTGGCGATCGCCGTCGTCTGGGCTGGATTCTTTGGCATCAATTTCTTGATGACGTTGATCCATCGCCGTGAACGGCACATGTACGTGGCGTTGTGGTTTTACATCGCCACGATTGTCACCGTGACGGTACTGCACGTCTTCAACAACCTGGTCGTTCCGATTGGTCTGGGCAAAAGCTATCCGATCTATGCGGGTGTCCAAGACGCGTTCATGCAGTGGTGGTACGGGCACAATGCGGTCGCGTTTTTCTTGACCACTCCGTTTCTTGGGTTGATGTATTACTTCCTGCCCAAGGCGGCGAACCGACCGGTATTTAGTTACAAGCTTTCGATCATCCACTTTTGGTCGCTAGTCTTTATTTACATTTGGGCTGGGCCGCACCATTTGCATTACACCGCACTTCCCGAATGGGCCTCGACACTGGGGATGCTGTTTAGCGTGATGCTGTGGATGCCGTCGTGGGGCGGAATGATCAACGGGCTGCTAACGCTTCGCGGTGCTTGGCAAAAAGTCGCAGTGGATCCGGTTTTGAAATTCTTTGTCGTCGGGGTGACGTTCTACGGCATGGCGACCTTCGAAGGCCCGCTGTTGAGCGTAAAAAGCGTCAACGCACTGAGCCACTACACCGATTGGACGATCGCTCACGTTCACGCCGGAGCACTCGGATGGAACGGCATGATGACGTTCGGGATGCTGTATTGGTTATTGCCTCGGTTGTTCCAAACCAAGTTGTGGAGCACCAAAGCGGCCTCGGCTCACTTTTGGATCGGAACGATTGGCATTTTGCTGTACATCGTGCCGATCTACGCCGCCGGCTTGATGCAAGGTTTGATGTGGCGAGCGATGGATGAGACCGGGAACTTGGTTTATCCCGATTTCATCGAAACCATCCAATCGATCGTGCCGCTGTGGTGGTTGCGTGTGCTGGGCGGACTGCTGTTCGTCTCGGGTATTTTGATCATGGCGGTGAACTGGTTCATGACCTGGACCACTCGTCCTCGCACCTATGAAGTGCCGGTTTACCACACACCACGATTGTCCAAGGAAGCCCCCGAGGAAGTCATCGACACCCGCAGTTCCCTGGACACCGTCCCGGTACTGGAATCGGCCAAGAAGCTTGACGTGTTTGGCAAGATGGATTGGCATCGCCGCTGGGAACGATTGCCGGTGCGGTTTACCGTTTTGACTACATTGGCGGTGGTGATCGCGAGTCTGTTTGAGATCATTCCGACGTTCTTGATTCGCAGCAATGTGCCCACGATCGCGACGGTGAAACCGTACACGCCGCTGGAATTGGCTGGTCGTGACATTTTTGTTGCCGAAGGCTGTTACAACTGTCATTCACAGATGGTGCGTCCGTTTGTTGCTGAAACAAAACGCTACGGCGAATACAGCAAGGCGGGCGAATTCATTTACGACCGTCCGTTCCAATGGGGCAGTCGCCGCATCGGTCCCGACTTGGCTCGCGAAGGGGGCAAACAGAGCAGTCTTTGGCACTGGTTGCATCTCGAAAATCCGGAACAGGTTTCGCCTGGCAGTGTGATGCCCAGCTACCTGCATTTGCTTGATACAAAGATCAACTTTGAAATGATCCCCGATCGTGTTTGGGCCGCCCAAGCGTTGGGGGCACCTTACGACTTTGACATCGCCGATTCCGCCGACATCGCTCGCAAGCAAGCCGAGGTGATCGCGGCCGACGTGGTCTCGCAAGGCGGCCCGGTACAGCGTGGCGAGTTGATGACGTTTGACACCAAAGCGATCGCATTGATTGCGTTTCTGCAGCGAGTGGGCACGGACATCTTCGCGACGCCTGAACCCGAAAATAAAGAAGAAACGCCGGCAGATCCGGCCACGGCCGAAGAACCCGCCGCCGAAGAGGTCGCGGCACGGTAACGAGATTATCCGGTGGATCCTTTGGGAAAACCGACGAAAGTCTTGACGACTTCCGCTACGGGACCGCGAGACAAAAACGAACTTCTCACGCCTAGTGAAATTTAAATCATGCTTACTGATGTGATACGAGCAATCGACTACAGCGACTGTGCCGAAATTGCACTGGCGTTGTTCTGTTTTGCCTTCGCTTTAATGTTCTTCGCCACGATGCGATTGTCACGCAACGCGACCGACCGATTTGCAGCTATCCCGCTATCCGACAATGTGGAGACTCCTCGCGATGGGCAATAATCCGAAAAACCAAGATGGTATCGAGCAAGAGCCGATCGTGGGCGAGATCCCCGATGATCCGTTGACAGGCCATGCCTATGACGGCATCCAAGAGTTTGACAATCCGTTGCCGGGTTGGTGGAAATGGATGTTCATCGGATCGATCTTGTTCGCGTTTCCGTACGCCGCGTTCTACCATGGCGGCGCCGAAGGACGAACGGCCACCGAACGTTATGACAAAGCACTGGCGGAAAACATCCGATTGCAATTCGCAGAGATCGGCGAATTGAAAATGGATCGCGCCACCGTGGTGAAATTTTTATACGAGCCCAATTGGCTGCGGGTGGGTAAATCGGTTTTCAAAACCAATTGTGTTTCCTGTCACGGCGCGGACGGCGGCGGTTTGGTCGGTCCAAACCTGACCGACGATGCATACAAAAACGTGAAAGACATCGGCGATATTTTGAACGTGCTAGAGAACGGGGCAGCGGGCGGAGCGATGCCAGCTTGGAAGACTCGCTTGTCACCTAACGAATTGGTGTTAGCGGCAAGCTATGTCGCCAGCCTGCGTGGCACCGAAGCGGCCGACGGCAAACCTGCCGAAGGACGTGTGATCGCGCCATGGCCTGAAGCACCACCCGAGGAAGCCCCCGCGGCTGATGAAGCAGCCGACGAAACCAAAGAAGATGCAAGCGAAGACGCCTCGGAGCCGACGGCCGAGAAGGCAGCGACCTAAAAGAACCCAATTGCCCGCATTGCCGGGCAATCCCTGCGGCGAGGCTCCCCAACCCTGGGAAGAATCGCCGCCACCGCGGATCAATCCGCAACCGCAGCGCGTTCGAGAAACATTCCCACCGGAATTCACACGAACCGATGTAGTGATTCCCGCTTCTATTTAAGGAGGCGTAACGATGAATGATGCAAAACAGTTGCCGGTGATCTCCGACGGCGCACCCCATGACAGCAGCATGCTCGAATCACCCGATCATGTGCTTAGTACGCTTGAAAAAGATGGTTCGCGGCGCTGGCTACGGCCTACATTGTCGACCGGTTTTTGGTGGAAATGGCGACGCTGGATCGCCTACGCTCTGGTCGCCTTCTTTGTCGCGTTGCCTCACGTTCGCATCGGAGGGCTGCCGCCGATTTTGTTGGACGTGCCGGCCCGACGATTCGTTTTCTTGGGACATGTCTTCTTGCCAACTGACACGTTGTTGTTGGCATTGGTGATGCTGGGCGTGTTTTTAACCATCGTCTTAGCCACCGCGTTGACCGGACGGATTTGGTGCGGATGGGCCTGTCCGCAAACGGTCTACATGGAATACCTGTTCCGGCCCATCGACCGCTGGTTCGAAGGCACCGTGGGCAAAGGCGGCCAAGCGAAACGGCCGATTGAAGGTTGGCGCCGGATCGCCCGCTGGGCCGTCTACGTGGTGCTGTGCATGTTTCTCGCCCACACGTTTTTAGCCTACTTTGTCGGCACCGATCGGCTTGCCGAGTGGATCCGCAGCTCACCGATCGAACACCCGGCGGCCTTTATGGTGATGGGTGTGACGACCGGCTTGATGCTGTTTGATTTTTTGTTCTTCCGTGAACAACTCTGCTTGATCGCATGTCCCTACGGACGTTTTCAATCGGTGATGCTCGATCGGCAAAGCATGATCGTCGCTTATGACACGAAACGTGGCGAACCTCGCAAGCGAGGCAAACATGTGGCCGGTGACGGCGCAGGTGATTGTGTCGATTGTCATCAATGCGTTCGCGTCTGCCCGACCGGGATCGACATTCGCGATGGATTGCAATTGGAATGCATCAACTGTACTCAGTGTATCGATGCATGCGACGATGTGATGACCAAGGTGGGTAAACCCAAGGGACTGATTCGCTACAGTTCCCAAGATGCACTCGATGGAAAGAAGCTAAAATTCTTTCGCTTTCGCACGGTCGCTTACCCTGCGTTGTTGGTCGCCGTAGGGATCGGATTCCTTGCGGTGTTGTCGACCAAATACGCTTTTGATGCACGTTTGATTCGCGGCAAAGGCAACCCCTTTCACCGCCATGTGACCGGCAACGTCAGCAATCAATTCCGCCTGCGGCTAGTCAACCGCACCAACGAACCACGCGAATACACGGTCGAAGTGGTGAAGCCGGAAACGGCGATCATTCGCGAGATCGGCGACGCGAGTCCCAAGCTGCAAAGCAACGCTACGGAGCTGGTCCCGTTGGTGGTCGAAGTTCCCGGGAAAGTGTTCGGCCCGGGGGGGAACGTCGAAGGAGAACTGCGAGTTCGCGATGACGCGGGCAACGAGCGCACGCTTAAAATGCAATTACTAGGTCCACGACGATGACAAAAAATTCAACCACAACGAATCCGACGCCGGAATTCAACCGCATTGCTAATCGCAACGCCGCCATTCGCTGGGGCGGATTGGTGGTCGGACTGCTGACGCTGCAAGTCGCCGTGGGTGTGATCGCGATCATGCTGGCGACCGGCGATCCGTCGGCCGCGGTGCTTCCCGATTACTACCAAAAATCACTCGACTGGGACAATCAAAGAAGTTCCGAAACCGCCTCGCATGAACTCGGTTGGAAAATTGCGTTAGTGCCAATTCCCGGTCAACACAATGCGACGCTGCAAGGCGTTTTGACCGATGCCGATGGCGAACCGGTCCGAATCGCATCGGGCACCGTTCACATGTATCACTACGCTCGCGCCGCGGATGTGAAAACGTTTTCGATTCAGGCAAACTCAAACGGTGTTGTTGTTGCCGAAGACTGCTTTCCCGTAGATGGATTGTGGCAAATCGACATTGACGTCACCAATGACCAAGACCAACGCTTTGTTCATTCGCAAGACATCCTGGTTACTCAAACGCAGCGTCGGCTGACGAAAGGAAGCTAACCGTGTTGACGCTGGCGATGGCAGTGATGGTGGCGAGTTTGCTTGGCAGTTTGCATTGCGTTGGCATGTGCGGACCGCTGGCGCTGTGGGTGACCGGCGGCGGATCAAGCCGGACGACGATTCTTGCCTACCATATTGGCCGGCTGAGCACGTATTTGATCGCCGGCACGGCGGCTGGGGTTTTGGGAGCAGCGGTTTCGATCGGTGGCGATATGGTTGGTTTCCAATCGGCGGCGGCCAAGGTCGCCGGCGGCTTGCTGATTGCCGTCGGGCTGTTTCGCTTGGCAAAATTGCACCCGCGTTTTAACCGCCCGCTGTTGAGTTCGGCATCGAGCTCGGGTCCTTCGACGGTCGCGGCGGTTTTGAAGCGTTTCAAACCGCTGCTGGATCGGCAAACGGCGGTGTCACGCGCCTACCTTGGCGGCTTGATCACGACGTGGTTACCGTGCGGTTGGCTGTACTTGTTTGTGCTGGTCGCCGCGGGAACCGGCGGTGTTTTGCCCGCGGTGGTCGTGATGTTCGCCTTTTGGATCGGGACGCTTCCAGCGCTGACGACGATGTTGGTCGGTATCCACTCGTTAACCCCAAAGCTGCGAGGCATGCTGCCGATCGCCGCCAGCGTGTTTCTAATTGTGACCGGACTATATACCGTCACTGGGCGAGCGGCGGTGGACGTTTCCAGTTTAGTGGCGCCCGAGCTCGGCGATCAAATCACCGCCACCTCGCTGATCGACTTGAAAGAGGAACCCTTGCCGTGCTGTGCCGACACCGTTTCTGACGGCGAGCCGAGCGAGTGCCCCTGTTGTGCCAGCACCGATGCCATCTCACCCCAAACTGCCGCCCCATGAGCTCGGCAACGGATCAACCGCAAACGCAACAAAGCGTCGAGTGTGTCCATTGCGGCTTGCCCGCCCCTAGACCGACGGATGCGTCAGAGCCCGCGTTTTGCTGCAATGGCTGTAAAGGGGCCTGGGAATTGATTCATGGCTGGGGGCTCGAGGACTATTACGCGCTGCGTGATTGCGGCCCCTCCGAAACGCTTGGCGATCGCGGTCGCGATTCGTTTGACGATCTGGACGATCCTAAATTGTTGCTTCCTTCGGTGGTTAAACAGGGGACCGGTCCCAATGGCATCGAATGGGCTCGCGTCCGATTATCGATTCGCGGGCTGCACTGTGCCGCATGTGCATGGTTAATCGAACAAGCCCCGAATCATGTCGCTGGATGGCATTCCGCATCGGTGCAAATGCATTCGCGCTCGGTCGAATTGGTTTACGATCCGACCGTCGTCCGGCTAAGCCAACTGGGGCGACTGCTAAAAACGATCGGTTATCACGTGGTGCCGCTTGATACGGCGGGCGAGCGAGACGCCAGCAGCGAAGAGAGCCGTCGACTGCTTGTCGACGTTGCGATTGCCGGCTTTTGTGCGATGAATGCCATGTGGATTGCAGTTGCACTGTATGCTGGCGCATTTTCGGGAATCGAGGAATCTCAACGCAATTTGTTGCGGTTCACCGGCGTGGGGCTGGGCGTTGCCGCAGTGATCTTTCCAGGCCGCGTATTCTTGCGAGGCGCGGTTGCGTCGATTCGCTTGCGAGTACCGCATATGGATTTGCCAGTCGCGTTGGGGTTATCCGCTGGCGTGATCGCCAGCATTTACGGATTATTCGAGACCTCGTCGGAAGTTTACTTTGATTCGATCGCGACGCTGGTTTTCTTTCTGCTGGTCGGCCGCTGGGTGCAACTTCGTCAACAGCATTCCGCCGGACGCGCGATCTCGGCGCTGTTAAGTTTGACGCCTAATGCGGCCACGCGAGTGGACAAGGATGAAGTGTTGACGCGTGTGCCGGCATCCGAAATCAGGCCGGGAGACATCGTCAAAGTCGATCCAGGTGAAAGCGTTCCCGTGGACGGACGCGTGGTGCGGGGACAATCGCAACTCGATCGCTCGTTATTGACCGGGGAAAGTCGCCCCGTCGCGATTGGCATTGGATCGGATGTCGAAGCGGGCACAGAAAACATCGCATCGGTGATTCACGTCGAAACGACTGCAATTGGCGACGCCACCCGGCTCGGCGCGCTTTCGCAATCGGTTGCCGAGGCGGCGGCGAGCAAGACACCGATTGTCCAATTGGCCAATCGCGTGGGCGGATGGTTTGTCAGCGTGGTGATGGTGCTTGCAGTTGTTACCGTCGTCGCATGGTGGCATGTCGATCCGGCGATTGCGATCAACCATAGCGTTGCTTTGTTGATTGTCGCTTGCCCTTGTGCACTGGCGCTTGCCACTCCGCTGGCGATTGCCGTGGCGGTCGGCCGACTCGCCGAACGACGAATCCTGGTTCGCTCGGGTGAATCGCTGGAACAGTTCTCCAAACCGGGAACGATCTTCTTTGACAAAACGGGAACGCTCACCCAAGGTCGAATGCAAGTCACCCATTGGTTCGGCGAAGCGGAGATCTTGCAACGCGTGCAAGCGATCGAGTCAACTATCGGGCATCCAATCGCCCGTGCCATCACCGAGTACCAACGAAAACACGACGTCGACTCAATCACGGCGACCGACGTTCAAAACCGTGTCGGCGTCGGCATCGAAGGGACCGTGCAAGGACGTCGCTTCGCAATCGGCAGCCTGAAGCTAGTCGATCAGATGAAGCTCGCCGTTTGCCCGCTCGAGCAAGAACAAATCGAAACGATCTTGGCATCCGGGTCCACTCCGATCTTGGTCGTTGTCGAGGAACGGATCGAGGCCGTCTTTGGTGTTAGCGATCCGCTTCGCAATGAGGCCAAACAAGTCATCCGTCAATTGCGTGATAGCGGATGGAAGGTCGCGATATTGTCGGGCGATCATGCTTCGATTGTCCGCGAGGTAGCCAGTCGGCTGGGAATCGATGCCGAGTTCGCCCTAGGCGACCAATCCCCCGAACAAAAGCTAGCAGCGATCCAGCAAGCGAAACGCGACGGCCACGTGGTCGCGATGGTCGGTGATGGAGTCAACGACGCCGCGGCGCTGGCGGCAGCCGATGTCGGGGTGGCACTTCGAGGCGGAGCGAACGCGAGTCTTGCGGCGGCACCGATTTTAATTGGCAATAGCCGGCTCGAAGGCATCGTCACGCTGACGAGGACCGCCAAACGGACCGCTCGTTCCATCCGTCAAAATTTTGCGGTTTCGATTGGCTACAATGGGATTGCCGCGGTGTTGGCGATGACTGGCATCATCAGCCCGTTGATCGCGGCGATCTTGATGCCGATCAGTTCGTTGACGGTATTGACGATGACGCTTGCCACGCCGGTCGTCGATGCATCTGCAGGCGATGCCAAGCCATCGAATCCATCGCCTCGCAACCGCCGATCTCTCGTTAAGGAACCCGTCGCATGAGTGTTTTGACGATCGCGCTGCCGATCGCATTGCTGTTGGGTGGCTCGGCGCTAGTGGCCTGCATTTGGTCGATCCGCCACGGCCAATTTGATGACCTCGATTCTGCCTCAGTCCGCATCTTGGTCGACGAGAAGCGGCTTGATGAACCGGGGCCGAACCAGACCGGCAGCGGCGAAGACGGCAAGTGACGGGATCATCGGCGACCGCATTCGCAGATTGCTCCAGTAAATGGTGTGCACCGCCGACAACGTGATGGCTAGCGTGATCATCGCCCACCACGCGGGGGTCAAGATGCCGCGGCCGATGCGATAGAGTCCGACGAGGGCGGCGATCCAGAAAGCTAAATAATAAAGCGTCACGATCACAATCGGAGGCCAGGATCGACCGGCGACATGATGCGGCATCGGACTCCACAATCGCCCCAACCGGACGACGCAGGACCAAACGAACATGGACGGCTCGCGAGCAATCGTTGCCTTAGCGGCCTGGTACGACCACTGGTCGTCTTCGTGTTCATTGAGCGGTCGAGGTGCCGCCGTCGCTTCGTCAGGATTGGACCAATCGGTTTGCCAAAACGTCTCGCTCGTTGGATCGCTCTGAAAACGATGTGCATAGGCTTCAAGAAACGGTTCGGCATCCCAAGCTTCGGCAAACTTGCCGTCGCGAAGGTAGTCGTAGAACGAGGGGTTGTTGGCCAGCAGCAGCGTGTAGCCTCCGTGACTGGTCGCCCACACTGGATGCCCCACCGCGTTCCAATTTCGAACCGTCCATAACCCGACCGCCAACACCACGATCATTGCAGCGGAAAACGTGCACGCGACTCGGCGAGTCCAGCAGGATTGGGTGCTGAAAAAAATGGCGGGCAACATCAGCACCGCCCAAACCAAAAAGGTGGGCCGACAAAGATAAGCCAACGCAAGCAAAACCGCGAACATCAACGCATTTGCCAGCGTCGGCGACGGCATCCAGCGGCTCACCCAAAACCAAACGACTAGCGTCGCTAGGGCCGCCGCGATGGTTTCGGTCATCACCAACGTTGATTGCTGGACCAAAATCGGATCGATAATCACCAGCACCGCAGCCAAAATACTTGCGATCCCGACGCGTCCCCCGTCGATCAATCGCGACGCGATCGATAAAGTGCACGCTGCGGTTAGCACCCCTAACCCCAGATGCAGCAAGCCTACAAGCAAATCGCTGACGTGATGATCGACCGTCAACCACGACAGCAGATAGGGATACAGCGGCGGACGAAAGGCGGTTGGTTTGGCGGATGGTTCCGTGCCCGCCGCGGTGTCACTGCCGGCGGGTAGCCCGAACACCCCGGTTTCGGAAAGCGTTTCGGCGATCACCCGGTAAGCGTCGGGATCTTGATCAAATTGGTCAAGGTTGCTCAGCACCACTCCGCCTCGGACGACCAACGCCAACACGATGATGCCAACAAACTTCATTCGATTCGACGAGGCAGATAGAGTCCAATGGGGCATGGGCAATGCAGAAATCGATAACGAGAGAGCCAGTTTGATACGAGCAATATTAGCGAAGCCTAGCATGGACTGCGAGCGAGCACGATGAACAAACCGACCCGCACGAACCGAAAATCAGCGAGCATGGCTTCGCGTTTGATTCAATTCCGCGTGGTTTTATCGCTGCTCGGCTTGATCGTCTTCGCTGCGGCGTGGCCATTTTCGCAGCAGCTAAAGCTTGACCGCAGCATCACGGCGATGTTCTCGCCCACCGATTCCACGCTGGTCGATTATCAAACGCTGCAGAATTCGTTCGGCGGCAATGCGGTCGCGATCATGGTCTATCCCGACGCCGATTTGATGTCCAACGAGGGCTTGCGACGAAGTGACGCGATCGCTTCGGAAGTCCGTCAAATCGCAGGGGTCGATGGCATCTTATCGCCATCGACGCTGAACGCAGCGGTCGAAAAGATTCGTCCCGGCAGCTTCTTTCGCAGCGAAACGGACGTTCCTGGGTTGGCTCGCCGCGACGACATCGTCGCTCGCGGGATCGAGCATTTGT
Source organism: Novipirellula rosea (assembly GCF_039541335.1). Taxonomy (NCBI): domain Bacteria; kingdom Pseudomonadati; phylum Planctomycetota; class Planctomycetia; order Pirellulales; family Pirellulaceae; genus Novipirellula; species Novipirellula rosea. The sequence goes on along the minus strand of NZ_BAABGA010000094.1, from coordinate 32,696 downwards.
TCGCGGGTTATACGCATTCCGACGACCACCGCCTCGCTGCCGTCGTGGTGATGTTGTCACCGCAACATCCTCCGGAGGCGATTGAATCGCTGCAAACGATTGCCAGCAAGCTACATGATCAATACGAAGCAATTACCGAACCCGGCGTCGTCGTGGGCGAACCGGTGCTGATCCATGATGGTTTTAATTTGATTGAGCGTGATGGACGAAAACTGACCACCGTGACGTTGATCCTATTGAGCATCGTCGTGCTGGTGACATTGATGGACCTGCGTTTTGTTGCTCTGACGGGATTGGTTGTGGTGTGGTCGATCGTCGTGACTGAAGCGTCGCTCGTGCTGCTGGGGCTAAATCAATCGCTGGTTTCGACGATCATGCCCGCGATTATTACGGTGATTGCGGTCGCAGCGGTATTGCATTTGGGAACCAAATTCCAAGACGCCAGAGCCAAGGGACTCAGTCGATATGACGCCACGTGGCGATCGTTTTCGCTGTTGATCGTTCCGATCCTGTGGACTTGTTTGACAGATGCCGCGGGGTTCGCGGCGCTGGGATCATCACGAATTTTGCCAGTGCGTCAATTTGGTGCGATGATCGCCATCGCCTCGATCGCAGTGTTTGTTGCGATCATTTTGTTCGCGGGGGTGACGATGATGTTGCCGGAATTGAGTTTCGGCAAATCACTACACCGCATGCAGCGTAGGACGACACGGGCAATTAGCCGACGCTGCACCTTGGTTGCGGCCGCGTTTGTGTCACGGCGAAAATCGGCAATCGCGGCGGCGATTGTTTTATTGGGCGTTTCGGTGATTGGGACATGGCAAGCCGAACCCGAAACCAGCTTCCTGAACAATTTCCGCAGCGACAGCGAGATCGTGCTGGCGTATGATCAAGTCGAGCAGCAGTTTGGGGGTGCGGGAGTGTGGGACATCCTGTTGCCCGCGCCGCAATCATTGACTCGTGACTACCTGAGACAAGTCCTGATGATCGAGCGAGACCTGCGTGGCATCGATCTCGATGGCACCAAATTGACGAAGGTCTTGAGCATGGCCGACGCAGAATATGTTGTCGGCAAGACCCCGATTTTAAAGTACGCTCCTCCGTCGCTGCGGATGACGGGAATGCGAGCCACGATGCCTGAGTTTGTCGATGCATTACTGAATTCCGCCGACACTCGACCGCGTCGCTTGCGAATCATGCTCCGCAGCGAAGAACAGTTGCCTGCGGAAGCAAAAACGCGACTGATTGCCGAGGTCCAGCGAATCGTCGATGAACATACGCAAGCCGACGCCTGGACCAGTGCGTTTGAGACGGCTCCCGATTCGGGCCCAATCGTCACGGGTTATTACGTGATGATGTCGCGATTGGTGTCGCAGTTAGTCGGAGACCAATGGCGATGTCTAGGATTTGCCGGGGTGTTGGTGTGGTTGTTGTTGTGGATGGCGACGCGATCGATTCGTTTGGCGACCGCTGCGCTGTTGCCGAACCTGCTGCCTGCGTTTGTGGTGTTGGCGACGGTGGGATGGATCGGCGGCAAAATCAACATGGGCGCGGCGATGATTGCCGCCGTCTCGATCGGATTGACGATTGATGGATCGGTCCACTTGTTGGCCATTTATCGGCGTTATCGCAAACATGGACATCCGATCACCGTGGCAGTCACTCACGCAGCCGGAAGCGTCGGAGTGCCGATTTTATTAGCGACATGTGCACTGGTATTCGGGTTCAGCATCTTGTCGACCAGCGAATTCATTCCAACCGCCACCTTTGGCACGCTGGTCGCCGCCACGCTATTACTCGGAACGCTAGTCAACTTGACGCTATTGCCTGCCTGTATCGCCGTGGTCGACCGCGAAAAATCACGGTAACACACGAGCTTCATTTCCTGTGTTAGCGGCCGCGGCGCGGGGCAGTCCGTTTGCCGCGAGAAAAACATGCGATTTTAGATCGGGCGGCTCGCGCCGCACCGCTATAAACGCCAACCGTCTGCCGCCAAAAAGATCGCAATGGGCTGGCAGAAGAGACGTTTTCGTGACCACGAGAAGAATTTTTTGATTTTCCGCGCGCACCTCGTCTGGCTGGTCGCACTACAGTAATAGATGCCATGAATATTACTGAAGAAACGACCGAATTGGGCTCTGACGCACCCCTTGCCGCACACGACCTGAGCGGTGTTTCCAACGCCGATCTACTTGATGCGTGGCAGCAAGACCACGAGCCTGCAGCGATGGCGGCGCTGGTGGACCGCTTTAGCGTGATGGTGCTGAGCGTTTGTCGGCGACGCTGCCGATCCCACGCCGATGCGGAGGACGCCTATCAAACGACGTTTCTGTATTTGGCACGTAACAGCAACAAAATCCGCCACCCCGAACGGCTTGCGGGATGGCTGCACCGTGTCGCCCAACGCGCCGCGGTGGCGGTCACTCAATCGTGCAAACGTGAAACCGAAACCATGGCTGAACCGATTGCCAACACCGACGATCCGCTGGACCGTTTAACCCAACGACACGAAGCGATCGTGCTGGACGAAGAATTGTCCGAACTGCCCGAACATTATCGCGCCGCGATCGTGATGCACTTGTACGAGGGCAGCACGCTTGAATCGCTCGCCGCATCGCTGGGGACCACCGTCGGCTCGGTGCGAGGCCGATTGCAACGCGGAAAAAAACTGCTTGCTGATCGGCTGCGTCGTCGCGGCGTGGTTCCCGTATTGGCCTTTGCCTCAGCCAGTGCGTTGACCGTTTCCACCGCGACGGCGGCCCAGGCAAGTGAACCGCTGATCGATTCGCTGCAGCGCGGCGATCTTCCCGATTCCCCCGTCGATCCTCATCTTCTCGACTCCCTACTCTCGCAAGGAACCCGACTGATGCCATCTCTGTTTACTACGCTCGTAGGCTTGATCGCCGGCTCTGCCATCCTCGGTTTGATGATGGTCTCGGGCTTGGCGGGCCAACCCAGCGACCAACCCGAAACGATCACCATCCCCGGCCATGTGGCTCAGTTTGGCGGTGGAGGTGGAGGTGGAGGTGGAGGGGGAATGGGTGGCATGGGCGGCGGCATGGGCTTCGGAGCGGCGGTCACTACCGAACCCCAAGACCAACCCAAACGAAAACCGCTAAGCAAAAAAGCGGCGGACGAGAAAGAGGACAGCAAGGGGTTCTCGGCAGGAACACGCACGATGTGGGCCGAACAAACAGTGGTTCCCGATCCGGTCGGTGAGATCGCCGAAGATGCGATTGGGGCCATGGACCAATCCTTTGATTTTGATCTTACGACCACGCTTGATGAGCTTCCTTCACAACTCGAATCAATCACGGGGGTCCCGGTCATCCTCGATGATCGCGGCGTCGCGTTTGCAGAACTCAAAGAAAGCGAAACTCAAATCAAGCTAAACGCGAGCGAACTTCCGCTCAGGACCGCGCTGCGAAAGATGTTGCGGCCGCATGGACTGCGAGCGACTGTGGAAAACGATGGCGTGGTCATCACCGCCGACACCGCGTCACTGGTTCACAAAGGCATCGGGGTCTCACGCTGGATCAATGTCGACGAAGCCGCGGAAAAAAGAGTCGCCGAAGCGCTGACGCGTTCGCAACAGGTCGAGTTTACTGACACTCCACTCAATGAAGTCCTCGATTCACTCTCGACAGAATCCGATCTATCCATGCGAATCGACCGCCGGGCATTGGAAGAAATCGGGCTGACGGAGGATGTCCCGGTCACAGTGAAAACCGCTGCTGTTCAACTGCAGAGCCTCCTCGACATCATCCTTCGTGATCTCGACCTGATCTACACAATCCAAGGCGAAACGTTGACCATCACGACCGCCGAAGCTGCGGAGGGACGACTTCTCACTCGCATCTACTGGCTTGAAGGGACCGGCGTGGTCCCAGGCAATTTCAGCGCCATCACCACTCTGATCCAAACTACGATCAATCCCGATACGTGGGAGGCGTTGGGGGGGCCATCAACGATGGCACCGTTTCAATCGACTCGTCCGGCGCTGCTGATTTCAACCACTTATGACGTGCATCAGCAAATCGAAACGCTGCTGCAAACACTGCGTGAATCGCACTTTGGTCCCGATCCGGTTTTGGAATCGGTCGAAGTCCCGATGCCGATGTCGATGCAGGGAATGGGCGGCATGGGCGGCGGCATGGGCGGCGGTGGGATGGGAGGCGGTGGGATGTTTTAATCGGCAAAAACGCGAGCGGCCGATTTCACCAAAAATCCGCACCGATCAGATGCAAACACAATTCTCATCGGCACGCGCTGCCGATTTAGCTTCAGGTTCGCCATACACCACCACGCGATTACGTCCTTGGTGTTTGGCAACATACAGCGCACAATCGGCCTGATTGATCAGCGATTGCGGGTCATCAGCGTCAAACTGCAGATGAGACACTCCGATGCTAGCGCTGATTTTCAGATCGGGTTGGTCGTCAAATGATTGTTCAGCAACCGCTCGGCGAGCCACCTCGGCTGCCTCAATCGCCTCTTGAACGCTGGCCCCCGGCATCAGAATGCAAAACTCTTCGCCGCCATAGCGACAGACCACGGCAGGACGCTGAAACGATTCACGCAGAATCTTGGCGACCGCTTTTAACACTTCGTCGCCGACGTGATGTCCATACGTATCATTGACCTGTTTGAAATGATCATTGTCGACCATTAAACAGGCCAGCATCGGCTGGGCTCGGTTCAGTGTTTTCCAAATCGAATCAAACTGTTCAAACAGGGCACGGCGATTCAAACACCCAGTCAACGCATCTTGAGTCGCGAGGACTTGCAACTCGCGATTTTTGTTTGAGATTTCCTCGCGACTATTTCTTAACATCTGCAGCAACCGCTCAACTTCAGCACGATGCTCTTCGACGGCGGTCACGTCACGAAACGTCGCCAAGACACCTCCGGTATCGGACGTACTATTGTCCACGGGCGAAGCGTTTATCGCCAAAAAACGATAAGAGCCGTCGGGATGTTGATACCGCATCAATTGGTCGATATAGCGTTTGTTCTCGCTCATCGCTCGCGCCCACGGAAAATCCTCGGACGTGGCTGAACGACTGCACACCCATCCAAGTGAATCGAGTCGCCGGCCCACCAACTCTTCGCTGCTCAAGCCGATGGTGTCACAGAACGAGCGATTGGCCAGCACAATTCGGCTGGCGTCATCCATGATCACCAAACCTTCGGCCAACGCATCCAACGATTTGCGAACCCGGTCTGTCACCACTTGAGTGACCTCGAAGGATCCAAACAAACGGACCACCAGCAGCGTGTAGGCGGCAATGCCTCCGACGATAAAAAAGGCGATCAAACGCATGATCGCGCGACCGTTGTCATGCAGCGATTCGGGAATCAAACCGAGAAACTTGCTGCCAAGTATCAGGCTGATTCCGACGCAAACAATCGCAATCGCGACTTTTAGCGAAGCAAAATAGATCCTCAACACGCTCTTGTTCCCAAGTTGTAGGCCCCCCTAGTTTCCATTCGTCTACGCATCGACCGTGCGTCCACGAATTTCCTCGAAGTGAATTTCGAAGTGAATCTCGTCAACGAAAGTGCCAGCGCCATGCCCCGCGCGTTCAAGGTCTTCCGTGTGCGTTGGATACGCTGCTCTGTTTCAAAACATGACAGCCCCAACACCACGCCGACTGACCTCACTTAAATCTGGGATACGCTACAGAGGGGGTGGGCATGTAAACGCATAAATGAACGTAAGCAATCATCGCGATGGTCAAAGGATTCGGATTGTAGCGATGGCGCCGATTACAAGGATGCAAGGGCGGACTGAACGGCCCCCAGAAGCAGCGGTGCAGATAAATCGTCCGCTTCCCCACAAATGAGAGAGTGAATACCCCCATATTCTTTCACCTGTTGCAGTTTGCAACCTACATTTCAACGCGAGTTCTTACTTGAATCGCGCCGTTATTGCTGAGCTTTCCTCCCTTTGATCCCGACAAGGCATCACGATGTTTGATTCATCCGGTGTACGAATTTTGCTGGTTCAATCTGAACCGGTGCTTTCGGAATTGATGTCGTTTCGGCTGCAGTTGCTTGGATATCAAATCGAAGCGGTAGGCACCGGGGGTGAGGCGATTGATCGGATTCGAATCGAACCGCCTCATTTGGTGATCGTCGATACGGCACTGCGTGACAGCGATGGGCTGGAGTGGCTGTCACGTCTGCGAGGCGAGTTCAAAACGGATCAGTTTTCGGTTTTGGTGGTCTCGTTGGACCCCAGTCTGGAAACCGTCGAACGAGCGTTTTATGCGGGAGCTCAAGATTACTTGATCACGCCGTTTGATCCCGTTGTGCTCGAACAAAAAATCGTTGCCCTCGTCTCTCATGCTGCCAATGGCGTCGGTAGCCGGTAAAGCATCAAACGCAAACGACAAACACAGGCCGAGAAAATATAATGCGACGACTAGGCGATGTCTTAATCGAACAACACGTGATGAGCGCCGAGTCGCTTGACGCGGCGTTTGCATCAAAACCCCGTGGTGTGTTGTTGGGCGATTGGCTGGTCAGCCAAAAGTTGCTGTCGACCCTCCAGCTCGGCCGTGCGCTGGCGGAACAGTTCGCGGTTCCCTATATCGACATTGACGCCACGGCGATCGATGCGCAAATCGCTCGTCTGTTACCCGAGGATTTTGCCCGCACTCGTCAATCGGGCGCGATCAAGGTCGAGGACCGGCAATTGATCTTGGCCATGGTCGCACCGGACGATATCGAAACGATCGCCGAAGCCGAACTGATGACCGGCTACCAGATCAAACCGGCGGTGGCGTTAGCCGAAGACATCGAAGCGTTGAACAGTCGCGTTTACGATGACCGCAGCGTCGCTCGTCAAACGATCGTCGACATGAAATTTGCCGAGCTTCGTGAATTGCAGGACTCCGGTGACGACGTCAACCCATCGGTGGTCTCAGTCGATCAAGAGGATGCCCCGGTCGTCCGCTTGGTACAAGCCATTTTGTCGGGTGCAGCCACCGCCGGGGCCAGCGATGTTCACTTGGAACCGTTCAAACCCGAGATGCGGGTTCGCTATCGTGTCGATGGCGAACTGCAACAAGTCATGACGATCCCCAATCACATCGAAGAATCGGTGATCAGCCGGATCAAAGTCATGGCCGACATGGACACGACGGAGAATCGTCGTCCTCAAGACGGCCATTTAAATGTTTACGAAAATGGCAAACGCGTTGGATTTCGCGTGAGCGGAATTCCCACGGTCGATGGACAAAAATTGGTCCTGCGGCTGCTCGATGAAGGAGGCAAAACCTTCTCGCTTGATGGATTGGGGATGATGCCCCGCAACCTCGAATCGCTTCGCGAAATGATCGACAAACCGCACGGCATGTTTGTGGTCACGGGACCCACCGGAAGCGGAAAAAGTACGACGCTGTACGCGGTGCTGCAACATTTAAACGGCGATGATCGCAACATTGTCACGGTCGAAGATCCGGTCGAATATCGATTGCCGGGGATCAATCAAGTGCAAAGCGATAGCGAGTTCGGAATGGGATTCGCCAACGCTTTGAAATACATCATGCGTCAGGACCCCGACGTCATCATGGTCGGTGAAATTCGTGACAGTGAAACCGCGACCACGGCGGTTCAAGCCGCTCTGACCGGCCACTTGATGATCAGCACCCTGCATACCAACGATGCTGTCGGCGCGGTTCAGCGATTGAGCGATCTGGGGGTCGACAACTTCAAAATCGCTGGCTCGTTACTTGGCAGTGTGGCCCAGCGACTGCTGCGCCGCGTCTGTGAAAACTGCAAAATGCCGGTCACTCCGAATCGTAATCTGCTGGACGCGTTGGATCCCGATGAAACGATCTCGCGGTCAGCCGATTTCTTCCGCGGCGAAGGTTGTAAGAAGTGTTTAGGAACCGGATTTTCGGGCCGCTTGCCAATTTTCGAAATCATGCCGATCACCCCCGAGATCACGATGGCGATCGAAGCCGGCGTGCCTCATTCAAAGCTGTACGAGATGTCGATCGCAGCCGGAATGGTGGGACTTGCCAACGCAGGACTTGAACAAGCCGTCGCCGGACGCACGTCGCTCGAAGAGGTCTACTTCAAAACCAGTGGTGATCGCCGCAGAACGGAATCCAAACCGGTCGTTGGCGGATCACGAGAAGTCGACGTCATTGTCGTTTGAACCTAACACACCCGAGTGGGCCCTGACGCCCAACCGCGATTAAAAACAATTCCCTGAGATCACTGAATCATGGCAACCTCTTATGCCCAGCAGAACCCTCGATCCCATTCCGCCGCCTCTGCGGGCGGTGGTGTGATGGGCTTCTTGCGCAAGCTGCACTCGATCGAGGTTGGTGGAAAAAAGAGGGGAGGGGATTCAACTCGAATTCCTCCGGTTCCACTTGCCGATCTGTTGCGTTTGCTTCTGATGCTGCTTGAAAACGGATTATCGCTCCCCAAAGCCCTTGCCTCGCTGGCTGCGGACCGATCGTCGGCTCGATACCGTAGCGTGCTGGTCCGGCTTCGCATGACAATCGAAGCGGGCGGACTTCTCAGTGATGCGATGCAGCGTTACCCACGCACCTTTACTCCGATGCAAGTCCAGCAAATTCGCATCGGCGAAAAAAGTGGTTCGCTCGAAAAAGCGATGCGTCGTGTCTGCGAACAACTCGAGCGAAGCGTGGCTCTGAAGAAACGGATTATCAAGAAAGTCAGCTATCCGGTGCTGATCACCGTGGCGGGTGCCGGTTTGATGATCTTCATGTGCGTCGTCGTGGTGCCCGAATTTGAAACGGTTTATTCGAGTAGCGGTGTCGATTTGCCCGTGGTCACGCAAGTGGTCACGGGAATGAGCCGGCAAGTGATCCACAACGGATGGCTTGTCGTTCCGTTTTGCATCACGCTGGTCGCCATGATTTCGATCATTCGTTCGCGTCCCAAACTATCACGGATGGCCGACGCGTTTTTACTAAAATTACCGCTGGTCGGTCCTTGGCTTCGCGATGTTGCGGTGCTGCAGTTTGTCGAAGGCATGTCGTCAATGGTCGAATGTGGCTACACGCCTGCCGATGCGGTCGGAGTGGCCGTGGAGTGTGTTCGCAATCGCGAGGTGCGAGCCTCGGTCGACCAGGTCCGGCGCAGCGTGCTGCGAGGCGAACGACTCAGTAAACAACTCGGTAACCATGACCATTTCTTCTCGGCCACACTTTGTCAGTTAGTCGCGGTGGGCGAACAGTCGGGCGATTTCCCCAAAGCACTGCGTGGGGCTTGCGAGCATCTACGTGAACGACTCGAGACACGGATCGATGCTTCGGTCGGACTACTTGAACCGACTCTCACCATCCTGTTGGCGGTCGCGATTGGCGGCATTGTGCTTTCGATCTATACCCCGATGTTCCACATGTTTGAGGTACTCGAGTGATGGCGTCCCCCCAAAAAGGCTCCGCGTTGGCTGGCAACGGTTTCCGCTCGACTGCCAAAGGCTTCACCTTGATCGAGGTGATGGCGGTTTTGATTATCTCGGCGACAGTGGCCATCATCGGGATCCGGCATCTGCAACAGCCTGGCGATTTGGTACACGATCGCAGCTGCCAACTTTCGCGGGAATTGCTGCAACATCATGTCGAAACCTATATCGATGACACGGGCAGCGCCCCCTCGTCAAATATGCGAGAAATTGCGACGGATGTTTACGCGGGCCGAACGCTGCCAACATGTCCGGTGACCGACCGAGCGTTTCAGCTAGGCCGAAATGGCCAGGTTCGCTGCTCGGATCATCCCCAGTAGGGTCCGCGGATCGCTCCCGGCGGCGTTGGCTTCCAAGGCAGCGCCGGGATCCAAAATCGATTTCCCGATCGATCCATTTCCCAAAATCGCGATTGGTGGTCATACTTGGCTGCATGAACACAAAGTCAAGTAAAGTCAGCTCGGAAATCGAACTTCTCTCGCCCGCCGGCGATTGGGAATGCGCTCGCGCGGCGGTCGAAAATGGGGCCAATGCGATCTATTTTGGGTTGGACTGTGGTTTCAACGCCCGCTTTCGTGCCCACAACTTTGGGCTGGACGATCTGCCGGGATTGATGAGCTGGCTGCGAACCCGCGGCGTCCGTGGCTATGTGACGATGAACACGCTGGCGTTCCCATCGGAATTGCCCGATCTGATCAAGGTCATCGAGCGTGTTGCCGAAGCGGGGGTGGACGCCGTTTTGGTCCAAGATTTCGGCGTCGCCCGAATGGTGCGGTCCATCTGCCAGCAGTTGGAAATCCACGCGTCGACGCAGATGAGTTTGACCAGCGCTGAAACGATCGCGGTCGCTGCCGACTTGGGGCTGTCTCGCGTCGTGTTGGCGCGGGAGTTGTCGGTTGCCGAAATTCGCAAAATCACCTCGGCCACCGACATGCCGATCGAAGTCTTTATCCATGGCGCGTTGTGCGTCGCCTATTCCGGCCAATGTTTGACCAGCGAATCATTGGGCGGACGAAGTGCGAATCGAGGCCAATGTGCGCAAGCATGTCGGTTGCCGTACGAGCTGATTTGCGACGGCGAAGACCGCGATCTTGGCGAAGTCCGCTATTTGCTGAGCCCGCAAGACTTAGCCGGCTACGCCGCCATCCCGGATATGATCGACGCCGGCGTGGCGTCGCTAAAGATCGAAGGCCGACTAAAAACGCCGGAATATGTCGCCAACATCACGGGGCATTATCGACGCGCGATTGATGATGCAATCCGCACCGGCAAAGTGCACGTCAACGACACCGATCGTCAAGAAATGGAGCTGTCGTTTTCACGTGGTTTCTCGCCGGGATGGCTCGAAGGCAACGACCACAAACGACTGGTCCCGGGTAAACAGTCATCCAAACGCGGCATCGAGATCGGTAAGGTCTTGGATTTTGACCAGAACCGCATCCGTGTCCGGTTAGCGTCGCCGGTCGCACTCGGTGACGGTTTGGCGATCGCCGTTGCCGGAGAAACGATGCAGGGCGGCCGCATCTATTCGATCGAAAGCTTGCAGTACGATCGCATGGAATCGGCCAAAGCGGGCAGCGAAGTGTGGATCGGATTTGGTCGTGGCGAGATCGATTGGCGTGATGTCGATATCGACGACATCGTGTTCAAAAACGACGACCCTAAATTGAACCGTCGATTGCGACAGAGTTTCGCTCGCGCCGATGCCGCTGTTCGCCAAGAGATTGACATCGAGGTGCACGCAGCGGTGGGCGCGGTATTAAAGATGTCAGCAAAGACCGCCGGTGGTTTGACCGTCGATGTGGTGGGGCAGCAAGTGCTTGAAAAAGCCAACAAGCATCCCGCCGACCAGAGCATGCTGCAAGAAAAAATCGCCCGACTCGGCGGCACTCCGTTTCACCTGAGAAACTTTACAGCACACATCAGTGACGGACCGATGGTCCCCGTTGGGCTGATCAATCAGCTTCGCCGCGAATTAGTCGACGCGTTGATCGAGCGGCTTGAATCGCGTCCTGAGCGAACCGTCAACGTCGCCGCGGGACGCAGCATGCTGGCGCCGCTGAATCGTGACGCAACCCCGCAAACCAACGATTCGCCTCGACTCGCCGTGCTGTGCCGCAACTTGAAACAGGTTGCCGTCGCCAGCCATTTCGCCGACTGTACGATCTACGCTGATTTTCATGACGTCCGCGAGTACAAGGACGCGATTGCGACAGCACATCAAAACAACGCGACGATCGGATTGGCGTGCGTACGCATGCAAAAACCGGGCGAAATGAGCCTTTTGCGTGTATTGGGACGCCATGAACCCGATTTTTACTTGGCTCGAAATCTTGCTGCGGTTCGCTTTTTGACAGACACCGGCAAACCCGTCGTTGCCGATTTCTCGCTGAATGTTGCCAACCATCGTTCGGCCGAATGGTTGCTCGGACTGGGCGTCAAACGAGTGACCAGTTCCTATGATTTGAATCGTGATCAGTTGATGGACTTGGTCCAATCAGTGGTCCCCAATCAGCTCGAGATCGTCGTGCATCAGCACATGCCGATGTTCCACATGGAGCATTGTGTGTTCTGCAGCGTGATGTCCCCGGGAACCAACAAGACAAATTGTGGCCGCCCCTGTGACCGCCACGTTGTTAAATTGCGAGACCGTGTCGGAGCCGAGCATCCGCTGCAAGCCGACGTCGCATGTCGCAATACGCTTTACAATGCCACGGCCCAAAGCGGATCCGAGATTGTGGCCGATTTGATCGGTCGCGGCGTTCAGTGGTTCCGGATCGAATTGTTGGACGAAAACGAAAAAGAGACGCGAGAAACAATCCAGACCTATCAAGCGTTACTGCGCGGCGAGATCTCGGGCAGCGAGGTTTGGAAGCGACTGCAAGCAACCAATCGGCTAGGCGTGACGCGAGGCACTCTCGAGTCGAAACGCAATCCGCTGGCGATTCTGTAGACGAGACGAAATCGCAAGAAAAGGGAGCGTGGACCGATTGACAGGCTGGAAGCCTACCCTACTTTTTTGAGGACGGCTCGGTACTTTCGACCGGCTTGTTCGGGTAGGAACGTCCGTTGCCGCTCGGCGCGGTTCTTGCGGAACCAGGTTGCAACAAGGTTTAGCGTGTGAGGATACGCGCCGTGACCGCGATCGATTGAGTTTGCGGTGATCGCTTTCCAATGCTCCAGCGTCGGTTTCATCCGCGCGTACTGCTCTGCATTTTTAGGTGCCGCAGCTACCGCCGCCAATTCGCCCCCGTGAATCAAATACCACGTGTGGCAGCCATCGTAACCGGGCACCGGATAGATAAAGGTATAGTCACGGCGTGCCTTGGCAAGCATCGCTAATTTGCGGTGCACGTACTTGACCGATGCCAGCGTCTCGTAAGCTCGCCCCGCCAATTCATATTGCTGATTCGCCGCCGCGTTTTCCATTTGGTCTTGTAGTGCGACAATCGGCTCATCATTGAACCCCTCTAAAAAACTCTGTGCTGCGTTGACTTGCAACTGATAGGCGTCGCCGGTACAGGCCGCAGCACAGGGGCCCAAGCAGGTGTTTAGTTCGAGTCGCAAGCAGCCGGGTCGATGATCGAGATCAAACAGCTGCAATTGCTCGGCAAAATGGAACACCTGTTGTTGGCTGCAATCTCGCAATCGGAACACTTTGTTGAGTGCATCGATCGCTCGTTGCATCCGCTTGGCACCGTAAAAAGGCCCTTCGACGCCCACACAATCTTGCGGTGGCTTGGCCGCTAAAAAGAAATAGGGGGCTGGTACGCGGCCCAGACACAGATAGACGGGGCGTTGACGCTTTGGCACTCCTTGCACATTCCAGCGAGGCGAAAATCGGCGAATCAATTGCTGTTCACGAACCAGCGCGGCAAAATCACTTGGCTGGGTTTCCCACTGAATCGCTCGCGTGTTCTCGATGATGCGGCCGCCTTTTTCGTCCTTGTTCGAGTCGGCAAAGTAGCTGAGCAATCGCGAGCGGAGCGACTTGCTTTTGCCGACATAGATCAAATCCCCTTTGCGGCTGAGCATTCCATACACACCGGGAACCTGCGGACAGGTCTGCACGATTTGGTCTCGAATCTCTGGCTTGCTCTGGCCTCCGACCGCTTCGATCCCACGCGGCGCGTGCGGATTGAGTGAATCGATGCCAAAACCAAACGCTGGCTGGTCGGGCCAAATTGCCTCCATGCTGTCTGCCGTCCTTGGGATGGAAAATGGATTGCCAGAAAAATCGCGAGTCGCGAAATCATTATGCCGCAATCACTGCAATCGCCCAAGCAGCAAAATGGGCGGGCGATTTGAATTTAGCAGTCAATTTGCGGTGCTAGCAAATGAGCCATCACGTCCGATGGGGACGGCCACTTAGAGCTGCATTTCGACAATCGAGAGGGCATCGGCTGCGGTTTTCGCGTCAAGGATCGGCGAAACTTCCGAGCCAGCGACCGCATCGGCTGCCGCATCGATCTCTTCGATGAATCCGGCAATCGGGTCACCATCGCCGAGTGTGGGCCGCTCGACCGAACCGTCCGCATTCATGATCGTCAGCGGAATCGACGCGGTGCTGCCGTCGGCATAGGCCGCGAACTCGAACTGCAGCGTTGCCTTTTCGAAGCTGACTTCGTAGCCGTGAGTGAATCCGCGCGCGGGTGAATCGATCACACCTCCACCTGCCGATACGACCAACGACGGATCATCGAACTGGAACACGGTTTCGTAGAACTTGGGCGTGCCATCTTTGCTTTGCTTGGCACACGACGCGGCACTGGGCATTCCAAACAGCAAGCGGATTAGATGCGCGTCGTGGACTTGCAGATCCACAAGCGGCCCCCCGACTTTGCTGCGATCATAAAAATCGGGGATCCAATCCGGCGGGCTGATCGTGCGTTTAAAGCGTCCGGCGATCGGTTTGCCCCAGCGGCCATCGCCCGCGGCATCGACCAAGATTTTGAACTCGGGCATGAACGGCAAAATGTGAGCGACCATCAATTGGCCCGGTTTCGCTTCGGCCGCCAGTGCTTGGGCAGTCGCCGCATCGAGCGCGAGCGGTTTTTCACAGAGCACTCGCTTACCACTTTGAAAACAGCGACGGATGGCGTCCGCGTGCAGATGAGGCGGCAGGCAGATATCGATCAGATCAATCGAATCGTCCTCTAACATCGCATCCAACGACTCGACCACGTTGATCGAACTGACGTCGATCTGTTCTCCCGGAGGCCCGAAGTTCCCTTTGATTTCTCGCCAATCACCACTGCGTTTCTTGGGGTCGCGACTGGCAAACGCGACCAACTCGGCTCGGGTTGATCGTTGATAGGCCAAGTAATGGATCCAGCCCATGAATCCGACTCCCACAATTCCAGCTCGCATTGAATTCTCCGAGAAATCTTGATGAATGACGACAAAGAATGATTCTGATTCAATTCATTTGTGGCGTGATTGTAACGCAAAACTCGCTTCCGCAGGTCCCACGTTCAGTTGACGGTGTCGATGCATTAAACTGATCGACTCTGATCACCCCGCCCGTCCGCTCCTTCATGATCGATTCGCGGCTTTTCGAATCGCGGTGCCTTTTCTGAGGAAAAAAATGAAACCCATTCTGCTTCTGCTCTCGATGCTGGGACTCGTTTCACTGATCGCCCAGAATGGGGCGGCCCAGGACTGGCCACAATGGCGAGGCCCCGATGCCAACAACCATGCCACAGCGGAAATCAAACTGCCGCTTCGCTGGGACGTTTCCACCGCAAGCGATGTTGCTTGGCGAACCAAAATCCCAGGACGAGGGCACTCGACTCCGATTGTGGTTCAAGATTCGATTTTTCTAACCACTGCGGAATCCGACAAACAAACGCAAAGTGTCCTGAAGCTCAATCGATCCGATGGACGATTGCTGGACCAATGGGTGATCCACCGCGGCACGTTGCCAGCACGCATTCATCCGCACAATTCCAACGCGTCACCGAGCCCGGCATTTGACGGCACCCGTGTTTACGTTGCCTTTCACACCGACGATGCGATTTGGGTCACCGCCTTGACCCCCGAAGGTCGCAAAGTGTGGCAGAGGAAAGTCAGCAACTTTGCACCCGAGGCGTTTCAGTTCGGATATGGGGCAAGCCCGATTATCGAAGACGATCTTGTGATCGTCGCGGCCGAATACGATGGCGAAGACAGCGGGTTGTATGCGCTGGACTCGCAAACCGGCAAACAAGTCTGGAAGACCACGCGTCCTAAAAACCTGAACTTTGCCTCGCCGATCGTGACCACTCTTTCCGGTCGACGCCAGATTCTGCTTGCCGGGGCGGACAAGATTTGTGCCTACGACCCGCGCAATGGCAAAGAACTATGGAGCGTCGACACCGCGACCGAGGCCATTTGCGGCACCATCGTTTGGGATGACCAACAGCGGATCATGGTCAGCGGCGGCAATCCCAAATCGGGAACGTGGTGCGTTAGCGGCGAAGGGAAACACAACGTGCTGTGGGAGAATCCGGTACAATGTTATGAACAATCCCTACTAACGATCCCAGGCCATGTCGTTGGCGCCGCTGACAATGGCGTGCTGTATTGTTGGCGGACGCAAGACGGAACGGAGATGTGGAAAAAGCGATTGTTCGGTGGCGGAATTAGCGCCTCGCCGATGTTGGTAGGGGATCGGATCTATATCGCCAGCGAAGCGGGAATGATCTATGTCGTCGCGGCAACGCCCAACCGATTCGACTTGCTATCGGAGAACCCGTCGGGCGATTCGATCTTTGCCACCCCCGTCGCGATCGATGACCGCTTGTTAATACGAACCGGGATCGGGGTTGGCGAAGACCGCAAAGAGTATCTGATCGCGATCGGAAAAAAATAAAACGGCAAAGCGATTCCATCATGGAAAACCCTTATCAACCGCCTGGCGAAACCGACGAAGCGGCCGAACCGTTGACGTTGCCGGCGGAGGGCCCGGTGCGGTTTGTCGGCGGCATGAGCTCGGTAGTGGCGGTGGGGGTGATTGGGGGAATTCTGTTGATGGTCATCGCTTTCGGCGGCGTTGCGGTCGGCAATTCCTTAGGCATGATGATCCTGCTGTTGAGCGTGCTGGGGTTCGCATCGCTGTGGATCGTTGTTTCGTTGCTGCGAGGCGTGACCGTGACGATGCCTTGGAAATGGGTATTGCCGCTGCTGTTAACGCCGATCGTCTTCGTCTTGTTTGTCCCGGTCTGCGCCGCTAGTGGTTTTGTCGCGATGATGACCATCGGCAATGCTGGTTATGCCCCTTCGATCGTTGGGCTTAGCATTGCGGTGATCGGCAGCTTCACATTGGCGATCGCTTGTATCGCAACCGTGATACGTTCTCGCTATGCCGCGAGTGCTCGTCAAGACGCCGCGATGGCTCGACATGAAAGTGCAAGCGAATGATCAATCGTCCTCAGGTCCCGCTTGCCAAATCCGCGATCGCAGCGATCGACCCTCGTCCGCGAGCCGATCACGTCATGATCGGCACCACCGATTCGCTGTGTCCTGAATGCATGACCGTGGTACCCGCGAAAATCATTACGCGCGGGCAACGCGTTTACTTCCGCAAAAAATGCCCACAGCATGGTGTCCGCGAGGATTTTGTTTGCAGCGATGCTCGATGGTGGGATCGCGGCGAAGGGCACACCGCATCAGTTTTTCCCTTGGTGCGATCAACGGAGTCCGACAAAGGATGCCCACACGACTGTGGGCTGTGCGAAGAACATGAACAACACACATGTATCGGATTGGTTGAACTGACCGACCGTTGTAACCTGAGTTGTCCGATGTGTTTCGCATCGAGCGGACCGTCGGGGAAAGACCATTCGCTGGACGACATCATCGCCTCACTTGATCGGTTAATCGAGTGTGAAGGGCGCGCCGAGGTGTGTCAATTGTCGGGCGGCGAACCGACGCTGCATCCGCAATTTGAACGTATCGTGGACGAGGCACTCGCTCGGCCGATTGATTATGTCATGATCAATACCAATGGACTGCGACTAGCTAAAGACGCGGCGCTCGTCGAGCGTTTGGCAAAGAATCGAGATCGCATCGAAATCTATTTCCAATGGGACGGGATGGACCGCGAGTTGGTTCGCCGGGTGCGTGGCGAAGACGTAATCGATGTCAAACGCCGTGCCCTGGATCGCTTGGGCGAAGCCGATTTGAATGTGACGTTGGTGTCGACGCTTACAGCGCCACTGGACGAAAATTTCTACCGCGATTTATGGTCCGAGGCGTTGGGGCGAACCAATGTAACGGGGCTTAGCCTGCAACCGGCGACGTTTAGCGGTCGGCATTGGTTGCCCGCTGACTTAGAGGACCGTGTGACGTTTCCTGACGTCATCCAAGGCTTGGCCAAGGCCAGTGGAGGGATGATTCGCGAGCACGATTTCACGCCGCTGCCCTGCGCTCATCCGAACTGTCATCAAATCATGTTGGCGGCGCGGAATGGAAACCGCTTAGCAGCACTGAATCAAATCGCTCCTGTTGCTGAAAATCTTGACTTGATCGCCGGTGGCATCAGCTTTACTCCCGAGCGATCTCAGCAACTCGTCCGTCTGTTTCTGGAACGCATGTCGCACTGTGGAAGCGATTGCGGTTGCGCGGACGTTGTCTCGCTTGATCCTACGAAATTGCCGACCCAAACAAATTTTGTCAATTCATTCGAAAGCATGGATCCGGTGCTCGATCGCTTCTTCGCCCGCGTGTTGGCTCAACAAGCCACCGCCAAAGACTTGATGCGGGTCACGATCACGAGCTTTCTTGATGCCTATAATTTTGACATTCGTCAACTGATGAAGTGTTGTACGCATCACGTATTGCCAAGTGGTCACATGGTGCCGTTTTGTGCGTACAACACGTTGTACCGCCCCGGCCATTTGTCGCTTCCACCGCTGAAGTCGTAAGCATTGATGTTCCAGTCTCGAATCGCTTACGCCGTTTGCATGGGATTCGCTGCGGCGATCGCAGCTTACTGGATCCGTCGTCGGCAGCGGTCCATGGAACTCGATACCGCGCAGCGTCTCGGGATCCTGGTCGGCGGTTTGGTGGGCGCCACCGTCGCAGCGAAGCTGCCATTCCTGCTGGCGGGCACCTATGCCGGTGGCAACCCGTTGGACCTGTGGTTCAGCGACGGTAAGACGGTGTTATGGGGATTAGCGGGCGGATACTTGGGAGTCGAGTTTGCCAAGTGGACATTCTATGTGCGTGTTTCCACGGGGGATACTTTCGTCATTCCTGTTGCCATTGCAATCGCGATCGGCCGTATCGGATGTTTGCTGTATGGTTGTTGCTACGGCGTGGCGACGAACCAAAGTTGGGGGCTGCGTTTTTCGGCGGCTGAGGATGGCGGACTGCTACTGCGGCATCCAGCCCAATTGTACGAGTTCGCGTTCCATGTCTTGTTTGCATGTGTGGCAGGCTATGGGATCCGCAATGGCAAAGGGACTCCGCACTGGATGCTGCTGTACCTGATCGCTTACGCCACGTTCCGCTTCGTCAGCGAATCATGGCGACCGGAACCACCACTGGCGGGCGGGTTGACCTTCTATCAGTGGAGCAGTTTGGGGATCGGCGTGGGCTTCTCGGCCTTACTTTTGTGGCGTTTGCATGTTGAAAAAATGACGATTCGGTTAATCAAGGATCGAGAATCGAAGTTAGGGATCTGACAAACGATCGGCGAGCAGGTATTGTGGGCAAAACGGCCAGCAAGCGAGTCTGTTGAATCCGTTTGCTGTCGTCACGACGTTCCTCTGACCCCACCTGAATCATGCGATTTTTCTCATTGCCACTTTGCTTTACCTTGATTGCAACATCCAGCATGGGTTGGATCGACGCGTGTCATGGCGAGGACGCAGCGGTGACGGTCGCCGTTACTGCGGAAGCTTCGCCAAAATCGTCCTCCCGACCTAACGCGACCGCTCCGACATCGCCGCCCGTAGACTCGATGCGTGAACTGCAATCGGACGCCATCAAAAAACAATCGGCCCCCTGGGGTCATTGGGGGCATATCCCAAACCGCTACAGCACGTGGCTGAACCATAGCAATCGCTTGATTCCGATCTATACCTTTGGCATCACTCTTGATTCACTTCGCGAAGAAGGCAGTGTTTACAGCGACCCTAAACGTCTAGAGAAACTGTATGGAAACGTCCCCAGCGACACGGTAAATCCCACGGCATCCTACTTTGACCAAACCGACGTCTATCGGTTGCAAAAGAAAGCAGTTGAACAAGGTCGCAAGAACATCATCTTGTTCGTGTTTGATGGAATGGATTGGCAGACCACGCGAGCGGCAGCCATCTACAAGTCGGGAAAAGTCGGCTACGACACCGGCCGAGGCGATGTCTTGTCGTTTCAAAATTACCGCGGCACAAAAACCGACTTCGGATTTTTTTGCACCAGTCCACGACTGGGCGGCACTAAGTTCGATGTCAATTCGCAAGTAGTGCTCGGCGGCGGCAAGGACGCGTCCGGTGGCTTCGATGTCAAGCGAGGTGGGGCGTACCCGTGGCTCGAACAAAGCAACAGCGACTACTTGATCGGCTTGGATCGGACTCAGCCGCATAGCGTTACCGACTCGGCTGCATCCGCCGTCAGCATGACTGCGGGCGTCAAAACCTATAACGGATCAATCAACTACACCGTCGATGGTGAACACATCGTGCCCATCGCTCGCGAATTGCAACCGCAAGGCTTTAAGATCGGTGTCGTGACGAGTGTTCCGCTCAGCCACGCGACTCCGGGGGCGGCCTATGCCAACAACGTTGCTCGCTATGACTATCAAGACATCGCGCGTGACATGGTCGGATTGCGGTCGTCATCCCATCGCGACAAACCACTCGAAGGTGTCGATGTGGTGATCAGCGGTGGATGGGGTGAAGGCAAGGACAAAGACGGCGCGCAAGGCGAAAATTTCGCCCAAGGCAACCCCTACTTTCACCAAGCCGATCTTAGCGCCGTGGATCGTAAAAACGGAGGCAAGTATCACGTCGCACAGCGGACCGAGGGCGTTTCGGGACGCGAGGGATTGATGAAAGGCGCCGAGCAAGCGATTCGTGAAGGGACTCGTTTCCTCGGGTTCTACGGAGCCACCGGCGGGCATTTACCATTCCAAACCGCGGATGGAAACTTCAATCCCACGTTTGATGCCAAGGGAACCGAAACGTACTCGCAAGCCGATATCGACGAGAATCCGACGCTTGCGGACATGACCGAAGCCGCCTTAGGAATCCTGGAAACATCCGAAAAAGGATTCTGGTTGATGGTCGAAGCGGGAGACGTCGATTGGGCCAACCATGCCAACAATTTGGACAGCAGCATTGGCGCCGTACTCAGCGGCGATGCGGCCTTTGACACGATCGTCAATTGGGTCGACCGCAACGATGCCTGGGACGATACCGCGTTGATCGTGACCTCGGACCATGGTCATTTTTTGGTGATCGACGATGCTGAAGTGATTGCGAATGCGGGACGCGCGGATCGCCAAACCGTCTCGGCACCGTAATTTTTCGAGAGAACCTCTCCGCACCCACGTCGCCAAAGCGCCGGCCGTCCCCCCCAAAAAACCGGGGACGTTTGGCGAGTTTCGCGACGCCCCATCGAGCCGCTGGACTTTTTCCGCTGGTCAAGCCGAATGCCACTCGGTA
Source organism: Novipirellula rosea (assembly GCF_039541335.1). Taxonomy (NCBI): domain Bacteria; kingdom Pseudomonadati; phylum Planctomycetota; class Planctomycetia; order Pirellulales; family Pirellulaceae; genus Novipirellula; species Novipirellula rosea. The sequence goes on along the minus strand of NZ_BAABGA010000094.1, from coordinate 11,594 downwards.
GACTGGGCCAGTTCGTCACACACCGGTGCTTGAGTCCATGATCGACGGTGTCGCAACGCGACCGAAATCGAAAATGCTCGAATTCAATCACCGGCGTGTGACAGAAAGTTGTCCTTCTTCCAATCAGCGTAGAACGAGACCTTTGGTCCAGGTTCCCAACCCGTTGGGTTCCTGCAAGTCCAAGGTGATCGACCGAGCGAAGGCCAAGTAGCATTGGCCCGACCAACCTAATCGGATTGATCCTATCTCGTGCAGAAACCGGGCTCGGGATGTCCTTTTTTAGGATGGAGATCCCACTCGGTCGTTGCCTGCTGCGGTGATTGGAACCAACGTCACACAGCAAACGGGGTGTACTCGTGAATTCATCGGAATTTGATTCCGTTTCGGATGCCGCGGAAATCAACCTTGTCGACGACCTTGAGGGTGTCGACGGGGGGGATCAGGCATCGAAACTACGGCTTTGTCAGGAAATCATCGATTATCGTTTTCAAGACGAATCGTTATTGTTATCCGCTTTGACACACGCCTCGGGCGCCTCTCATCGGCTCGAGAGCAACGAGCGACTCGAATTCCTTGGCGATTCGGTGCTCGGATTGACCGTCTGCCACTGGTTGTACGAGGAATACCCGGAATACAACGAAGGCGATTTGACGAAGATCAAATCGTATGTCGTCAGCCGTCGGTCATGCGGAAAGATCGCCTGCGCCCTTGGACTGGATCGCTGTTTGATCGTCGGACGCGGCGTGACTCGCAATCGCAGCTTTCCCAAGTCACTTGTCAGCGACGTTTTTGAAGCCATCGTGGCGGCGGTCTATCTGGACGGCGGCCCCGAGGTGATTCGCGAACGCTTGAAGAGATGGCTTGCCGACGAAGTCCGCGTCGCAGTCGAAAGCCAGGGCGCAAGCAATTTCAAGAGCACGCTGCAACAATATGCACAGCGAGAACTTTCCAGCACTCCCGTTTACCGCATGATCCGCGAAACGGGCCCAGATCACCGCAAAGCGTTCTTGATCTCGGCCGTGATCGAAGACCGCAGCTTTCCAGCCGCTTGGGGCAATAACAAAAAGGATGCCGAACAACGAGCGGCATCCAATGCACTGGCAGAGCTACACGACCTTTCCGTTCCCTATCCGCAAGAAGAAATGCACGATTGACGTGTCATCACAACTTGGGATGGCTGGGGATCGACGAACCTGTTGGCGAGGTTCGCTCGCTGAGGATCAGTGCGATTCGGGGAACTCGAATCCGTGTGGCAGTTGGAAACCCGAGCCTTGTGACGAGCTGGCTTCACTTTCAGCAGGCTTAGCTGCGGCGGGTTGAACCGGTTTCGCAGCAGGCTTGGTTGCTGCCCCCGGAGTGGTTGGCCACGTGCCGGGTGTTGTCTCTGGCGTCGCCTTGGGATTGACGCTCAACGTTGCCGGCTGAAAACTTGGTGTCGAGTAACTTGGCATCGCTGGCGCCGCGGCCGCAGCCGTGCCGGTGGCCGAAGGTGCAGCGATTGCCGATGTGGCCGGTCCCCAAGTGGTCGCAGCAGGTCGATAGCTCACTGGGGCTGCGGACACATCCGTATTCGCACGAGCCGCGACGCTGGCAGCAGCCTCAGCAGCCCCGGTTGCCGGAGTGGCCGCCGTTTGTGCGGTTGGAGTTTGTGTTTTTGGCGGCTGGGCTGCAATTTTTTCAACTGCCGATTGAGCTGGGCTCACGCCGCGTGACGCATCGATCTGTGCCAGCATTTCGCGTGAACGTTCAACCGCTTTCTTGACCGCCGCGTCGCTCGCACCTTGAGCGTCAAATTTGAGGGTTTCCGACAAGAAGCCGCGGGCTTCGTTCATTTGCCCCTTGCTGTAGTGCAAGTAGGCCATGTTGAAGTTGGCAACCGCAGGCTTGTTGTTCTGCATCAGCACCTGCAGTGCGTCTTGATTCTTGCCTGACTCGAACAACACGCTCGCCAGATTGTTGGCATAACGCGAGGTCCCGGGTGCTAATTCGAGCGACTTGGCAATCATTTTTGCTGCTTCGTCGTGATTCCCTGTCTTGCTGAGGGTTAGCCCCAAATCGTTGTACAGGGCGGCATCACTAGGACTCTGCTTGATCGCAAGCTGGAAGAACTCCGTTGCCTTGACATGATTGCCCTGGCGGAAATGGAGTCTCGCGATACTGGTCAGCGCGGCGCTATCACTGGGCGTTTTTTCCAACGCCTTGTTGTAGCTTTCCATCGCTTTTTGGAAGTTGCCAGTCGATTCCCAAAGTTGCCCGTTGGCGACAAGCACCTCAGGCCCCACGGTCGCAGGTTCTTCGGTCAATCGCAGCGGATCGGTTTCGGAAGTCTCTGCGGAATCCGAGTCCGAGTCACGGCGGAAGACGCCCGCAATGGCGTTGGTGGTTTTACCGATCGCATTTTTGGCAGAGACACCGACGGCACTGACTTGATCTTTGGCACCGGTCGCCGTCGAAGCGATCGATTCGGTCATCGAGGGTTTGTCCGCTTTAGGCGCATCGATCGTCGATCGCGAAAACGGGTTCATCGACGCGAATGTCGGACGTTGGTTCGAGCACCCCGTCGAGAAGCTCACGGCTGAACCAGCAATAAGCGAGAAGAGCAGTGCGCGTTGAATTTTTGCTGATCGTTTCACGAGAAATTCTCCCGAAGGCATGCCGATGAAGTCCTCGAATAGGAGTGGAGACTTCAAAATAGTCTGGGCAAGCAGATTTGCGGTTAAATCGAATGGTTCCGTTTTTAGGGATCGACCCGATTGCCCCGGTAACTTGACTGCGTTTACCAATTTGTTGAAAAGACAATAAAAAAGACGGACTTCCTGTGAAGAAAGTCCGTCTTTGTTTAAACGCTAGCAATATTCGAGCGAATGGCGGCTGGGCCTCTTCGCTTTGCCTGCTTGGTTAGCCAGTTTGCTTGCAAGCTTTACTGGGTTGCAGTGGCACCACCGGATGCGGTAACCGAGGGAAGCTTGGGCTCAGGCAATACTTCCATCCAATTGCGATTGATCTTGGTCGCCCAAGCACCGGGTGCGGTAGAGGGCTCGCGATCGGTCACAAAGACATTGGTGGCGACACCTGCGGTTTGGAAACCTGCGAGGGTTTGCCGTACCGAAGCTACGCGGGCATCGGTCTCTTCGTCGCTCTTGCCACGCAAGACGTAGATATTGCGACGCGACTCAGGTGACTGGGTCGCGATCCAGTGAACACGATTGTGCCCGGACGCCAGCAAAGCACCGTCGCCGGATCGGAACAATTCGTGCCCAATCGTGTTATGGAGACGCCATCCGTTGCTTTTCATCACCTCGAATGGGGCGGTAACTTGGCGTGCGTCCATTTCTTCGAATGGTTCAGGCCATGCATTGTTGCGTTGGTAATCAATGCTCGCTTGATGCCAAAATTGGTGCCAATCAGCGGATACGGTTCCCACTGAAACGCTGAGCATCAAAGCTGCGATGGCAATGCGGCCGCGTCGAACTAAATGTTTCATATCAGGCAGTTCCTTCCGCCGGGTGCGTTCACAAATCAAGAGCAGCATGCGCGATGGGCATCCAAAGCTCAGGGTCGACATTCACATCGACCTGCTCGAGACGGAATCCATACCGCCTTGCTAGAAACTATCGGCCACACCACCCCAATGACTTGTCCGAGCCTAAGCGACTCGGGCACGACCGCTAGAACCGTCACACTCTTCCAACATTCATATCACACGCAACGCTTAAGTCGCACTCTATCTGCCGCGATGCGTTCTCGGGCCACCGCGATGCGTTCTCGGGCCACCGCGATGCGTTCTCGGGCCACCGCGATGGGCCTGGGACGAAAAGCGTCGAATCCATGGTTTTCGCAAAAATTGGCATCAAATCAGACTGACGCTACCAAGATCCCCGCAGCCGATGCGAATAGGATAGAAGTCGGAACGGAATCCCGACCTCCGTATCTGACTCAAACGTTTCTTGCTCAAACGCTCTTCGAGATCGTCCATCGTGGCTCGACCGTCCCCACCCCACACCGATTTGAACGACACTTCAAACGAGACGCAGCCCGAAGTGGTTGTGGCGTCGCTTGTCCAGCGGGGCGTGTCCGAAATGCCGCTGCTGGCAACGCTTGCCCGTGAAAGCAGCGATCTGGATTCCAAAGTCGAAGGCGACGATTTCGCAGCCACCACTTCGATCGCGGCCCCTGAATCGAAGCCGCCGCAAAGTCGGCTGCGACGAGGGTTGGGCTTTTTGACGTGGTCGATCTCGGGCACGTTTTCGCTGGCTTCGCTGATCGTGATCCTGGCGGTGTTGACCGCGATCCCTTTGCTGCAACTGATTGCGTTTGGATACTTGTTGGACGTCGCGGGGCGGTTAACCAATGGAGCCAAATTTTCAGACTCGCTGCCTAATTTGCGTCGTGCTGGCAAAGTGGGGCTGGCCGCGCTCGCAATCTTCCTGGCCTCGCTGCCAACTCAATTATTGATTCACTGGGAATCGGTTGCCCAGTTGATTGATCCGGGTTCGGCCCAAGCCGCTTCGATGCGAACGATGGCGATCATGGTTTGCTTCCTTGCGATCGGTTATCTGCTTTGGGCCTGGGTTCGCGGCGGATCCCTGAAGCATTATTTGTGGCCGCAGCCTAAACGTTTTTTGCGCGAGTCATGGCGTCCGCGCACCTATCATGCGGCAGTCGACTCGTTGTGGGATTTCACGACAGCGTTTGAATTGCCGCGTCTTTTTTGGTTGGGGCTGCGTGGTTTTGTCGGCACATTGATCTGGCTCGCTCCGGCGATGCTGCTGATCGCCGCGAACCGAAATGGAAAACCAGGGGCTGCGGGAGTGATCGGTGCCGTGTGTATTTTGTTTATGGGCATCTCGCTGCTCTATCTGCCGATGCTGCAGGCTCACTTTGCTTCGGTCAACCGACTGCGGGGGCTATTTGCCGTTCGCACGATTCGTCGCGATTTTCGCCGTGCTCCCTGGGCGTGGCTGCTTGCGATGGTGATCGGCTTGGTGCTGATGCCGATTCCGCTGTACCTGCTAAAGATCGAAGCCACCCCGCGTGAAGTGGTCTGGTTACCGTGTCTGGTGTTCGTCGCGTTTATCTTGCCCGCTCGTATCGCCGAGGGCTTGGCACTGCGACGGGCGCGAAGCAAACCTGAAGAGCCCCGCGGCACGTGGGCCGCCGTTTCTCGCTGGAGCGTACGGCTGCTGATGTTACCGGTCGTGGGAATCTATTTGGCGTTTTTGCAGCTGTCCCAGTACACCAGCTGGGATGGCTTGATGACGTGGATCCAACAACATGCGATCTTGTTGCCGATCCCGTTCATGGGGGGCGTTTAACCAGCAAACCGCGGAGGAACGAAGTTTTCTAAGCTGAACGCGACCTACAATTCTAGTGCTGTCTGCCTCACGCGACTGTCGGGTACAATCTGTCGGGTACAATTGAAGGGGCGTAGTAGGGGGGCGGCGTCATTTTGCACGCCCTCGATTCGCAGCGCTCTGCCAAACTTGTCGATTCTCGTTCGCTCGCCTCTTCATTGGGCTTCGTTTGCATGCCATCACGCAATCTGAATATCATTCTGCTAACGCTTTGTTTCTCGCTATTGTGTTTTTTGACGCATCGCCGAGCGAAGCCTGCGATGTTGGTGGGCGACGCACTCGATTTGATCCACCATCACTATGTCGACCCGATTGATGAAGACCGCTTGCTGATCGCCGCGATGAACGGCATGACATCGATCCTGGATCAAAATTGCGAATTCATCCCGCTGGATGCCTATGCGTCGTTTCAAGACAGCATGAGTCAGGAGTTTGCGGGTATCGGTATTTACGTCGAGCAACCCGACATCACCAAACCCGTCCGTGTTGTCACCCCCCTCGTCGGTTCGCCGGCACTGAGGGCAGGGATGATGCCGGGGGATGAGATTGTCAAAATCGACGGCGAGGATGTTTCCAAACTGAACCTAAAAGAGGTCAGTGCAAGATTAAAAGGCCCGATCGGCACCATCGTGTACGTCGTTGTACGCCGGGATGGTCAAGACGGGGATGGTCCAGACGAGGATGGTCAAGATGGGGACGCCCAAGAGCTGTCGTTGTCGATTGACCGATCGACGATTGAACTCGAATCGGTGATCGGGGACTATCGAGATGAAAACAACCATTGGGTCTATCGATTACAAGATGATCCCTCGATCGCCTACGTCCGGCTGACCAGTTTTGGCGAAAAGACCGACGGCGAACTTCGCACCGTGCTGGAACGGTTGAACAATGATTTCCGTGGCTTGGTGCTCGATTTACGTGGCAACAGCGGCGGGTTGTTGTACGCCGCAGTCGACATCTGTGACATGTTTCTCGATCGCGGACGTATTGTCTCGACGCGGATCCGAGGCGGCAAGGTTTATGACGAATTCGACGCCCAGACCGGCACGTTGGTCAAAAGCGACAAACCTGTCGCCGTGCTGATCGATGGCAATTCGGCGAGTGCCAGCGAGATTGTTGCGGCATGTTTGCAAGATCATCAGCGGGCAGTCGTGGTGGGCACACGCAGCTACGGCAAAGGAACCGTCCAAAATATCCTGCCGCTGCAATACGGACGCAGTGCACTGCGATTAACGGTCGCGAGGTACTATCGCCCCAGCGGCAAAAATATCCATCGCGTCATCGATGCCAAACCCGAAGACGAGTGGGGGGTCACTCCTAATCCCGAGATGGAAGTCAGTCTGGATGAAAGCACGCTGGAAAAATTGAGTAAACGGTGGCGTGAGGCGTCTTACCCGAGTTTGGCTGCCGCGTCGGAACTGCAACTACACAGCGACGAAACGAGCGATGACCCCACCTCTGAAAAGGAAGGCGTCGAAGCGGAAGGGATGCCGGAGGGCGGCTTGAGTCTAGATCCGGTATTACGTCGGGCGGTCGAGGCAATCGACGCAGATCGAGCGATCGACGACGAAGCGAGCATCGATACAGTCCCCGCAGCCGCCTAATTTTCAGTAATTTGCTTACCTGAGCGACAAATTGGTTACAATCGGTGATGCCGCTGTTTGGCCATACATGGGTCACAGGTCGGCCTTTTCTTAAAACGTTAATCGTGTGACGCCGCATGACACGAAAGAAAACGTTTGCCGGAGCGTGATGCGATAACTAGAGTTTGTAGAACGCAAAATCCTTTGCGAGCAGAATGTTCGGTAAACACCTCACGATTAGCACAAAACACCACCCCTCCATACGGGGAGCACGCCCGATGAAAAAGACGTTACTCAGCGCGGTTCTGGTTGCCGCAGGCTCCTTTTGCCTGCTGACGGATTCTCCTTCCGCCAACGCCCAAAACCCGATTTTGTCCGAGATGTACGGTCGAGGAGTGCACTCCTTCTATGCCGGCCGTTACGACGACGCCAACAAATTTCTCTCGATGGCCATCGACAATGGCATCAAAGACCCTCGCGCCTACTACTTTCGTGGCTTGGTCGCTAACTCGTTGGGAAATCCCTACGAAGCGGAAGAGGATTGGCGTCAGGGTGCGGAACTCGAAGCCCGCGCCGGCAGCAATCCCTCGATCGGTCGCTCGTTGGCCCGTTTTCAAGGCGCCGAACGGCTGAAGCTAGAACAGATTCGCCAGACGGCACGTTTGGAATTGATGGCGACTGCCGCAAGCCGTTCACAGCAGCGTTATGGCGAAATTGACAGCGCCGCAGCGGCAGCAGCTCCGGCGGCAAAAGCATCCGCTCCGCGAAACGCAGTCACGCCGCCACCCATTCCGCCCACCGCCGAAAATCCTTTCGCCGACGATGTGGAATTTGCCACCGGCGAAGCAAAACTGGAATCCAACGACGCCTTCGCTGGCGCCGACAAAGGTGACGCTGCCGCCCCTGCAGCCATGGACGCGGCTGCCCCCGGTGATGACGGCGGCAACATTTTTGATGCCGGAGGGGACGCTGGTGCCAGCGATCCGTTTGGCGGAGGAGCACCGATGGAAGATCCGTTCTCCGGTGCAGGCTTCTAGCACGCCCCAACTTCTAGCACCTCACGTGCCTTGTCAAAAGACAGAGAAGCCAAAGGCAAAGAAACGGGGTAGCGGAACTCATGCGAGAGTTTCGTTCCCCTTTGACCGCCGCCACCGAAATCCGTTGACGGCTTGTTGATTTAGTCCAAATGCGAATTGCAATGGTGAGCCGTGGGCCGTAAGGCACCGGGTACCGCGTGGGACCCGGCCGCTGACGCGCGAGCGGCTCAATAAATCAACAAGTCGTTGACGGCTTCCGCAACGCGGCTTGCTCCACGAGCGTCTTCTCGGGGAACTCTCTTTAAGCAGCCTTTCGCTGCTCGCTGCCACACAGACTTTGGTAGAACCGATTGCGAGTGATCAATTCGTCGTGGCGTCCTGAGTCAGAGATCTGTCCCGCTTCGATCACCACGATCCGGTCAGCCATCGACAAACTGCTGTGGCGATGCGTGATCATCACTCCGGTGCGGTCGACCAAGAACTTCGCTAGCGCTTGATGAATCAATTGCTCGCTTTCCAGATCGATCTGGCTCGTCGCTTCGTCAAGAATCAAGATATCGGGATTCCGCAAGAAGGCACGCGCTAAGGCGAGCCGTTGCATCTGGCCTCCGGAGAGTTGCGTCCCGTTGCTGCCGAGCCGCGTTTGATAACCATCGGGCGTTTTTCGCAAAATGAACTCATCGGCAAACGCCATCTTCGCCGCTCGTACCACCGCATGCGAATCGGCGCCAGGCGAACCGTAGCGAATATTGTTTTCAATCGTGTCGTCAAACAAGATCGTTCGCTGAGTCACCAAGGCAATTCGGCGTCGCAAATCGCGAGTCTTCATCTCGTGAATCGGTGTGTCATCCAACAACACTTGCCCGCTTTGCGGATCGTCAAACCGGCATAACAGATTGACAATCGTGCTCTTGCCGCTGCCGTTCGGGCCGACCACGGCAATCGTCTCGCCATGACGGATCGTCAAGTCCACTCCACGCAACACGGTCGGGCCTGAGGTGTATTGGTAGACCACATTTTCGAGCCGAATCTCGCGATGCGGTCGCGCCGTCGTGCGATCATTCTTGGGTTCTGCGACACGGATGGGTTTATCAATGATCTCATAAACACGCTCCGTCGCTGCAATACCTCGCTGCAAACCGCTCCATACATCGGATAACTTTTTGGCCGGATCCGAAGCACCGATCAAGAAACCAAAGAACATCAAAATCTCGCCGACCTCCAGTGGCACCGTGCTCATCGGAATCCCAAACAAGCTGGTTTGTTGATTGACCACCAAATAGCCACCTGCCAAGATCGCCAGTCCCACCACGGTCATCCCCAGCATTTCGCTGCTGCTGCGGGCCAGTGTGTTGTAGAACGCCATCTTCATCGATTTGCCATAGTATGCACGGATGCCACGATCAAACTTGGCACGTTCAAACCCTTGCGTGTTAAAGGCCTTGACGACTCGGATCCCTGCGAACGAATCGTTCAGCATCCCGTACAACTGGCTCATCTCTTCCATCGCCCGCCGACTTGCTCGACGAATCGCGCGGCTCAGATGATGCATCACCAATCCGACCAACGGCGTGACAATCATCACGAACAACAGCAACCGCCAACACACAAACATCGCGCCGCCCAAACAGACCGCCATCTTCAGCGGCTCACGAACAAGCCGCCCCAATAACGCGGTGATCCCCGCCGAGACGTGAGCGATATCGTTGGTCAGCCGCGACGTCAAATCCGCCGAACCGTTCTCACCAAATGAATCGAGGTCCAACCGCAACGCTTTGCGAAAGAACAGAGCGCGAAGGTCCACCGCCGCTGATTCAGCGACATACTGGACCAGCATTAGATTAATTAATAGAGCAACTAACTTGACCGCCGTTCCGCCGACCAACAGGGCCACGATCAACATCAACGTCGCATAGGAACCGCGAGGAGCGTAGGCATCGATCGTCGGTTTCATCCACCGCAGATAGCTGCTTGATTCCGCGATCGCCGTCTGGGTCGCGGTGGCAGTTTCGATCTGAAGCCGCAGGTTTTTGGCCGTCTTTTCGTCGGCCTCCGCTAATTTTGCCGACAATTGGTTGATTTCAGCATCAAGTTCGTCGATCCGAGCATCGGTCTGGTTGATTTGCTTTTCAGCGTACCCCGGCAAACTGTCGCCCTTAAAAACGACTTCGACCAACGGGTACAGCGTGCCGATATTGGCCCCCCATAGGACGGCAATCAACATCGATGTCATCACGATCCCGGTGATCGACCATTTACGACGCAGTGCGATGCGAAGTGCGCGACCAAAATTTTTCATCGTTGTTCGTCGTCCCTGACGAGTAGATCCGTCTATTGTCTGCGAAAATCAGCAAGTTGAAGCCTGTCTTGTAAACCAGATGCGGTCGCCTGGGCTAGACGAATTCATTGCTAGCACAGACCCGACATCATCGATCCGCCGCTCTCGCCGGCCGTCGCCCTCATGCAAAAGCGACGCAATTTCCCGCCCATTCTCGCTGCGTGTTTGACGCGGCGCGGGATTCGGGCCCCGCCGACGGGCAAGCTAAAAAAATTGGACTTTTTGCGTAAGCTTGCAAAACCGTCCACCCACCAAGGGCGTAGACACACTACCGCTTTGTCACGACGAAAGTTTCGCCAAACGCGAAAACGTCGTGTTTCCACAGCGAACGCAGTTCTCGTCTGAATCGATCCCACTTCCCCCCCTGTATGAGCTCTTTTGCAAGATGCCGACTGATGCTGAGATAAAACCGATCGTTCCCATGATGGGCGCCGAAGGAGGCTTTGAGGAGGACGAGTCGGTTCCCCCGTTGCGAATCTCGGGTTTCCTATGCCTGTTTTTCGGCCTGTTGAGTGCATTGGGCATCATTGGCTATCCGATGCTGGTGACCGCAGTGATTGCGATTGCCCTCGGTTTGGTCGCGCTACGGCCTTGGGACAAACAAAAACCGGTTGGCGTGACTCCGGCCCGCATCGGGTTGGTGCTCGCAGTGGCCTTTGGGTCATGTGGATACTTTGTTCACAGCATGAAATCCCGCACGCTCGCCAATCAAGCCGAGTATTTTGCCCGCCAATACCTCGATGTGGTCGCGAAAGGGGAATTCGCCATCGCGATGGAACTGAAAAAGGAGGCCGTGAATCGTCTGCCGCTGCACATGCCGCTGATGGACCACTATCAGTCAAGCGAAGAGAACATGAAGACGCTCACGGAATTTGAGTCGGACGGAATCAACCAACAATTGACCGACGTCGGCCCAGGCGTCGCGTGGGAACTTGGCGAACCAGTGCGTGTTTTCCAGTACTACGGGATGCAACAAGCCGAACTGCTGTTTCTGAATCCGAACAGCAACCAAGAGCCCAAGAAGATCTACATGTTGATGAAATACGACATCGATGCTCAGGGCGTGGGGCAATGGCGAGTCGATCAATGCCGCCCCCACATGAAACGTCTGGTCGCCGAAAGTATCCTGTAGCGAAACTCGTCAAGTGTTTCGAATCATTCGGCAAATACGACGAAAGCCGTTGACGGCTTGTTGCTTTAATCCAAACGCAAATCGAAATGGTGAGCCGTGGGCCGTAAGGCGAGCCCTTTCAAGCTAGCACTCATGCGGCTCTCTTGGCGA
>NZ_BAABGA010000093.1:0-7653 GCF_039541335.1 Novipirellula rosea | reverse complement strand
GCTCGATAAGTTTCTCAAGCGAAACCCGATCATTCTTCAGGAAACGCCACAGGTTCTGACTGGCCGAAGTCGTTTTCTCGACGTCCACCGGGCAGTGAGGCCCCGGGTTGGACCTTGTGGCAGCCTTCATATGCGACTTAATCTGTGTTTGATACTGTGTTTGCAGGCGTTTTTCCAACGCAATTTGAATCCCATCCGGCAATCAATATCAAATCGATCGTTTTGTGTAGACACCAATGCCCGCTGGGAGGGTCGGCCGCGATAGCGGTCGGGGAGGGCTGGTTGCACGGAGCTTGCACGGTCTATTTCTAACACTGCGAGCGACAATGTAGGCCGGATCGCAGCGGAGCGAAGATCCGGCATCGCGGCGGAAACGAACGTGAAGTCACCTTCGGTCACTGGATCGGCGTCGCTTTATCGTGACTTGGTCCGGCCTGCGGAGCTACACTCGCGTCGACGATCAAACGTGACGCACGCCATCGGCTTGGAAAGCCGAGCGACAATGCTCGTCACGGATTCGCTCCTTTACTCTGTGCCGATTCGAGAGTCGATTGCGTTCGAGCGAATGACGCATCGGCTTCGCGTTGCAACTGATAGAACTCGATTTGTTCGTCCATGTTAAGATCCATACGAGCCAACAGGTCGTGAGAGAGGAAATAGTACAGCCATTTCTTTTCGATTCGGGGTGAGTTTTTGATCAAGTCCAAAATTTGGGCGTGTTGAGTTCTCCAATTCTCGTTTTCATCGGCAATCCTCTCGTTCCCAATTGATGTATCGATAAGCCTCGCCAGCGACGTGTCGTCGCGTATCGAGTGGTCTCGAAGAAATTTCCATACGACCAACGGTTCGAGTGGAAACTCGGCCGCAGAGAAAAGCGGAACAGTACGCCGTAGTTCGTAATCGATTCTATACCCGTGGCCCCCGACATAGATGAAACGCTGGATTCCATGGATTTGCTGTAACGCTTGCGAGTTAGGGTTTCCGTCCCGCAAGATATTGCCATAAAGAGGTAGTGAAAGTCGCTTCCCCGTGATTTCACCAAGCGTTTGTGATATGTCTCTTTTCGGAAACATTGCCGCAGACGAATTGAGCTTTAGTGTAATTTCGACCTCAGGCAAGTGCGGTGGATCCTCGAAACGAGCCGCCCGCTGAGGAAAAAGGGAGGGCAATCGAATGAGTGCGGTCTTTTGAAAGGATTCCTTGGGTTTTAGAGAGATGGTCATGTACGTGCTGATCAGCGAGAGGCCGTCCGACGGTACGTTGGTCATGACCATTGATCGTCGTTCCGTACCACTAGGAAATCGAACCTCAAGACTCTTCTCAAGCCAAAAATGGTGAATGAATATTTCTTTATCACTTTGATTGGTCAAACTCAGTTCAATGAACATGACGTCGCCATCAATGATCTGATGCTCGGACAATTCGATGTCGATTCGCAGGTCGCTGGTGGGAATTTTCTCGATTGGTTGTGGCTCATGCCCCTCAATTCTTTTCAATGGAAATGCGTCGAGAACGGATTTGATTTTTGCAACCAAATCCTTCCTGTTTTCTAGTTTAGGGTCTTGGTGAATTTGATCGAGCATCCACCACCGTTCCATTGGCGGAGACTTTTGGATAAGGCTTCGAATTTTCTGGAAACACCTCGCGTCGCTAAGTTCCGTATCTTGGCGAATCGCGTCATAGGCTAGTGAGTTTGATACAAGCCGATATAGCACCGAGTCTGGAACGAAAAAATCTTCTTGCAGCTTTTGCCATTGCGTCAGATCATCCAGCGGAAACGAAGGCCTTTTCAATATGCCTGGGTGTGAAGTGAACATGGGCGTCGAGTAGACGTCTTTGACGGTTAATCCACCATGGATTTCGCCCATGACTCTCTGGAAATTTCCCCTGAGAAATCGACGATTAGGTATAGGTAGGAGTCGAGCAACCATCGGAACGCTCACAATTTCCCCGACAATCTTCGCACGCAATATTCCCAGATGGGGATCCTTGTCACTGGACAATTCGTCAGGAGTACGAAAAAGTCGGACGGTAAATTCCAAGCGGGCTGCTTGAGGCTCCTTTTCCCAATGTGAAAATTCTTGTCCGAGGATTCGGACCATGACCAGATAACACACACGTTCTTTTGGATTTAGTCGCGTGACAACGTTTCCTTGAAGGTCATCATCGGAACCAGCTCGATGTCCGACGATCGCATAAGGCGACGCAATGAATTCGTGACTCATCACATCGAGGTGACGTAGTGGATCAATCGTCTGAAATGCGACTTCGGACGATCCCGAATTGGTCAGCGTGATTTTGGCAAACACGACGTCACCATCAACGACAGACGATTCCGACAACTCGACATCCATTGTCACGTCGTCGAGCGATCCACCCAATATCGCCTGCAATGTGGTGAAGCTGAACAGAAGCCACAGCAGCGCATGCGGAAACGACATCAACCTATCTCCCAATCGATTTTTGGTGGGTGGTACCAATTAAGTTGGTAGGCCGGATCGCAGCGGAGCGAAGATCCGGCATCGCGGCGGTAACGAACATGAGGTCACCTTCGGTAGCCGGATCGGCGTCGCTTTTTCGTGACTTGGTCCGGCCTGCGGAGCTACACTCGCGTCGACGATCAAATGGGATGCACGCCATCGGCTTGGAAAGCCGAGCGACAATCGTAGGCCCAACACTAACCTTCGATTCGATAGAGCGCTTTGTCGGTTCTCAGGATCAACGCATTGTCGACGATGGCGGGCGAGGCCATGATTTGGCCATCCACCTCGTTCTCGGCCACGACCTTGCCCTCGCTGCCGGGCTGGATCAACGTGACTTTGCCTTCATGGGATCCGATCAATAAATGACCGCCCACCAACACCGGCGACGCGGAATACTTGCCGCCAATTCGCTGCTTCCAAACTTCCTCGCCGTTCTTCACATCAAAACAACTGGCCACGCCGCTGTCTTCGATCACATACAGCAACCCGTCGTGCAGAACCGGTGACGGTTTGGCGGGGATACCTTTTTTTACTTGCCACAAAATATGCGAGTCGGTCACGTCGCCGGATCCCTCGACGTTCACCGCAATCAACATCGGCTTGCCAAATCCGGTACAGAAATAAACGACACCGTCGCCATAGACGGGACGCGGAACCACAGAAAATCCTTTGCCGTGATAGACCTTCCAAATTTCGCTGCCATCGCTGGGGTTGTAGGCCACAATCCACTGCGATCCCATGCAAATCAATTGCTCGCGGCCTTGTTTGTCCGTGATCGCAATCGGTGTGCAGTACGACTTTTTCATCTCGCCACTGGGAGCTTCCAATTCAGGTCGGTCGGTTTCCCATGCCGTTTCGCCTGTCGCTTTGTCCAGCGCCGTGACGTATTGGCGATCCATTCCGTCTTGGATCAGCACGAGACGATCGCGGAAGATAAACGGTGAACTGCCGGGACCGACCCCGTGTTCTAGCGGCAGAGTGCGACTCCATACGATCTCGCGATTTGTTCGATCGACGCAAAACGTCCCAAAGGTTCCAAAGTGGCAATAGATATGTTCGCCATCAATCACCGGCGTTGGCGAAGCGTAGCTGTTGAGCGAATGGATCGGATCGGGGGCCTCAATTTCCGTCAGGTCAATCGTGTGTCGAAGTTTGCCGGACGCGAAATCGACCGCCAGTAGTTTCAGCGAGATCGACTTTGCGATCGCGACTTGATTGAATTTCTTTGCCTCAACGTCTTTCTGCTTGAGTAACGCAATTCGTTCATCATCGTTGGGCATGTTCTCGATCGCGGTGGTCAACCAAATCGTGCCATCGGCGATCACGGGGGACGACCACGCTTTTCCAGGAAGCTCTGTCTTCCAAGTCACGTTTTCCGTTTCACTAAAGTGCAGCGGAATCGATTGGCCCGCGACGATGCCGTCACCCGAAGTACCACGAAATTGCGGCCAAGGAGAATCGGCAAATGCAACTGTCAAATGCGTCGAAGTGATCATGGCGATGGCAAGCATGCCATGCGAGGCGAGAAAGCGGAGCGTCATTGGTGAGGTCTGCTTAAGTGGGAGGGATATCGGATAGACTTCCAGCCTGTCACGGCAGGCATGGTCTTTTCGTAGCGAAAAAACGCCGAAAGTTCTCGGGTGGGGGCGTGAGGGACGAAAGTCTTCACGACTATCGCGACGTGCGATGCTAAGACAGGCTGGAGGCCTATCCCACATTATTGTAATAGGAATTGCGGGGGAGATGCAGCTGGCTCAGGCACGCAATCCTTGGGCTCGTCGCCAGGCCGACAATTGCTTTTCGCGGCCTACTCGCTCAGTGATCGCGTCCCACTGCTTGGCTACCCGATCAAGTGCCGGTTTTGCCTTGATTTTCCCGTCAATCGCCTCGATGACCGCGGAATCGAGCACGCTGTAGTATTCGCCGGCACTGAACAACTGTAGCGGCGGCAGCGTCACGGGCGTCCGCAGCCGCTGAGTCAACCAGCTTTCATAGGCACTTTGGCGACGCGGTTCAGCCGTGATTTCGGACTGCACCATCGCTCGGGTCGTCGTCACGCCCGAGACTTGCCGGCGGATCGACTCGCTGCCATCGCCGCCGGTGATCCAATCCATCAGTCGTTTCGAAACAGCACTTTGTCGGCACATTGCCGAAAGCGAAATGACGGGAGAATACGGGTCCAAGAGCAGACGATTATTGTCGTCGGTGCCTGGCAAATTACTGATGCTGACTTCGGATTCGTCGGTCGAATTATTCTTTGCAAAACCGATTCCTCCCAACAATTCACCGCTCTGGATCGATGACCAAATTTCAGTCGGAGATTGCCGGGCGGCGGGGTAATGTGCCGCGGTTTTGATCATCTGCTGTAGCGCATCGACATAAGCTTCCTCGTTAACGGTGGGCTTTAAATCATTGCGACTGAATAGCCAGCCTCGGGAAATGCTCGAGGCGGCCCGCCACAAGAACATCGATGCTGCCCAGCCCTCGGCGAGCGGTTCATTCGCTTTACCGTTTAGATCCTTGCTGACCCAGCGGTCGTAGTCATCCCAGGACGAAAGTTGCGGGACTTCTGCGGTGCTGAGCAGTGCCGGTTGGTTGGCGCCCATCGGCATCGCAACAAATTCATCGGCGTAGCGAGCCGCCCCGTTGCGAACCGCCGAATAGAGTTCGCCGGTCTCGGCCTGCATCGCATCGAATTGTTCTTCGCTAATCGGCACGATGGCTTCGGCATGCACCAATTCCGGGACGGCCAACAGCGGATAAATGACCAGATCGCTTTTGCCCGTTTCCGCGATCAGCCGATCCATCGTCTGGCGTTCTGCGTCGCCGCGAGCCAGCGGAATCGTGGTGATTGCCAGAGGTTGTTCATCGATCGAGGACCAGGACCGTGAGACAATCTCGGCCTGTTCGGACGTCCCGACCATCGCGATGCGGACCGGAACGTCGCTGCGGGACGCGGTCGACTGAGGTTCAGCCTCCGGACGCGGCGTGCAGCCAGGCAATGTCAGGATGGCGCCGCTTGCCGTGGCGAGTAGCTGGCGTCGATTCAGTTGGATCGCATGTCGAGATTCAGCCACGGTGTTTACTTTGCGGGGAGATCAGGGGAACAAATGAGATAAGTGGAAACCGCGAAAGAACAGTGAAATTCAGTCGAGGTCTGCCGTATGGCTAACGCCGTATACGCATTATAGTGGGCTGCTGTTCGAGACCGTTTTTGATACTTTTCTTTGGAATCCTCATGAGCCACTATCTTGGAATCGACATTGGAACCAGCGGCACGAAAACGCTGTTGATTCAAGCCGATGGGAAAATTGTTGCCGAAGCTACCGCGGAATATCCATTCGCGCAGCCTCGCCCCGGTTGGACCGAACAAGATCCCGAGCTGTGGTGGAACGCGACTGTCAAAACAGTCAATGAGGTGATGGCGTCTAGCAAAGTGAAGCCAGCCGACGTCAAGGCAATTGGGCTGAGTGGACAAATGCACGGCTCGGTCTTTGTTGACAAGCAAGGCAACGTGATCCGTCCCGCATTGTTGTGGAACGACCAGCGAACGGCGGCCGAGTGCGACGAAATCACATCGGCGGCCGGAGGACGCAAGGCGCTTATTAAAATGGTCGCCAATCCTGCGTTGACCGGTTTCCAAGCCCCCAAAATCCTCTGGCTTCGCAACAACGAGAAGAAAAACTTTGACAAACTCGCCAAAGTTCTGCTGCCTAAAGACGAGATTCGCCGCCGTTTAACCGGAGATTTTGTCACCGAGGTCAGTGATGCCAGCGGCACACTGCTGTTGGATGTAGTCAAACGAGGTTGGTCGAAAAAGCTGTTAACGAAACTCGATCTCGATTCTGACTTGTTGCCTCGCGTCGTCGAGAGCGACGAAGTCACCGGGACGCTAACCAGCGAAGCGGCCAAGCAGCTAGGGTTGACCACCGATTGCAAAGTCGTTGGCGGTGCGGGGGATTGTGCGGCGGGTGCGGTCGGTAATGGCGTCGTCAAACAAGGCGTGCTCAGCACATCGATTGGCACCAGCGGGGTGATGTTTGTTCACAGCGACCAACCGCAATACGATGCCGCCGGACGACTGCATACGTTCTGTCATGCGGTCAACGGAAAATGGCACATGATGGGCGTGAATCTGACCAGCGGCGGGGCGCTGCAGTGGTGGGTCGATTCGATCGTCAAAGGCTTGGCGGGCATCGACCAAGACAAACGTTACGAAGCGGCCACGGCCGAAGCCGAAGCGGTCAATGCGGGCAGCGATGGGATGCTGTTCTTGCCGTATCTAAACGGCGAACGCACACCGCATGCCGATCCGAATGCACGCGGCAGCTTTGTGGGGATGAATCTGACTCACACGCGCGGACACATGACCCGCAGCG
The DNA here is from genome assembly GCF_039541335.1 of Novipirellula rosea. NCBI lineage: Bacteria > Pseudomonadati > Planctomycetota > Planctomycetia > Pirellulales > Pirellulaceae > Novipirellula > Novipirellula rosea. The sequence goes on along the minus strand of NZ_BAABGA010000093.1, from coordinate 791 downwards.
TGATGGAAGGGATCACGTTCGCACTTCGCGACAGCCTGGAAATTATCCAGTCGCTCGACGTCCCGGTGCGTCAAATCCGAGCCTCGGGCGGCGGCAGCAAAAATCCATTTTGGCGACAGATGCAAGCGGATGTGTTCGGCAAAAAGATCACGCGTTTGGAAGTCGAGCAAGGACCGGCGTTTGGTGTTGCATTGTTGGCAGCGGTTGGCGACGGAGCCTACAAGTCGATTGAATCGGCATGCAGTGCCACGATCAAGATCGCCGAGGAAACCAAACCGGATCGCAAAGCGGTTGCTAGTTACAATAAGTTGTTCCCGATCTATCGCGATCTGTACGATCAGTTGAAGGGTTCGATGTCGGCGCTCGCGGAATATCAAAACGGATAGAGCGCGTAAGCGTGCTTGACCTCCCTGTGGGGAGGTCAGAGTTGGCGGTAGCCAGCTCTGGGTGGGGCTCGTTGTGTTAGAAGTGGATCGTGCCAGCATGGTTTCACCAGCCCTCCCCGAAAAACTCGCTGAAGGCTCGTTTTTCGACCCTCCCGACGCAGGCTGGGAGGGTGAAACGAATTTCACCTCCCCGTGGGGAGGTCAGAGCCGGCGGCAGCCGGATCTGGGTGGGGCTCGCAGTGTTAGAGGTGGACCGTGCCAGCATGGTTTCACCAGCCCTCCCCGAAAAACTCGCGGAAGGCTCGTTTTTCGACCCTCCCGACGCATGCTGGGAGGGTAAACCGATTTCACCTCCCTGTGGGGAGGTCAGAGTTGGCGGTAGCCAGCTCTGGGTGGGGCTCGTTG
>NZ_BAABGA010000092.1:0-645 GCF_039541335.1 Novipirellula rosea | reverse complement strand
ACGCACCATTTACCTTCCCGTTAAGACCGGTCCACTGTCAACTTTTCGTGGGCAATTCCAGAACCCATCCGTGACTTTCTTAACTGCCATATTCTGTGAAGAGTTTCTTGCACACGCCAAGAAATTACGAACTCAGTGGTGCGTCAAAGTCAAGAGGGAGCTGGGGAGAAACGTCGCATCGTCAACGAGACACGAACTACGCGTGATGGAAGGTGTTGACACGATGCTGGCCTACCAGCTTACTTCGGTAGTCTTCACAGGGATTCTGGTCGTCAATGGAGAGCATATACAACCAAGCAAGTGGGACAGAGTTGCCATGTCTGCTGACGTCATCGCAAATTGATCCAGCAATTACCGATGGAACAAACTCAGAGTGCAGACATCACTCCGAGGAAGATGTCGTGCAATTGTTTGCGACGCTAGAGAATTGATCGTGAATAACTGTTAATCAAATCTCGATATTGTAGACAACCGTGTCGCCAACACCTTTGGTGAATTTGTCGAGTTCGAAATCGCTCGGTTTAACATACCAGCACTGAGAAACCTTAAAAGAAGCTGCAATCGCGGAACATGCCACGGCCGTAAGCGTTCGGCGGGGGGATGAGATTTGACTTCGGTAGGCTGCTGGGTTTTGTCTCAACCCCA
>NZ_BAABGA010000091.1:0-55957 GCF_039541335.1 Novipirellula rosea | reverse complement strand
GAGGTTTGAAGCTTGCCTTGGATAAGGATGCCAGGGAGAATGGTACAGCGATGGCCGATGGGCGTGCGCGACGTGGCAACGCCAGCGCAGGGAACAGGGCCAATGGAAACGGCCAAACTGACGCCGATGCTGCGTAACAACCTACTCTCAGCTTAGCCTTTACCAACTCGATACCCGGTCCAGCCCAAAACTGAGCCGGGTATTTTTGTGCGAAACCACGGGAAAACGAGAGATTGAGTTTTGCGCGTTTGACTCGGAAATTGACTCCAAACGAACTCGAAATCCGGTTTCGTGGTACTACGCAGAGAAAGCGTATCGGAAGTCGTTGTCGTAAACCGTTTCCAAACCACGCTTTGCGGAATTCACTTTGAAAGTTGAATTCAGGTTAGTGGTGTCCTCGACTAACGGGAATTCCATCTTTGCTATGAAGATTGCTGACTACCCGTTTCAGTGACGAAGTCGTCTCAGATTTCACTTACAAAGATTTCCTTGGCTGCTGGTGACATTCCTGTTCGCAACCTTCCCGCCATAGAGTCTGGCACATGATTTGCTTAACGTTCGTGGTTAAAGCTTTAAGGTCAATATCGCAAGAGGATAGTTCTTAATGCCGGAACGACCGAGGCAAAATCAGATTCATGTATCGCGATAAACTCGGAGACTGCTGCCCAAATGCAGTCGCGATGCACGATAATCGCACACGCATTGGGAAGGACATGGCCACTGCTACCGAAAAACGCACGGAACTCCTCAAAGAGCTGTCCCAACAAATCAGACGCTGGATCGTTCAATGTACGTCAAACGCCGGATCGCCGAGGCGGTCAAGCGATGATGCTGCGATCTCGTGCTGTCGACACCGTTGTAGCTCTGTAGGCAACGAAGCGGCCGGAGTGTAGCCACCTAGTATTTCTAGATAACGATCGCATCAGCCACCGCGAGCACGCCAAATTGCGTGTATGCAATGTCGAACGGCCGTCGCGATACAACGGGATAACAATTGCGGACGATTGACGCGATAACTTAGGAAGCAAGATGCAAGACTCAAAATCTAACTATCGTGTCCTCGTCGCCGATGACATTCGTTCCGCTCGCGAAGTCTTACGCAGTTGGCTCAGCGAACTTAAGATGGAAGTCACTCTCGTCATGGATGGTCGGTGCGCAATCGAGTCGATCAATGAGACTCCACCCGACTTAATAATCACCGACATTGAAATGCCCCGCATGTCTGGCCTGGAATTGATAAATGCAATCCGCGGGAGCGATGATCCGCTGATTAATCAATTGCCGGTGGTTGTCGTCACCAGTCTGCTCGACAAAGAAATCGGCGATGTAGTCGGACATTTTGGTGGGACTACGGCAATGATCAAACCGCTCGACAAGCTCACCACCCAAACACTCGTGCGGGGAATCCTGTCTTCAAACATGCCTACCAAGATCGACGACAACAAAGAGTTGACTGACACTATGGGCATCAGTTCTGCCATTTCACCAACGCTCAGACGCTTGATGCGGAAAGCACAGAAGTAAATCGCGGTTCTCCGTAAAGATCTGAATGTTGTGCCCACACATTCTCCACCGCAATCACGAATACAGCTTCCTGTGGTGATTCAGTAGAGCCTATTTTGTTCTGGCACTGTTGGGTGAGTTGAAATGTGCCGAGGCGTGAGGCGAGTAAGCGAGGTTGCCGAAGCAACATCTGTCGGAACTCTGAAGAAATCTCGGGTATGACGTAAATCGCGAAACCTTTTGGGCGCGATGCCCAGACTTCCACTACACGAAGCCGTCGCTCTAGTCCTTAATCAAGCGAAGCTTGATTGGAAAATAGATTAGAAAGCTCAAAACCCTCGGCGTTTATCGCGTAAATTGGAGATTACTACAACTTCAAGTCACGCACGCAAACGAGGGTTTCGAGTGAACATCAAGCTACGTCGAAAAGCCAGAGCACGCAAGCGAAAAATGTTGCGGAGAATCGCCAAGGAGAATTGGTCCGGTTCGTCACCCATGATCACTCCGCCGAACATTCAATACGAACTCGCTGACAAGCAGCAAGCCATCGCTGCCGGCGGCATCGGAACCATTCTCCAACTGTCAAAGCAACTCGATCTTCGCAACGAAATCAACCAAGCGATACCGCTGTTCAAACTTCATCTGCCCTACGACGAAGCCGATCATGTGATGAATATTGCAATGAATCTGCTTGCCGGTGGCAATTGCCTTGAGCATCTGGAAGATCGGCGCAGTGACGAAGCTTACCTCAATGCCGTAGGCGCCGAGCGGATTCCCGACCCGACCACTGCGGGTGACTTCTGCCGCAGGTTTAGTGACACCGATATCCTCCACCTCATGAACGCCTTCAATCGAGCTCGACAGCGGGTTTGGAAACAGCAACCCGAAGAATTCTTCGATCTTGCGATCATCGAAGCCGATGGAACGCAAGTCGAAACGTCTGCCGAAAAGAAGCAGGGCATCGGGATCAACTACAAAGGCCAATGGGGCTATCATCCGCTGGTCGTGACACTGGCCAATACTCGCGAACCGTTGTTCATCGCAAATCGCAGTGGCAACCGTCCCAGTCACGAACACTCCGCGTTCTATTTCGATTTGGCCATCAAGCGTTGCCGTGATGCAGGCTTTCGCAAAGTCGTGCTGCGTGGTGACACCGACTTTTCGTTGACGGAAAACTTGGATCGCTGGACTGACGACGAAGTCGAGTTCGTCTTCGGCCTCGACGCGATGCCCAACTTAGTCAAAATCGCGGATAATCTCGATGAATCGGCTTGGAAAACGCTCCGGCGTCGGCGTAGCGAGAAGAAGCCACCGGAGAAACCAAGAGCTAAACGCCTTCGCTTGAAAGAACAGATTGTCGTCGAGAACGGTTACCTCAACAAACGACTCGCTGGAGAACGAATCGCAGAGTTTGACTACCAACCTGGCAAATGCAATCGAACCTATCGAGTTGTTATGCTTCACAAAGAGGTGCATTTGACACGGGGGCAGATGCGTCTGTTTGACAAGGAAGAGCCTGTCTATTTCTTCTACATCACCAACGCAGCGAAGAAGGCGAAGCCTGCTCGCCAAGTCGTGATCGACGCGAATGCCAGATGCAACCAAGAGAACAACATTTCGCAACTGAAGCAGTGTGCGTTGTGCGCACCGCTGAATGATCTGAGGAGCAATTGGGCTTACATGGTGATTGCATCGCTTGCTTGGAATTTGAAAGTGTGGGCAGGGTTGATGATCAAGCCGAGCGGAACGTCCGAGCAACGCCTCGAGCAAGCGAAGATGAAGTCGAAAGTGATCGCGATGGACTTCACGACGTTTCGGGATCGGATCCTGATGATTCCAGCACAGATCATCCGTCGCAGTCGCTCGTTGTTGTATCGCCTGCTGAGCTACCGCCCGTCAGTGGACGTGTTACTGTTGATCGAATCGAATATCCGACGCCCACTTCGCTGTTGACGGCAAAAATTGAACGAAGTCAGTGTCTGGACGCACTGATACCGCCGCACCGCCGAATCCAAGAAAGCCCCCGACACGATGAGCAAATCCCCCCCAATTTCCCCCGCCAGCATCGCTGGCCAGGGTAGCCGCGCGCCGAAAAATATCCGCCGCAGAACGCAAAACCTTAAACAAACTTCGCTTGTTTAAGGTCTAGTGTCTCGACCAGTTCGCGAAGGTAATTGGACTAGGTGATAAATGCCTTTAGTCGCAATCGCTGCTACGTTCGCGAACACAGACATTCGATTTCTTTCGAGGGATTACCAATCAGCAACGCGATGCTGACGATCAAACAGGCGAGCACACCACGGTTGCGGGTACCGCCGCTACGATGATAGAGGAATCGTCCTCATGTAGGTGGAATTTCGCACTCATTCAACGCAAGTATCGCACGTCGCCTGGCTCGAATTAATTAAGTCGAACTCCAAAGTCGAGTGACCAATATCGTACCGATCTGCCAGACATACTTTAATTCTATCCTTGATTGACTCCAATTCCGCCGCCCTTTCGTCGGCAATGACGACATGCGCTTCCATTGCTCGGTGTCGCTCGTCAAGCTCCCATACATGTAGGTGGTGCAGCCCAACTACTCCGCTAACTTGTTGAACCGACTCAATCAAAGCTTGCAGGTTCAAAGTGGGGGGAGCACCTTCCATTAAGATCCGAGTTGCCGGCGGAAGCATCTTGCAGACTTGCCAAAGCACATAGCTGGCAATCAGCAAGGTGATGACTGGATCGACCCGCATCCAATCGAGCCAGAGGATCGCTATGGCACCGAGCAACACGACAACCGATCCGGCGGCATCAACGATGTTGTGAATGAATGCGGCCCTCACGTTCAGTGAGCCGCGACTCATTGCCCACAACAACTGAGCTGTGCCGACATCGACGACAAACGCCACGATTGCAGTCACCGCCATCAGCCAGCCAACGATCTCTTGCGGCAGAAACAGTCGTTTGATGCCTTCGTAGACCAGGAACAATCCAATCATTGCCAATAGCGTAAGATTGATGGTTGCGCCAATCATTTCGGCTCGTCGATATCCAAACGTGTAACGTTCGTTCGCGTCTTTCTTGGAGATACGTCGCGCTACGTACGCAATCAAAAGTGAGTTTGCATCGTTAAAGTTATGGGCGGCATCCGACAACAATGCCACGCTTCCAGAAACAGTCCCCGCGATCACTTGGCCGAGCGTCAGAAGTTGGTTCAGCAGGACAGCGCATAGCAGTCGGGAATCACTCACACCGCCAATCTCGCCCCCGTGGCTGATCCCATGTGAATGGCCAGCGTGATCGGCGTTACGGTCGTATGAATCGGTTGAATTCCGCCCGCGCTGCGGAGGCGAGGATCGCTCGTTCATCGTTCGCCAAGCTAAGCCGCGGCCCATTTTCGGGCATCGTCGAGATTGACTAAATCAAAGTACTTGATTTCTGCGGTAGTGAAGGGTCGACAGAATACCGACATGCCCTTTTCCCATTTACTGTCGCCGACGATGGCAAGTCGCTGGATGTCATTGAAGTGTTTGACGTCCCACTTGATATCGTCCCACAATGCTGCCACCTCCCAGCCATGGAAGTCAGTCAGCACCACAATCAGTCGTATTTTTCCATGCTGCTCAATGCGTTGCTCGGTGAGTGGCACAAAGCGGTCATAGTCTGTGCCGGTCAGTTTTCCGGTCAATTCGACTTCGATGAGTTGGCCATCATTGGTTTCTGTAATGTTAACGGACATATCAAAATCACCTCATTTGCGAGAGGGGCAAAACGAAAACTACTCAATTTTTAAGGGAGCGGCGCGAGCCGCCCGGTTTTTTACGATTGATTGGCTGGATTGTCGCCGGACAGCTTGCGCTTGCGAAGGTCTGCGAATCTTCCATCATCGCCATTTCAACGACTTGAGCGAGATGGATGGCTTTCCTTCCCGTGAGTTGTTTGATCTGTTGCTGGCAGCTAAATCCATTGGCGATGATGAGCGTTTCGCGGTCGGCACCACGCACCGCTGGACATAGTAACTGTTCGCCGATCTTGATGCTAACGTCGTAGTGATCCGACGCGAAACCGAATGCACCGGCCATGCCGCAACAACCGTCGTCGACGAGTTCATAGTCCAAGCCGAGCTTTTTCAGCATACTGATTTCGGCGTCCATGTGGATCACTGACTTGTGATGACAGTGTCCATGCACGAGTGCTTTGCGATGAAGCTGCGAAAACTCGTGATTCTGCATCTCCATAAACTCGCTGAAGAGGAAGGTTTGCTTCGACAGAATCTTAGCGTCTTGGCGATGCGGTAAGATCTCGATTAACTCGTCGCGGAACACGGCTACGCAGCTTGGTTCAATCCCAATGAGCGGCACGCCCGCAACGATCCAAGGGTGGAGCGAATCGAGCGTTTGCTCAAGCAACCGCCTGGCAGTTTTGAGCATGCCCCAGTCGTACAGCGGACGGCCACAACACAATGGACGAGGCGGGATTTCAACGCGATAGCCTAACTGGTGCAGTACCCGAGTCATCGAGATGGAGGCATCGGTGCTGAGATAGTTATTGAACGTGTCGGGCCAAACCAAGACCCGGTCGGTGACGTAGGTTTGACGTGACTTGGGCGGATTCAGCCGATGTCTCTCGGAATCGTGAGGATACGAATCAGTCTGGAAGCGTGGAACATGTTCGTGCCGCAGCGTGCTTTTCTCGCGGCCAGCGCCGTCGAAATCTCCGGCATCTCCGACGGACAGCCGAGACTGGGCGCGAGTTTCGCTACGTTGGGATTCCGTTTCAGCAAACCAGTCTCGAAACGTTGGTGAGGCAAACGTTGGCATCGTTCTCGACTGGGACACGTCAGCGGTCCATTTCGCGATCGAGCTAAAAGGTTTCGTCTGGGAAAAGAAGTTGGCGAGGCGAGGCATTTTTGACGCCAAACGTGCCCACCAGTAAATCCAGCCCATCGCGTACGCCTGACGGGGACGAATCCGCCACGCGTAATAGTGACTCAAAAATTCGGCTTTGTAGGTTGCCATGTCAACATTGACAGGGCATTCGTGCTTGCATCCTTTGCATGCCAAACAGAGGTCGAGCGCCTCGTGAATGTGTTTGTCTCGCCAGCCATCGACGATCACATCTCCTTGTAGCATTTCGAACAGCATGCGTGAACGACCGCGCGTCGAGTCCTCTTCTTCACGCGTGGCCATGTAACTGGGACACATCACTCCGCCGTCGTCTCGCCGACACTTGCCGACTCCGACGCAACGGTTAACAGCTTTGGCAAACGATCCACCATCATTGGGGAATTGAAAGTAGGTCTCCGTCGACGTATTCGGATGATAGTGTTTCGCCCCATGACGCAGGTTCTGGTCGGGCGTGTAGGAATCAACCACTTTGCCGGGATTCATTCGTCCTTGCGGATCAAAAATGGCTTTGAATTTGCCGAATGCGTCCACCAACTCCTGACCATACATTTTGGGTAGCATCGACGCACGAGCCTGACCGTCACCGTGCTCGCCCGAGAGCGAGCCACCATATTTAACAACCAAGTCCGCAGCTCGATCGAGAAATCGTAACCAATGCTGGACTCCCGGTTCGGTTGCTAGGTCGAAGGTAATCCGGCAATGGATACATCCCTGGCCAAAATGACCATAAAGTGCGCACTTGTAATCAAACTCCTTGAGTAGGTCGCGAAACTCTCCCAGATACTTTCCGACGTTCTCGGGAGCAACGGCAGCGTCTTCCCAGCCGGGATGGGCTTCGTCCATGTTTGGAACGTGTGCAGTTGCTCCAAGTCCTGATTCTCGTACTTCCCATAACTTTTGCTCTTCCCACTGATCCTCGAACACCTTGATGCTCGGCGGATTGTCGCATCGCATTAGTTCTTCAATCAGCTTGTTGGCAGCGGCATCAGCTTTCTCTTTCGCATCGTCGCCGAACTCGACCAGCAGCCAACCTGCGCCATCGGGCAATAACTGGACGTCTTCGGGATGCAGTCCCTTTAGTTTCATGTATTGGACTAGGTTATCGTCCATGCCTTCGAGACCGACCGGTTTGTGCTGCATGATTTGTGAGACATGGTCGCCAGCTTCGTAGACCGACTGATAGCCTAAAACCACCAGCGTCCGCTCACGTCGCTGCGGAATCAAATGCAGCTTTGCCTCCAAGACAGCGACACAGGTACCCTCGGTGCCTACCAAAGCACGGGCGACATTGAATCCGTTTTCAGGCAGCAATTCATTGAGGTTGTATCCCGATACTCGTCGAGGGATTTGCAGATATCTTTGCCGGATCAATTCCGCATATTGATCACACAATTCTTTCAGTGCTCGATAGATCTCGCCCTGCCCGCTGCCGCTGTCGATGATCCGTTGTAGTCCCTCGTCGCTGGTCGGCCCGACGGTCATCCGCACTCCTTCGTAGGTTAAAACATCTAGCGTCGCGACATTGTGTGCCGTCAACGGACCGGGGCCGTAAAACTCCGCCATGACACTGTGGACGCCGCAAGAGTTATTACCGATCATCCCTCCAAGCGAATTGTGACTGTGGGTCGCCGGATCAGGTCCAAACGTCAATCCACACTCTTGTGCGGCATCACGAAGCGTATCGAGCTTGCATCCAGGCTCCACTCGCGCAAGCTTGTTTTCCGCGTCGATTTCCAACACATGATGCATGTATTTGCTGTAGTCGATGACGACGGCGACATTGCAACACTGTCCGGCAAGACTGGTGCCGCCGCCGCGAGAGGTGACGGGTGCACCAAATCTCCGACAGGCTGCAAAAATTTGCATAACGTCATCTACTGAACGCGGAACGACCACGCCAATCGGAATTTGTCGATAGTTGGATGCGTCGGTCGAGTACGCCGCCCGACTGCCGTGATCGAAGCGGACTTCAGCGGAGGTGGTTCGTTTAAGTTCCGCCGCCAACTCGCCAACGTAATCGGGTTCGGCCAGCAATTGCTCGGTGCGATGGTTCTTCACAAGTATCTCCGCACAAATTTCCTTGAACTCTCGAGCAGGAAGTCTCCGCAATCGACGTGCCGCAGATTGCTGAAGCAGGCACGACACTTGCCTTTCCACCCAAAAGTCGTACCGTCGGTCATCTGACTTATAACCATCCAACGGCTCGGCTCGGTGACGGCCGTTCGTTCGCTTTTAGATTCAAAGAGTTCCTCAATATGTTTTGGGAGTTTTCCCCACCTACTATTTGTCAACTTCGGTCCCAATTTTGCTGCACACATCGGCAATGCCAATGTGCTGCGCAAAGCTCAGCAAGTCGGTCATGCTCTGTTCAGCAACTGTACACATAGGAGATTTGTCAGATGTTCAAAAAAGTTCTCATAGGCTTCGCCTGCGCGGTCATGGTCGCGTTCACCGCTAGTGATGCTAGCGCTTTCCACGGTCGCCACCATCGTGGCAACGCGTGTGGCTATGGCGGGTATACGTATTCAGTACCTGTCCGAAGCTATTACCGTGCGCCGTCGTACCGCTACAGTGGATACGGCTATGGGCGATCCTCGTACTACCGTCCCTCCATCTCAGTCGGCATTGGCGGGTCGCCCTACTATCGCTCTGGGTTTGGCGGTTATGGACTAGGGGGTTACGGCTACGGTGGGTATCCCGGCTACGGTTTTGGTCGTAGTGGCGTGTCAATTGGCTTCGGCGGTTTTGGCCGAGGTTGGTAGGTGGTCGCCGTGCTTATCGGTGACAGAACCGATCCGCAGGTTCGCTAGAACGATAAACGACAGTCGTCGAACCGCTCTGTCGGATTGCTAAACGGAGTCCGATCGACGGAGCGATCGGGCGACTTCCGTTTTCCCTCGATTCGTCGCTATTTCAAAGGTAATCTTGATGAGTAAAACAGTTTCTGATTTTGTTTTCGAGCGACTGCATGAGTGGAAAGTGGATCGCATCTACGGATTCCCCGGCGATGGTGCCAACGGGTTGTTCACTGCGATGGACCGAGCGATGGACAAATTCGACTTGGTACGGGTTTCTCACGAGGAAATGGCCGCGTTCATGGCGTGTGCTCACTCGAAGTTCACCGGTGATGTCGGCGTTTGCATGGCAACTTCGGGACCGGGAGCCATCCATCTGCTCAACGGTCTTTACGATGCCAAAATGGATCATCAATCCGTCGTCGCCATCGTCGGTCAACAAGCACGTATGGCGCTGGGGGGAACGTTCCAGCAAGAAGTGGACCTGATCTCACTATTCAAAGATGTTGCGGGCGATTACGTCCACATGTGTAGTGAACCGGCGCAGATTAAACACCTGATCGATCGCGCAGTTCGCGTTGCATTGTCCCAACGCTGCGTCACCTGTGTAATCATCCCCAATGATGTTCAAGAGTTGGACTTTGCAGAACCGCCTCGTGTGCATGGATGCACGGCCTCGGGTGTCGGTTACCTAGCACCCCGAGTCGTTCCCTTTGCAGGACATTTGGAAGAAGCCGCGAAGATTCTCAACGCTGGACAGAAAGTGGCCATGCTGGTCGGTGCTGGCGCGCTGCGGGCATCCGCCGAAGTCGCCCAGGTCGCTGAATTGCTCGGTGCAGGTGTTGCGAAAGCACTCCTGGGTAAGGCAGTACTCCCCGACGAAATTCCGGGCGTGACCGGATCGATTGGTCTACTGGGAACGAAGCCAAGTTGGGATTTGATGCAAGATTGCGACACGCTATTGATGGTCGGGTCGGGATTTCCGTACTCCGAGTTTCTTCCCAAACCGGGCAGTGTGAAAGCAGTGCAGATTGATATCGATCCAAAGATGCTTTCGATCCGCTATCCAATGGATGTACCCTTGGTGGGCGATGCCCGTGAGACACTGCGAGAATTGATTCCGCTGTTGCAGCGAAAAGAGGATCGAAGCTGGCGTGAAACCATCGAAACGAACGTCAAAGATTGGTGGGAAGTACTCGATGGGCGATCAAAGAACGAGGGCAAACCGATCAATCCGCAACGGGTTTTCACGGAACTGTCTCCCCGGCTGCCGGACAACTGCATCATCACTTCCGATTCGGGGTCCGCGGCGAATTGGTATGCTCGCGACATCAAGATACGCGAAGGAATGATGGGAACGCTGTCCGGCAATCTGGCCACCATGTGTCCAGGGGTACCCTACGCGATTGCCGCCAAGTTCTGCTGGCCTGATCGACCGGCGATCGCGCTGGTCGGCGATGGTGCAATGGAGATGCTCGGCATCAATGGGTTGGTCACAATTTCGCGTTATTGGAAAGATTGGTCCGACCCGCGATTGATCATCTTGGTGCTCAACAACCACGACCTGAACCAGGTCACTTGGGAAATGCGTGTGATGAGCGGCTGCAAAAAGTTTGAAGCCTCGCAGTACGTTCCAGATTTCCCCTTCGCCAGTTATGCCGAGAGTCTCGGGCTGGCGGGCTATCGCGTCGACGATCCTGAAAAAGTTGGGGAGACGTGGGATCGTGCGTTGGCAGCCGATCGACCAGTCGTGGTCGAAGCGGTGACCGATCCCGAGATCGCCTGTTTACCGCCGCACATCACGCTCGACCAAGCCGTCAATTTTATGTCGTCGATTGCACACGGCGATCCCAATCGGCTGGCGATGATCAAACGGGCATTCAATGAAACGGTGGAGAGTTTTATTCCTCACGGAGACGAATGATCGCCGAACCGCTCCGCCGGTTTTATTTGAGACATCGACCGGCGGAGCGGTCGGGCGACCGTTAGCGCTCAATTTATGGCTCCGCAAATCGAAGAATGTCAAATTTCCGCCTTCACGATTCCAACGGATCAACCGGAATCCGACGGGACGTTGCAATGGGACTCAACAACCCTGGTGCTGGTCGAGTTGGCGGCGGCTGGCGCGACCGGTATCGGTTACACCTACAGCTGCCCTGCCACGGCAACACTCATTGACGAGAAGCTACGCTCGCTGGTTGTTGGTGCTAACCCGATGAACATTGCGGCGAGCTACCATGCGATGGTCCATCACACTCGCAACCTCGGACGCCCCGGTATCGTGTCGATGGCGATTTCCGCAGTCGATGTTGCGCTGTGGGATTTGAAGTGCAAGCTACTCAAGGTTTCACTGGCAAAGTTGCTTGGGCAGGTTCGCGATGCTGTCCCCGTGTACGGCAGTGGTGGCTTTACATCTTATAGTGACGATGAGCTGCGTGAGCAAACCAGCGGTTGGGTCAAGGAAGGAATTCGGCAGGTCAAAATGAAAGTGGGACGCGATACGTGTCGCGATCCACACCGTGTAAAAATCGTTCGCGATGCGATCGGCGACGCCGGATTATTTGTCGATGCCAACGGCGGGTACAGCCGCAAGCAAGCGGTTGCATTGATGCACAAATTTGCAGACCTGGGAGTGACATGGTTTGAAGAACCAGTCTCTTCCGACGACCTGGAGGGACTCAGGCTCATTCGCGATGCAAACGTTCCCAATGTTGAAGTTACGGCTGGCGAATATGGGTTTCAACCCAGCTATTTCCGCCGCATGCTGGAGTTGGGTGCAGTCGATGTCTTACAGGCCGACGCGACTCGTTGCGGCGGAATCACAGGTTTCCTAGCCGCTGCTGCGATCAGCGACGCTTTTCTAATTCCGCTGTCCTCGCACTGCGCACCATCATTGCACATGCACCTCGGCTGCGCTATTGCCGGAATTCGCCACCTCGAGTATTTCCACGATCACGTTCGAATTGAACAGAAGTTGTTTGATGGATTCGTGCCAGCAAAGAACGGAAAAATGAAGCCGTCAATGGAGCGATTTGGACTTGGTCTTGAGTTCAAATCCAAGGATGCCGAGATGTATCGAAGGTCCTGAGCCTGAGTACAAGAACGCCAGCAAGTTCCACCTCGCGCTAAATGCGACGAGCTTCGAGAAAGATTTCCATTACACGAATCCATGGTAACCACTTAGCATCTCGTTCGTTTACTGTTTGACGCCAGCAAGCTCGTTCCGACCAACGCAGCAAATCCAAGTCCCACACCGATCATCGTCAACTGTCGGCCCGGAATCGTTTCAACAAGGGACAACAGCGGGCTGTACGATCGCGCCCGTTCATCAAAACTGCCGTGCGCCCCGTAGTCGCCGCCTCCCGGGCCATCGACTGGTGACCATAAATTGTGGGGCGCGTCGGCGTCTTGTGGCTCGGAAGTCTGCTGGGATACGAAACCGTTTTTCGCGAGATAGTGATCCGCAAAACCCGGCGCGATCTTTTGTCCGATGATCGCCTTGACTGCGGAATATCCGACCCAGACTTCACGACGACAATGATGCGCCGCAAAGTAGATCGCGTCCGCAGCCACCTCGGGTTGGAAGATTGGCGGCACCGGTTGTGCTTTGTTCGGCAGACGAGATTTCACCCACGAAAACTGTGGAGTATTGACTGCGGGCATTTCAACCACCGTGACATGTACATCACTTTGGTCATGGATCAATTCGCAGCGAAGTGAATCGGTAAAACCAATGATCGCATGTTTGGCAGCACAGTAGGCCGATTGCAGAGGAATGCTGCGATAGGCCAAAGCCGACCCGACTTGTACGATCGTGCCTCGGTTGCGCGACCGCATCCGCCGGAGCGCCGATAGCGTTCCATAGACATAACCGAGGTAAGTCACTTCGGTAACCCGTTTGAACTCGTCCGCCGTCATCTCAGCGATGGGAGAAAACACCGACACCATGGCGTTGTTGACCCAAACGTCGATCTGCCCGAGTTCATTCTCGATACGCTCGGCAGCGTTCTCCACCGCTTCGGCATCCGCCACGTCGCAAGGCACAACGAATGCTCGGCGGCCTTCTTGCATCACTTCGGATGCAGCGGCATTTAAGCCGTCTTTGCCCCGAGCAATGAGTCCGACATCGTATCCGTCAGCGGCAAATCGCCGGACTGTAGCGCGGCCAATTCCCGCCGAAGCACCCGTAATGACCACGACTCCGCTTGATCCGTTCGACATAAATTTTTCTCCACCGTTAGGTCTAAGTAAAACGTCTTATGGGGCCTTTCCCCATACCAGTTTCCGAGACGTGAAAGGCTTTGGCCTTCATTAACCATCATTAACCATTTCGGGAGACCAGCAGCATCATTTCGTTCCGCAAACACTATGCCAACGAAAAGGAAGCTAACTTGTTGAGAGTGAATTGATCGCGGGCACAGGATTTGCATTATCGGTCAACAAGTTGTTCGTTTCGCGTTCTCAAGCGAGGAAGAATTCGTGCCTCAGATATTCTCCAAATCTGCGGACACGATATTTCGGTCGGCGATTGTCGCCAGTGTGCTGAGCATTGGAGCAGTGGGCGGTGCAATGTTAGTGATCGCTCGGTCGTCCTACGTGACCGGCCAGCACATTGCAGTTACGCAGGAAGTACCGTTCAGCCATCAACATCATGTCGCCGACATCGGAATTGATTGTCGTTACTGTCACCAAAACGTCGAGACCTCACCGCGAGCAGGCTTGCCCACGACGCAGGTTTGCATAAATTGTCATCGAAAGTTGTTTAATCAAACCGACCTGCTGGCTCCCGTACGAGCGAGCCTTCGTGAAGGCAAGCCGCTGCACTGGAACCGTGTTCATGATTTGCCGGATTACGTCTATTTCAATCACAGCATTCATGTGCATAAAGGAATCGCCTGTTACGAATGCCACGGCAATGTCGGTGAAATGCCGCTGATAATGCAGGCCCAGCCGTTGACGATGCAATGGTGTTTGGATTGCCATCGTGATCCACAGCAACATGTACGTCCTAGAGAGCTTGTATTTGAACCACAACCGTTGGAGAAATTGGTCGCCAATCCCAATGTATTACGAAAAGAACTCGCCGAAGAATACGAACTGACGAGCCGAACCGATTGCTATACCTGCCATCGGTAGCAGTCGCCTTCGTCCTTGAGGCGACGAAACCGCAGAGTTTGGTAAGCTTCCAGCTTGCCTTTGCGCGACGAAACGCAAGCTGGAAGCTTACGCCACATAGAAGTCCAATGCCACGCACCCAATCATTACCGTTAATCGTGCCGACTTGCCATAGTTGCCGAACCGCTGCGGCGGTGCGTGATGAACCGCCGGCGGGCGGGACAGTGCGCAAACGTTTCTGGTGGCGGTCGCTCGAAGAACTTACCGAAACGCAAGAGTTCCACGACTACCTGCATCGTGAGTTTCCTGAAAATGCGTCGGAGTGGTTGTCTGGATCGCGACGCGACTTCCTGCGACTGATAGGCGCATCGCTGTTTCTTGCGGGCGTCAGCGGCTGCGATATTAAGCAGCCGTCCGAAATGATCGTGCCTACGGTAGGCTCCGCCGATCATGCTCCGCCTGGGTTGCCGCTGTATTTCACAACCGCGATGGATTTCGCTGGTTCAGCCGTTGGGCTAACAGTTCAATCCCGCGATGGTCGCCCAATCAAAATCGAAGGCAACGCGAATCAACCTGCGAGCCTTGGTGCGACCAACGTGTTCGCGCAGGCCGCCACGCTCGACTTGTACGATCCTGATCGTTCCCACACGCCGTCGCATTTGGGAAAGCCAACATCGGTAGAGCGACTGCGCGAAGTCTTTGCGGCGCTGCGACAGAAGTTCGATCAAGACGAAGGACGGGGTTTGCGCATGCTGATCGGGACGCGCACAAGTCCAACGTTGGCGAGACTGCTCGATGGTCTCTCCAAGCGGTGGCCCAAGTCGAGGTGGTTTGTGTACGAGTCTGTCAATGATGACAACGTGCGAGCTGGAATGTCGATTGCGTATGGCCAACAAGCGGCCCAGCATTGCCCTATTTATGATTTCAGTCGCGCCGATGTCGTTCTGTCAATTGACTATGACTTTTTAAGCAACCGGGATTGTCCACCTTGTTATGTACGCCAGTTCGCAGATCGGAGACGGATCGTTGGTGGTCGCGAAGCGGCAGACAATTCGATAATTCGACTTTTTCATCTTGGTTCGACTCCAACACTCACTTCATCCAAAGCGGACTATCGACTTGCCCTCCCGCCATCGCAAATCGGCAACGTGATGAACGCGGTTGCATCGCAGCTCGATGGACAGCTCGCCAGTGCTCCATCGGATTACACGACTTGGATTGACCGACTTGTCAATGACTTGAAGGCTGCGGGAAAGCGGTCACTGATTGTTGTTGGACGAGATCAACCGCCGGCAGTCCACGCTTTGGCACACGCGCTCAACCAGCGTCACGGCGCGGTTGGCGAGACTGTGCAGTTCATTGCATCGTCACAAGTTCGCCCCGTCGACTCGCCGTCGGATGTAGCCATGCTGCGACAGCTCACTGACGAGATGCTCGCTGGCGACGTGAGCGAATTGTTCGTCCTGGGCGGGGATCCGGTCTTCGATGCTCCCGCAGAATTGGACTTTACGAAAGCGCTACGAGCCGTCGATTTCAAGCTCGCGCTGGCTGCATCTGCGAACGAAACTTCACAGGCGTGCGATTGGCTGGTGCCTCACTCGCATTTTCTCGAAAGTTGGAGCGATGCGCGAGCCTACAATGGGGTCGCGAGTACTGTGCAACCGTTGATCTCACCATTGTACGAGAGTCTTTCGGAAGTTGAGTTGTTGGCGCTACTGATTGAGGATGCGGATTCGGGCTATGCGGCGGTTCGCAAGACTTGGAGTGAGTCGTTGGGCGAGAATGAGGACGATGCCCGCTGGCAGAAGGCACTCGCCAATGGGGTGATTGAAGACACGAAAACCAAGATAACCACTTTATCGTTTAACCGCGTGCCCAACGGTCCGCGTTCGTCATCGCAAGAAACAAACGGGGCGACGCCCACGCCGTTAAACGATCAAAACTCATTCGAGATAATCATCAAACCTGATCCGACGATTTGGGACGGACGGTTCGCGAACAACGGTTGGCTGCAAGAACTGCCGAAACCACTTTCGCACGTAGTGTGGGATAACACGGCTTGGATTGCACCAAGCGACGCGACTCGATTCCATTTGAAGAACGGTGACGTTATTCGCGTGGAAATTGGTGAGCGCACGATTGAAATTCCTATCTGGATTGTCCCTGGCCATGCACCTGCATGCATCACATTGTTTGCAGGCTACGGACGCAGTGTGGTCGGCAGGGTGGGAGCGGGGACGGGCGTGAAAGTTGTTAGCCGTTTTGGCGCTAGCCACGGTTCTCAGACTGCCGAAAGAAAACGGATAGCTAAGGTCGTTGTCGTTGGTCGAAAGCAATCCGTGGTCACCACCCAGCATCACCAACTGATGGAAGGTCGTGACTTGGCTCGCGCCGGATCTTTAATGGAATACCTCCAACAACCCAGCAACCCACTGTTCGCTCATCCGCCCTCACCCGTACCGGACGACTCCTTCTACGACGACTGGCCGTACAAGCAATCCAACAAGTGGGGCATGACGATTGACCTGACCGCCTGCGTCGGTTGTTCCGCTTGCGTGATCGCTTGCCAAGCCGAGAACAACATCCCAGTAGTTGGCAAGGAGCAGTGCGACAAGAATCGTCACATGCATTGGATTCGTATTGACACTTACTATGAAGGCCCACCAGACCAACCAACCCATACGCTTAACCAACCGGTGCCGTGCATGCAGTGCGAACACGCACCTTGTGAAGTGGTCTGTCCAGTCGCCGCAACCAACCATAGCGACGATGGATTAAACCAGATGATCTATAACCGCTGCGTCGGCACTCGGTATTGCAGTAACAACTGTCCCTACAAAGTGCGACGTTTCAACTTTCTTGATTACTCAGGCGAGTTCATTTCCGATCCAAGTTTGCATCTACTTTCTAATCCCGAAGTCACGATGCGCAGTCGCGGCGTGATGGAGAAGTGTACGTATTGCGTGCAGCGAATCGAGCACGCGAGAATCGCAGCGCAGTTGGAAGATCGCGCAATCCGTGATGGAGAGATTAAAACCGCTTGTCAAGCCGTTTGTCCGGCTCAAGCGATTCGCTTTGGAGACCTAAATGACTTGGGCAGTGACGTGCGCCGCGCACACGATCATCCGCTGAACTACGCGATGCTGGAGGAACTGGGCACGAAGCCGCGCACGACCTATCTGGCGGAAGTTTTTAGCCGGGAGGCGGAGCTAGCGTCGCCGAATCGCTCCTCTGATTCGATTGCAGAACAACCGACGGAGCTGTCGGATGACGATGAGGCAGCGTCATGACGCGTACCGAACTTCAAGACGTGCTTAGGGTGACGACTGAGACGAGTTACGAATCAGTCACCGCGGATGTGGCAAAGATTGTTCTCGATCGTGGACCGCGCAAGGGCTTGCTGTTCGGGATTCTGGTCGGTTTTCTTCTGCTCAATGTGCTGCTCACCGCAATCGGTTGGTTGTTCGCCTTTGGTGTTGGCGTCTGGGGAATCAATATCCCCGTCGGTTGGGGCATTGCGATTGTAAACTTCGTGTGGTGGATTGGGATCGGACATGCAGGCACGCTGATTTCGGCGATCCTGTTGTTGTTGCATCAGAATTGGCGGACGAGTATCAACCGCGTCGCGGAAGCGATGACACTGTTCGCGGTTGCCTGTGCTGGTCTCTACCCGCTGCTGCACTTGGGGCGACCCCAGTTCTTCTATTGGCTTGCCCCCTATCCGGCAACGACCGATCTTTGGCCTAACTTCCGCAGCCCATTGATTTGGGATTTTTTTGCTGTTTTGACCTACGGCACCGTGTCGTTGTTGTTCTGGTACTTGGGGATGATCCCCGACTTGGCCACGATGCGTGATCGAGCCACGAGTCGTCGGGCGGCAAAGACCTACGGCGTGCTGGCGCTCGGTTGGCGAGGCTCGGCGCAACACTGGCTTCACTACAACAAGACGTATTTGATTTTGGCGGGTTTGGCGACGCCGCTGGTCGTATCGGTGCACACGACGGTCAGTTGGGACTTTTCGGTCGGTATTGTCCCGGCTTGGCATTCAACGGTGTTCCCGCCTTACTTCGTGGCCGGTGCGATCTTCTGCGGCTTTGCGATGGTATTGCTGATTACGATACCGATGCGACGGCTTTATGGCTTAAAAGATTTGATCACGGCGAAGCATCTCGACAACATGGCCAAGGTCATGCTCGCCGCCGGGCTGGGCGTCGCGTACGGATACTTGATGGATGCGTGGATGGCTTGGTATCGAAACGAACCGTTTGATAGTTACATTTACACAAACCGATTCTGGGGTCCGTACGCGTCGATCTACTGGGGCCTGATTGTCTGTAATTGCGTCATTCCTCAACTGCTGTGGTTCCCATACTTTCGTACTCAAACCCTGGGGTTGTTCGGCATTGCCTTGGTTATCAATGTCGGCATGTGGCTCGAACGGTTTGTCATCATCTCAATCAGCCTGACTCGGGACCACATGCCGTCAAGCTGGGCGATGTACTATCCCACGATTTGGGATTGGCTGTTGTATCTGGGGACGTTCGGCCTGTTCGTCACCTTGCTGATGTTGTTTCTCAGAACACTGCCAGCCATCTCGATGTCGGAAGTTCGTGAGTTGTTACACCAGTCGCGGGAGGACGAATCATGAGCAACTGGGGATTTTTGGCACAGTTCACGAAGCCCAGCGACTTGATGGATGCGGTGCGTCGTTTGCGAGAGGCCGACTTCATAGCGATCGAAACTTTCACGCCGTTTCCGATCGACGAGTTGAACGAGCTGCTTCCGGTACGGCGATCGCCGATGCCGTTGGTGATACTGGTTGGCGGTTTGATCGGTGGCGCGTCGATCTACTTGCTCCAGTACTGGGTCAATGTGAGTGCTTACCCGATCAACATCGGAGGGCGACCGTTGCATTCGTGGCCTGCGTTCATTCCGCCGACGTTCGAGTGCATTGTGTTGCTGGCGTCGTTGTTCGCATTCGTGGGTGTGATTCTGGTATGTGGACTACCGCGATTACACCATCCGCTGTTTGAGATCGAAGCGTTTAAACGCGCGAGCACCGATGTTTTTTTTGTGGCAGTGCGAACAGATGACGCGCGGTACGACGCGAGAGAATTGCGGGAGCTGTTGACGGAAGCGGGTGCCAGCCAGACGTGGGAGGTGCCGAATGTGTAGAGACCGAAATGCAAGTGTGGCTTCGCTCACCTCGACACAAGATTGCAAATTGAAGAATGAACATTTGCGTCGAATCCATTTTCACCAGCCAATTTCCGCTGTATGCGTAACAGTTCTTTGTCTCCTGATCTGCACCGGCTGTACACAGGAAATGTCGAATCAACGTCGCTTGGAGTCTCAAGAACAAACGGAGGCTTTTGCCGATGGCATGGCGTCTCGTCCACTACCACTGCACACGATCACAGCAAGCGAGTCCGCAACGGCTTCCGTTTCGGCGGGACAAACCGCAATGGGTGTTTCGTCGATACGACCCGCGCAGGTGGATAACGACGATAGTTATTGGGATGGCAAGGTCGATGGCGAACTTGTCGACTCCGTTCCCAAGCGAGTTCTTGAGCAACTTGACATGCGTCAGTTAATCAAACGAGGGCAACAGCGATTCAATATCTCATGCTCGCCGTGCCACGATCGCGTCGGTAGCGGCAACGGCATGGTGGCGCGTCGCGGTTTCAAGTACCCGCCCAGCTACCATACCGATCGACTTCGCCAACTACCGCTCGGTTACGTCTTCAATGTTGCCACCAACGGTCACGGAGAAATGCCGAGCTACGGCGACAGCATCTCGACAGATGATCGCTGGGCAATCGCAATGTATGTGCGGACGTTGCAGTTCAGTCAATACGCGCCGAAAAGTGAATTGGATGAAACGGATTTGGAGGCATTGCAGAAGGGGGGCGTTAGCTTCCAGCTTCAAATTCCTGAACCGCAGAACAGTGGCGTAAGCTTCCAGCTTGCGAATGAGGAACCGCAAGCTGGAAGCTTACGCCACAAGGAGGCACCATGAGCACCTTCACTCGCCTCATTGCCGTCGCAATGATTGCCTTCCCAGGATGCGGCTTGGCGTGGTGGCTTGCCGCGAAGCAATTTTTGCTGGCGTACTTGGCTGCGGTTCTGTTGCCCTGGAGTGTGTCGGTCGGCTCCATTGGACTATTGCTAATCTATTCGTTAACAGGCGGGAGATGGGGGCAAGCCGCCTGGCCGTGGCTGGCGATGAACGCGAGATTGATGCCGCTGGTTGCAGTTCTATTCATACCAGTTCTTTTGGGATCGAGCCAAGTCTACCCATGGGCGAACTCAGACCTCCTGCAACAATTCGATCATACGGAAAATCGACAGTGGTTCTATCAGGTACCGTTCTTTGTTGGACGTAGCATGTTCTACTTTGTAGTCTGGTCGATTCTGGCGTGGATCAGCACTGTTGGTCTTGGACGAGGTTACGAGTCCCGCGCGACAGGACACGTAACCTCGTCCCCTACGTCGCAACCGCTCGCCGGACTCGGAGCAATCGCTTTGCTGTTGACCATCACCTGGGCAGGGATCGACTGGGTCATGTCGTTCGATCCCTTTTTCGGATCGACCTTGTTTGGCGCGCTGCTGGGGATGGGAGCGATCTTAGCCGCAATGAGTGCTGCCGTGGCGGCGGTCTGCTTCTGGTCACCTCTTTCCGATTGTTCTGCCGATGATAAAACGATCAGCGATCTGGCGGGATTGTTGCTCGCCTTCTTGATGCTGTGGGCTTACTTTTCGTTTGCCCATTTTCTGATCATGTGGATGGGCGATTTACCAATTGAATCGCGGTTCTATGCAGTGAGAACCGTAGGTGTTTGGAGCTTGATTTCACCAATGCTGGCGGTCGGCGGATTTGTTGTCCCGTTTTTGTGTCTGCTATCTTACCGTTTCAAACGAAGCCCGAAGATGATCGGCACACTCGCTCTCGGATTGCTCTTGATGCGAACGATTGAGTTGTGGTGGATGGTGCTGCCAGCCGATGGCCAGACCACGGCAACCAGTTTGCCTTGGGCAATCTTGCCGACAACCATCGCGGTGGTGACCACCTACGTAGCGGGTCTAAGTTGGCTCGCCGAGCGCCGCGAAAATGGAGTCATTTCTCATGTCGCATGAACCTGGACACGAGCCGGATGCCGTGTGGACGCGAACCATTATAGGGATCGGACTCGGTTTGTTTGGACTCGTTGTGTTTGCGATGGTGATAACGGGTCTCACGCTGAAGTGGTTGATTCCCAGTTCACCACCGACAGGTACGGACCAAGTGTGGAAATTGCAGAATCGTGTCCCTGGCGTCCAGTCTAATCAAGCATACGAACGCGAGCGAATCGTTGCCGAGGAACGAGCATTCTTGAAACAGTACGCCTGGCAGGATGACGCGCACACAATCGCGAGAATTCCAATCGAGCGCGCGATTGAGATACAAAGTGATCCAGCGCTGCGTAGTCGACATGCGACGGTTGATAACCGACCGCAGAACGCTGGGCCACCGTTGGAGGACTCGCCATGAACCAATCGCTGCGATTGCTTCCCGATGCGGCTTCACGATCTGCCACTGAAGTTGATATTATTTCCTTGACGCTGCTCGGCATCACGACATTCTTTTCGGTCGCAATCGCGCTGGCGATCATCTTCCTGGTGGCGAGGTACTGGCACAATCGCGATGTCAATCGCGAATCAACTTCGACGAATCGCATGCATTGGATTGTCGAGCTTACATGGTCGATTGGTCCACTGATTATTCTGTTGGCAGTTTTTGCCTGGGGGGCCGCGCTTTACATCAAGGAACATCGACCGCCATCGGACGCGATTGAAATCTACGTGGTTGGGAAACAGTGGATGTGGAAGATTTCCCACCAGAACGGACGCCGAGAGATCAATTCGCTGCATGTTCCGACGGGACAACCGGTGCGTCTCACGATGATTTCCGAGGACGTGATTCACAGCTTTTTCGTTCCCGCATTTCGTACCAAACGTGATGTGCTGCCGGGGCGGTACACGACGCTGTGGTTTGAGCCGACAAAGCCAGGCGTGTATCACTTGTTCTGTGCTGAGTATTGTGGCACCGAGCATTCCAAGATGATCGGCGAAGTGATCGTGCAGACTCCGCAAGAGTATGCCGGGTGGTTGGCGGCGGAAGAGAGTGAATCGCTCGCCCAGCGTGGAAGAAGACAGTTTGAAGCGATGGGATGTTTGCAATGCCACGGCGGCTTCATCGGTAACGAATCGCCGGCCGTCGCTGGCCCGCCCCTGACGGGGCTGTATGGTCGCACGGTGATGTTGAGTGATGGCGAATCGGTCATCGCGGACGAAGCCTACATTCGGCGCTCGCTGCTTGATCCGCAAGCGGATGTGCATGCTGGTTTCAAACCACTGATGCCCAGTTATGACGGCAAATTACAGCCGGAGCAGATCATGGAAATTACGGCCTACTTGAAGTCGATCGCGGATGCAATAGGACCATTGGCTGGTCCGGGCATGGAAAATGGCCCAACGCTCCGCAGCCAGGAGAATGAGCGCAACGGGGCGGAAGATCTGAGGGAGAGTGAGAATGACGAATGATGCCCCGACCGCAGAGCGTTCGGCCACATACCTCACGGACGGGCTAACAATTCGTTCATGGCTGCTGACCAACGACCATAAACGAATCGCCATCCTGTATATGCTTTCGCTGACGTTCTTTTTTTTCGTGGGTGGTGCGGCGGCGGTGGCATTTCGCCTGGAGTTGCTCACGCCCGAAGGCGATTTGATTTCCGCAGACAGCTACAACAAAATGTTTTCGCTGCACGGCATCATCATGGTCTGGTTCTTTCTGCTGCCAGCAGCGCCAACTGTGCTGGGGAACTTTTTGGTTCCAATGATGATCGGCGCTCGGGATCTCGCCTTCCCTCGATTGAATTTGCTCAGTTGGTATCTGTTCATGGCAGGCGGACTATTCACGTTGACCGTCATCGTCGTTGGTGGCGTTGACACGGGTTGGACGTTTTATACTCCCTACAGCAGCACCTATGCGAACACACATGTAATCCTGGCCGCGACCGGAGTGTTCATCACCGGTTTTTCGTCGATTGCAACGGGACTGAACTTCATCGTCAGCATCCATACGATGCGCGCACCCGGTTTGACTTGGACACGTCTGCCCATCTTCATTTGGTCGATGTATTCGACCAGCGTCATCATGGTGCTGGCCACGCCTGTACTAGCCGTCACGCTCGGCTTGATCGCCGTCGAACGACTATTCGGGGTTGGCATTTTCGATCCAGCGATCGGTGGCGATCCTGTCCTGTTCCAGCATTTGTTCTGGTTCTACTCGCATCCAGCGGTCTACATCATGATCCTGCCCGGTATGGGAATCATTAGCGAGATTGTGCCGTGTTTTTCCAGAAAACCGTTGTTTGGCTACGGTTTCGTTGCCGCCGCCAGTGTGGCCATCGCGGTCCTCGGCTTCTTGGTATGGGGGCACCACATGTTTGTCAGCGGCCAGTCGGTGTACGCGGGCGTTCTGTTTTCGCTGTTCAGTATGTTGGTTGCCGTGCCATCGGCAGTAAAGGTGTTTAACTGGACAGCGACGCTCTACAAGGGAGCCATCTTTTTGTCCACACCGATGCTTTACGCACTCGGATTCATCGGTCTGTTCACGATCGGCGGCTTGACAGGAATCTGTGTTGCGACATTGGCATTTGATGTGCATGTGCATGATACCTATTTCATCGTCGCACATTTTCACTACATCATGGTAGGTGGGATGGTGATGGCGTATCTTGGCGGCATCCATTTTTGGTGGCCGAAAATGACGGGCCGAATGTACTCGGAGTGGTGGGGACGTGGTAGTGCGGTGATCGTGTTCATTGGCTTCAATTTGACGTTCTTTCCTCAATTCATTCTTGGTTATTTGGGAAACCCCAGACGCTATCACGTTTACCCCGATGAGTTTCAAGTGTTCCATGTGATGAGTACGCTGGGAGCTTCGATTTTAGGAGTCGGCTACTTGCTTCCGATGGTGTACTTGCTGTGGTCGCTAAAGTTCGGCAAGCGAGCGGGAAAGAATCCGTTTCACGCGACCGGATTGGAATGGCAGACGAATTCGCCGCCACCAACGCACAACTTCGAGACGACACCGATCGTTATCGGACCACCGTACGCCTACACGACCGATCACCCGGAGTTGACGATCGGCGAGGGAGAACCAGAGCCGATCAGGAGTGCCTTGAAATGAATCATGCAGTCCAATTCGATGACGTCGAGCAACAGCGTTCAGCCACCCTGCTGGGAATCTGGATTTTCCTGGCGACGGAAGTCTTGTTTTTTGGTGGTATGCTGGTTGCCTACATCGTTTATCGCTACGAGTATCCGGAAGCGTTCAGCCTAGCGAGCGAGCATTTGAACGTCTGGCTCGGAGGCGCGATGACGGCGGTGCTACTACTTGGCAGTTTACTGGTGGCAATCGCGGATCATTTGATTCAACAGGATGACGATCCTTCGCATGTCCGACGTGCCGTTTTTCAACGTCTCATGTTTACGGCGCTACTGGGACTCGCCTTTCTGAGTTGTGAGTTCTACGAGTACTACGAAGTCGTCACAGAGAATTTGTTTCCTGGCGCGAATTTTGATGTTGCGGCGTTTGCCTCTGCTTCGATTGCTGGAAGGTTGGCTCAAATGTTTTTTGTGTTGTACTTCTGTATGACCGGTCTGCACGCGCTGCACATGATCGTCGGCGTGTCGCTCGTGACTTGGATGGCGGTAGTGGTTCGTTGGTCTGGTCCCCCTTGCGGTTGGGCTAATACTCTGAACGTCGTCGGATTGTATTGGCACTTCGTCGACATTGTGTGGATATTTTTGTACCCGTTGTTTTACTTAGTGGCCTAAGTCGATGAATGCCCCCGATCGCCTCAAATCGCTATACGCCGCATTCAGCGCACTGATACTCCTATTGATGGCAACGATCGGGTTGAGTTTCGTCGATCTGGGTGCCGCGCATACGTCCGTAGGAATTGGTATCGCGTTGGTGAAAACGCTGATCGTCGCTGCCGTTTTCATGAACCTGCTCGCGCCAAACAGCACCGTGAGACTGGCGTCGGCGGCCTCCATGTTGTGGTTGTCGTTCCTAATTCTGTTTGTGATGGGTGATTACCTCACTCGCGGATGGGCCGAGACGCAAGAGCGTCGCCTAGAGAACGCCGATCACTACACAAGCTATGACCGGGTGGAGTATTCAGGCAAGCACATTCAGCCGCACACGCAAGGTCGATCCAGTCGAGAGGATATTTGGCCATGATTCGGTGGAAAGTTTCGGTGCTTGTTTTGCTAACGATCTCAATGGGTGCGGTGCGCGATTCGAGCGGCCAGCAGCCTCGCCAGATTCTTGACACGGCGCGGATCGAGCCGCAGATGGGAGCCTCGCTGCCTCTAACAGGCGAGTTTCGCGACCACTCGGGACACACCGTCGTATTGAGCGAATTGCTGGGAAAACGCCCGATTGTTTTGTGTCTCGTCTATTTTGACTGCCCGATGCTGTGCAAGTTGGCAGCAGATGGGCTTGTGCGGACGGTCGCTAGTTTGCCCGAAACGGTTGGCCAGGATTTTGATGTGCTCCTAATCAGTTTTGACCCCCATGACACGCCCGAGCGAGCCGATGCTGCACGTCAACTTGCGCTTAAGAACTATGCAAGAAGCGGCGCGGATGCGGGTTGGCATTTTTTGACCGGGTCGCAGGTTGAAATTGATCGTGTGACCAGTGCCGTCGGCTTCCACTATGTGTGGGACGATGCTTCAAAGCAATTTGCTCATGCTTCGGGATTGATCGTCGTTTCGCCCGAGGGAGTCATCACGGAGTACCTGGACGGCGTACAATTTTCGCCGCGAGCATTGATTTCAGCAGTTCACCGGGCAGGTAACAACGAAGTATTCACGCAATCGCCCACGTCGTTTGTACGGTGCTATCTGTATGATCCCACGACAGGCAAGTTTGGTGCTACTGTACAGTGGACCATTCGGGCGATGGGCTTGCTGACGGTGTTGGCGCTCGCGACTTTGATCGTGCGACTGTACCACGGCGAGAAATTGCAATCTACAAAGGAGAGCAATGCATCATGAGAAATCGCGTGATGTCGATTTTTGAGACTTTAATTGCTTTGGCAATTTTTGCTTTGTGGACATTCGGTGGATCAGCAATTCAGATCGGCGCTGAGGACCAATCGGCTGATTCAAACTCCGCGATTTCTCGTATCGAGCGCGGTAGATACTTGGTGCATGACGTCGCCAAATGCACGGAATGCCACACGCCGCGTGACGCTCGCGGAGAACTGATCGAATCTCGATTGCTTACGGGCGCAGCAATTCCAGTGGTTGGTCCCCATTTTGCCAAGCCCTGGGCAGCGCAATCGGCGTCGATTGCGGGACTTGGAAACTACGATGAAACTTTCGTTCGTCATCTACTGGTTCGCGGGGTGCGTCCAGACGGGTCTCGTCCAAATTCCCCGATGCCACGATTCAAAATGACAAAAGAGGATGCGAACGCAGTGATCGAGTATCTGAGGTCGCTATGACTGTTTTGAAACTTAAAATAATTGAAAGGCAAACCGATGAAATCTAAGCTAATCCATAATGCTCAGCAGAAGACGTATGCATTGGTCTTCGAGACTGGCGACGAATGTGTCACGCTAATGGAACAGTTTGCACGCGAACATCGTTTGTCTGCCGCTCAAATTACCGGGATCGGCGCATTCCAACAGGTAACGTTGGGATATTTTGACTGGGAGCAAAAATCCTATTTGGAAAACAAGATCGACGAACAGGTCGAAGTTGTTTCGCTGATCGGCGATGTGGCCGAAAAGGGTGGCGAAGCGAAAGTCCATGCCCATGTTGTTGTGGCTCGGCGTGATGGTACGGCCTATGGCGGACATTTGCTGGGCGCGACCATTCGCCCCACGTTGGAAGTGATTGTTACCGAGTCACCTTCGTATCTCGCGAAGAAAATGGATCCCGTGAGTGGCTTGGCTTTGATTAACATTGACAAATAGCGGTCAAAAATAGTCGCCCAATCGTTCTGCTGGATGGAATTGAACAGTCAAACCGACAGAGTGGTTCGATGACTTCTAGTTCTCAATGTGTTCAGGCTGAAATCCGATTCCGATCCAGCATCCAGCTAATCGCCGCGCGATCGGAGCAAGAGGTACTAGCAACCAACGTACATACCAAGGTGGCGAGAATGGTTTGCCAGGTTCGGTACCTCGGCCAAATAGATTGGCATGAATGAACGCTTGCATTCGCTGAGTCTTGCGGGCGGCGGGTTCGCGTCGTCGCTGTACTTTTTCAAGATCGGACTCCGTAAGCGTTCCTGTTTTGAGCGGCTCGGTCAGCAGGTTCGCTGTTGCAACCGCGTCCTGGATCGCCAGGTTGATGCCGACACCGCCGACCGGCGACATCGCATGAGCGGCATCGCCAATGAACAGCAATCCTGGTTCGTACCAGCGGTCGATTGAATTGAGTTTGACGGTCAACAATTTGATGTCCTCCCAGCAATTGAGCCGCATTGCGACTTCCTGCAACGGTGGACAAACCCTACCGATTGTTTCTCGCAGCGCATCGAGTCCTTCAGCTTTGATTTGTGCAAACCCGCCTTTGCGAATCACCATGGCGACCTGATAGTGATCACGGCGTGGAATCGTGACCAGCATGTGTCCATCACGGAGCCACGCCAGCGTGTGATCGTCGTCTGCGTCGGGCCGATCAAGTCGAAACCACAGCACGTCGATCGGGATACCCCTTTCGTGTGGCGAATGACTTGAAACGCTCCGAATAGTCGATGCGCGGCCATCGGCAGCAACAACGAGGTCGGCTTGGATTTCGTAACTCTCTGCGTCGTTCCCGCATCGGACGCCCACCACACGATCGTTTTCGCGGATCAATTCGACTCCTTTCGTACTCATCCGCAGATCGAATGGGGGAAACTGTTTTGCGTGCTGGGTCATCAGGTTCAGAAAATCCCACTGCGGAACGAAACCGATGAACGGACATTTGGTTTTAAGGTGTTTCACTGTCGGGCCTAGAAAGTTCCGGCCATTGATATTCATCTTCGGTTGGTTAACGCGAAAGTCGGTGATGACCAACATTTCATCGAGCAATCCCAGTTCATCCAACAATGTGAAGGTTGACGGATGAACCGTGTCGCCGCGAAAATCACGCAGGAAATCAGCGTGCTTCTCCAGCACGATGACGCTCACACCGGCCCGCGCCAGCAAATAGCCGAGAAAAATTCCGGCTGGCCCGCCGCCTACGATGCAGCATGAAGTTGTTGTTGTGTTCACGAAATAGCCTCGACGAAAAGTTCACGCATCTCTCAAATAATTAGCCGTACGCCTCCAAATTCCTCCAACCGGTGTTTGAGACTTTCGCCGGTCGGAGACCCGATGAACATCAAATTTGCAGGAATGTTCCACTCCTTTGCCAATGCGGCTACCCGCGCAGGTGAAAAATCACCTTCCACGGTTACGTGTTCGATGTCGATCTCGGGATACGCTTCGTCTAGGAAACGGATGTGTTCGGCCAACTTCACGGGAATATCCGATTCGTTACGATACAGTGTTACGAACTTGACTCGCTCGGTGTGCTCGTTGTCTTTTATGTACTGAATCACCTTGTTCAAGTTCGGCAAATGATCTCCTCGCGTGAAAAACACAATCCGTTGACTGCGAATCTGGTCTAGCAAATCGTGAACCCGCTTGTCGAATTGGTTGATGCGACGTGTCGCGATTCCCCACCATGCCGCGCTACGACGATCGTTCCCTTCGATCGCCTCCAGCTTTTCCCGTTTTACTTTCCTCCGCGCTTCATCCAGGAAGAACACGACCAATTCCAGAATCTGGACGCGAGTGAGCATCACCGTGACCACCAACATCGTCGGCACGAGGTATTCTAAAAATACGATCAGGTATCGTTGATTCAACCTGGCGTTGCCCATGATGGCGATCCCGACCGCAATCATCGCAATCAAAACCGTTAAATATGAGGCTCGCGACGGACGCGGCAATTGGGTCCGCTTGATTTTCAGCAACAGGTTCCCGATCGCAAACAATGCCATTACAGACAAGAATGAAAGTGTATAAACCGCTGCCAAGGATTTCAGTTCCCCTTGAGTGATCAACAGGACGGAAACGCTCAATAAAAAGAACAAAACGATGATTCTGTGTGGGCTTCCGCGATGGTTTTCCTTGAGCATAAAACTCGGTAAACAGCGATCGAGCGCCATACGTTTGACCAAACCGGTAACGCCGACGTAACTGGTCAACGTTGCACCGCTGAGTACAAGAACGGCATCAATGCCGACCAACCATGACAACCAATTGCCGCCGGCCACGAATCCCATGTGCGAAAGCAAGTCGTTTTGGAATTGCTCGCGAACGGCGACGACGGGAACGAGCGACAAGGCGAGCATCGCCATGCCCGGATTCAGAAGCGTCACTGCAATCCACATGTTCCGGAGTGTTTTTGGAAACACGCCTTCGGCCTGCTCTTCGACGAAGTTGGCTGACGATTCAAATCCCGAGATACCTAGCATCGCCGCAGCGAACCCAAAGAAAAGGGCAGAACCAAACCCAGCAGGTTCAGGTGTGCTCAGATTCAGCCATAAGATTTCGGTGCCAATGGATGTGAGCGCGTATACGCCGACCACAAACAGCAATGCCATCGACATGAGATGAAACACGAAAATTCCGACAGCTACTTTAGACGATTCCGTGATGCCGACAATCGTCAACACCATGAAGAACGCGAGCAGTCCTATCGTCGCAGCGATCACCGGCAGTCCATTCCACATTGAGTGCAGATAGTGCATCGCCTCGTTAGATGAGATGACAGCGGTCGCCATGTACGACAAGATTGTCAAACACGCGGCAATGGATGCTCGGTACTTGCTGGTCGTGTTTAGCAACGCGTTATAGGCGCCGCCATTCAGGGGCAGCGCACCGACGACTTCCGCATAAATCGAGCGGAACAGATAAAGAGTCGCGGCAACTAGCAAGAGGCAAACAGGAGCCCAGCGTCCCGCATATCCGATCGCCAGAGCTGACACGTACAAGCACGAGGACGTGATATCGTTCCCGCAGATCGCGGTAGAAGCCAGTTGCCCAAGTTTGCCTTTGGAGCCTATTGCGGAGGTTATCGTAGCAGGCGACTCGTGATTGTTGTCAATGGACATATTGATCCCAGGCACCGTAGGACTGGGTCTTGGGGCCGCGCGGAAATGTTAACGCGAATACTGCCGCTGCGAGAATACTGCAAACCATTGCATAGCCGGATGATGCTTGCACGATCCATGGACCAATGCCGAGTGCAATCGCCAACAGCAAATTTAGATAGCGACCGATGCGGACGACTTCGCCCATGCAAATCACCGACACGGTCACGATCAACGCTCCGCCCAAATGCCCAATGTCAGCAGCGGTGGTGTGGATATCAACTCCAAACCAAGTCGGCAAGAACATCACGACGATGCCCAGGACGGTCGCGGCAATTAAGGTCCACGGAAAGCTGATGCCCCAGATCGACGCTTTGAACATTTGCCACGGTTTAGCGGGAAGTTCCATAATTGCCGGGGCGGGATCGTCATCAGTGCAACCTTCAGAGTCACCGCCCTTCCAGAAAATCGCCCACAACGATCCGCCCCGATCGCCTCGCTGTTTCGCTTGCTTCACATGCTGGCACATGGCGACAACTTCATCGACTTCCAGTGGTAACATCGGCAACATGATCAGTGCCGCGAGCAGACACATCGAACACCAGTGATGCACGATCACGGGTTGCGAGATCATCAGGATAATATGCGTCAGTCCCAAAGGAATGACCAACACACCAAAGAACGCGACCATCCACGGCATCGTGCGCCAGCGAGACGGGCTGCCCATGTATCCCATTATGAACTCAAACGTGTAGGAGATGGTTCCCAAACCACCGTCGGAAATTGGCCACATGTGCGATAAATCAGAGTTCAATACCTTTTCGGTTCCACCTTGAAAACCGAAAAATGGATCCCACACGTAGTCAATGTATCCGAGCTGGAACATCGCCAAGTACCGCGAGATAATGAACCCTGCAAATCCGGTTGCTATCATTATCCAGCGTTGTGGCCAACTGGATGGATTGTAGCTCCAGCCAGGCGGCGTCGCTTTGCCGTGCTGCATGTACATGATCATGTTGGGCATACCAGGAATCAAAATCGTCAACGCCATCACTAAGATGCCCACCAGAGAATCGTTCATGTAGGACGCAGCGGTCGGTGCCCAAAAAACAACCGCAGCAAAGGTCAACCAGACACCAACAAAGCAGCACGCCCACAAACTTTTGGGCCGGTTCGGAGTCAGCGAGCGCCAACCCAACACGATGAGCAACAGCCCCGACACGATATCGCTGGCGGTCATCATCCAAGCTCGCCACTGTTGCAATTCGAGCGTCGAAGAATCGGCGAACCACGGTCCCCGACCGCCACTCGGATCGACCCACAACGCAGGACTCAAGTAGCCAAAGTTAAAGGGCGCGACGAGTAACCAAACACCCAACAGGGGCAACGTCCAGTAAACCCAGAGGTTTTGCTTATGATGCATCTTCAGCATGGATAGTCGATCATCATCCGTCATCTTGTGATGACCTTCAAGCTCACCCTTTTCACCGTCATGCTGCATGTCCATTTCCGCCATCGGACGAGTGACACCGCGTGAGCCCATCAAACCGTGACAGTGTTTGTTCATTTGGTTGGTCCCTTCCCTATGGATCCGTGAGTAAGTGAGTTGACGCATCAGCGGAACGGCGAGACCCGCCCGGTGCAGCGACACCGGAGAGCTTGCGACCTACCGCTAAAATTTCACGTTACTTGAATCGTATAATTCTGTCCTTCCCAACGGTCGGCATCGGGCCAGTAGAATGTGAACGTGATGTGATCGCCGTGACGTTGGTCGGGGTGCAAATCGACGTAGTGAAAATCCATGCCCGGTGAATTGGATTCAACGTCGTACGTAGCGTTCCAATTGTCGTCGCTCCATCGCAACCGAAACGAGTCGCGTGCTTGAATTCGCAGCATCTCGTCGCGTCGCATCAAACGGGGTTGGCTGTTGAACTTCCAAATTTCAATCGGAGGATTCGCGTCATCCGAATCGCAATAGCGCTGTTTAACTATGTCGATCAGATCAAACACACGTCCATCGCGTCGACTTCGCAGTAGTTTGACGTACTCGGAATGTGCCCACATCAGTGGCATTGCCGATCCGGTCGCCTTGCCAAATTGCAAGTGGGCTTCCGGCTTGTTTTCTTCATCCCATATTTGCTCGGGCAGCAACCCCATCGGACCGGCGAACGATTCAATTGCCTTCACATATTCCTCGCAGCCGTGTCCGGCAGCCAATTCGTAGTGCGCCCGTTCGCCGGTCAATAAGGGCCAAGCCCTGCCTTGTCCACTACCGTCGAAGGGACCACCATCCGACTTCTGCCCGTATCCATCATGATTGTAGCGATGCCAACTTGGACCAAACGGGGTCACAACTTTCAACACATGATCGACGATCTGTAACGAATCTTCAACAAGCGGATCGCCAGGGGGGCGAATACCGTAGCGGACGAGTTCCAAGAAGCCGGCGTCGACGATTTCACGAGCTGGAAACGTTGTCCGGCTGTTTGGCGGCTGTCCGGTTAACTGCAATTCCGCCGTGTCCGGATTGTCCGCGCGAATGTCGGATGATGGGTCGGCTGGTAAGATGCGGAAGTAGTGCCGCGAGATTCCGCTGAGCAACGATCCGTCATCAGTAACCGTCCAACGTTCAATATGCTGCTCAAGAAAATCAGCGTATCGTAAAAAGTAGTCCGCCAGCGTTTGCTCGTTACGCTGCGACGCGAATTCGGCAGCGCAAACGAGCGCCGCGATGTGAACGGCCAGGGTTGAGGGCGAAAACCCGCTGCTCTCCTCCCAGCGTTCTTGGGGTGTCGCGGGGCCTTCACGTACGAGATACGCAGCGGCGGATCGTACCATGGGATAGGGATCGTAGTTCGCCAACGCATCCGCCTGCTTGAGCTTCCAGGCCAACAGGATCGGATAGGCAACTTCATCGAGCTGGATGCCACTCCAGTAGGGACGTCCATCGATCCAACAATTCTGTGAAAATCCCCCATCGTCATTTTGAGTCGATGCGAGATACAGCAGGGCGCGAAACGGCGTCGCCGTTTCACCCATCGCCATCATGCCCGTCACCGAGTTGACGCAGTCTCGCGGCCAGACCAGATGATAGCCGCCGAGATCTTTGTCACTCCTCGCCTCGCCCCAGGGAATACTCAACGACGCAATGGTTGCGCCTTTGTAAGTCTTGTCTTCGTGAGCGAGCAACAAGCTATGACTGATCCGCAACATCCGCCCACCATCGAGCGACTGCTCAGCGAGTGACAAATCCAGATCGTCGCTCGATTCTTCCCACTGTTTCTTAAAGTCCTCCACAAGATTCTCAAACGGCAACGCCAACGACTCGCGAACGGCAACCACCGCACTCTGTTGCTCGTATCCGAATCCGACAGCCAAAGTAAATTCGTTGCCAGAGCCGATGTCGATTTCGCCAATCAGAGCAATATTGCCGTCCTCCGCACGCTCAAATTGCCAATCGAGTTTCATATTGCCATGCAGATCAGTCCAACCATCCGACTCGCCAACAAAACCACAAGAACCGCGAATGAACCCGCAACTGCAATCCATCGCCAAAAAACTACCGTTGCGATGAGCTGTCAGCAGCAGCCGTTTGTTATGACGCATCAGTTCACCGGTGTTGCCACACCCGCCAATGTCCAAGTGCGGCGCCAGCAAGGCGAACACGCGGACACGATCTTTCCACTTTGGCTCGATTGTGATCTTGGTTCGCAGCAACAAACACGCCGCATGTGGCGCTGTGATTACTTGCTTTTCAATCCTGTACCGATCCTCGCGATCGCGATTGATGACGCGATAGCACAGCGAGTCACCACAGAGTTGCTCGATGGTCGACTGCGTATCCCGGCGCTCGTCGTGAAAAAACGACTCGCCATCAGTCAACAGAAATTGCAGGTCGCGGATCTGTGGCGTGTCGATCGTTGGAAAGTAGACTTCGTTCACGATGCCTGCCGACAGCGTCGCCCAGATGGGACTGGACATGCTGTAAGCGGATACGATGGCGTCTTTGTCGCTCCGCGTCCACCGAGGCTCGATTCCTGGCGCGCCAAAAGCAGCTTCAGCAGAAATTCCCGTATTCATTGATGCGGCTCACTGGTGGAGGTGTTCGGTCGATCCTTGGTTGGTGTAGACACACAGATTTGTCAACGAAGAATAATTCGCCGCAAACGACATGCCAGTCCTGTCTGTACCACGCCCCAATGCGGCCTGGGACTGATTGCATTCGCGTTTTATCGTGATGGACGAGGTCCACACTCTTGTTGCATTCCAGGCAGCGAACCATCCTTGTCATTCGGTATCACTACGACGGAGCTACTGCTAGCCCACGTGGCTCATTGACCTTAAAATCGTCCGGCCAATTCACATCCAATTGCTGCCAGCTTTCGCCGCCGTCGATTGAACGAAACAGATCGCTTTCCCAAACGGTAAAGAAATTGTGCGGTTCGCTTGGATGCGCGGCCAGGACCGCCGTGCGGCGTCCGCTGGGATTGGGTAGGCCAACATTAACCTGCTGCCATTGTGAATTTGCAGTGCGGCGATAGATAAACGATTCCGCGTCGGCCTTGAAGTGCGATCGTTGCGGCGAAGCGGCCGACGAAATAATCCGACACTCTGGGTCCGCGGAATCGACGGCGACGCTCCATGCGTATCGATGTTCTAATTCTTCTTCGAGCTGTTGCCACGAATCACCGAAGTCGAGGCTCTCGAAGTATCCGTCGCCAGCAGCCGAGTACAACCGCCCTGGTGTTGAAAGATGGGTCACCAATTGGTGCGTGTCGATCGGCCCTGTCGGCACGCGATCGGTCCAAGTGCCTCCTCCGTCAGTGCTGCGGATGAGTGCTCCTGCTTCGATGGCGACGTACAACCGTCCTTCGACGTGCGCATCTGGATGAATCCACCGTGCGTGATGCGTGTCGGGCCGAGGTGGAAAACTCCACTCATTCGACGAAGGCAATTTGGACAGACCCACACAATTCCGCCAAGTTTCACCGCCATCTTCGGATCGAAAGACGGCGCTTGGCTCCGTCCCGACGTAAACCACGCCTCGCCCGTTAACACGTTGCAACGGACTGACCGCCACGGACAGCACTCTCTGATGCACTATGCCGTTTCCCGCTTTTCGCCAGCTCCGCCCAGCGTCATCGCTCCGCCACAGGCCTTGGTCCATCGTGCCGCAATAAACCAGCTCCAGACGCAACGGATCGACGACGACACACTGCGGTTGGTGTTCTTCCATACGCAACTCACACTGATAGTCATTCTCACGACTTGAAAGGATCGCTAAGGCGCTGTCGGTTGCAAGGTAGAGTTTCATCAATTGAGCCTTTCTATTTGCTATGACGCATACTCTTACTTTTCTTCCGCATGGATTGCTGAGCATGCAACCGCCACACCCACCAGCCGAACATACCGACGATAACCGCCGTGCTAACCCAGCCGAGCGGACCAGCCAATTGTTCGTAATTGTCGCCCAACCACCATCCGATCAAGACCAGTACCGCCGTCCATATAACGGTTCCGATGGCCGTATACAATGAAAACCGCTTCATTGGCATCTCGGAGAAGTCGGCCGGAATACTGATCAACGTACGGATGCCGGGAACCAAGCGGCAAATCAAAACTGCGATCGCTCCCCAACTTTCAAACCAGTCATCCAAACGGTCGAGATCAGCCGGCGTGATCGTTAACCAAGCTCCGTACCCATCAATCCAATGAGCCAGCCGTGCTTTACCGATCCAGCGGGCGACGAAATACCACAGCAAAGCACCAGCGAAGGAACCGATGCTGCCGGCGGTGACGGCCGCAACAAAGGACATTTCACCCTGACTGACAGAGTATCCTGCCCATGGCATCACCAACTCAGAGGGAATTGGTGGAAAGACATTTTCCATCAACATCAGCACTCCGACACCGATCGCACCAAGCTGCTCAAGAACGTTTATTATCCAATGGTCCATGACCAACGCTGGGTGCAAACACCGTTCCAGCGCGTGGTTTAGGATCGTCGCTGAAACGCTCCGCCGGTTCGCACATGAAACACTGATCTAGCGACCTATCCTAGTGAAACATCAAGTACCATCATGACCACGAATCCCAGCATCAGTAGAAGCGTTGCCAGATCTTCGTTGCCTTCCTGCTGGGTTTCGGGAATCAGTTCTTCCACGACGACATACACCATCGCTCCGGCCGCGAAACTAAGGGCGAACGGCAGCAGTGGAGCAGCGTAGACAACAATCGCTGCGCCGACCACCGCAGCCACCGGTTCGACGATCGCAGACGCTTGTCCCACCAGCCATGCTTTCGTGCGACTCATGCCCTCCGCACGTAGTGGCACCGCCACAGCAATCCCTTCCGGGATGTTTTGCAGACCAATGCCGATCGCAAGTGCGGTCGCACCGCCCAAAGTAGCCGTTTCAAGACCACTCGCAGCACTTCCGAAGGCGACCCCGACAGCTAAACCCTCAGGAATGTTGTGCAGCGTAATTGCCGATATCAGCAGCACGCTCCGCTGCCACACGGTTTTGATTCCTTCAGCAGAATCATCTGGCTTTCCACGATGCAGGTGCGGCAGGCTACGGTCAAGGCCGTAGAGGAACGCTCCACCGAACAAAAAACCAACGGCGGCTGGAAACCAACTTGGCCAACCCTGTTCGGCAGCCACTTCGATCGACGGCGCGAGCAGACTCCAGAAACTGGCCGCCAACATCACGCCGCCAGCGAACCCTAGCATGGCGTCGAACAGCTTGCGGTTAACCTGGACGAATCCAAACACCAACGCCGCACCGAGCGCCGTCAGCCCCCAAGTGAATCCACCAGCCACGAGGGCTTGGACGATCGGATCAGCTTGGTTAATCGATTCGAACATAGTGTAATGTCTAGACTCAGCAGATGGCGCGCCATCTGCTGAGCATCGGCATATGCCGCAATTCAACGAACTTTCCCTGCCGACCAACCTGCTAATCTTTGCGTTTGGTGCTGTCTTGGTCTGGATAGCGGGCACAAAACTGAGTAACTACGTCGACCTGTTCGCCGATCGGACAGGCTTGGGCAAGGCATTTGCCGGAGCATTGTTACTGGGCGGCGCGACGAGTCTACCCGAATTAGCAACGACACTGACCGCTTCGTATTCCGGTTCCGCCGAGCTTGCCGGTACCAATCTCCTGGGCGGCGTGATGATGCAGATCGCCGTTCTTGCACTCATCGACGCCTTCGTTTTGCGAGGACGACCGTTGACACTGTTTTCTCCCAACTCCTCTTTATTGACGTGGCCCCGCATGGCGTCGAGTAGAGATTTTTTGTTGGCATCGGCCGATTCCAGATCGAGCAGGCGATCCAGAGCATAGATTCTCACTGTTTCTCGATCTTTCCGAACGCAACACGATCACCTGCGTCGCCGGTTGGTTGAGTAAACTGATCTTCGTCCGCATGGATCACGATCGCGCGACCGAGAATCGAATGTACCCCGCTCAGCGCAATCACAGAATCTTCTTTGTCGATCATCGCGATCCCCTCCTGGTTAGCTTCGATGTTGCCAAAGTCGCCCACGTGACGCTTTTCATCCGTCATCTTTCCATGCGGCTGATTCGTTGGGTTGAAATGTCCACCCGCCGACTTTCCGGTCTCTTTGTCCGACAAGTCCCCATTCTCGTGGACATGAAAACCATGCTTACCAGGTTTCAATCCGGTCACTTCGCCGTGAATTTTGAGCATATCACCATCTTGCGTGAAGCTGATGGCACCTTTAACCTTGCTATCTCCGATCGGTATCAACTCGCAGATCGCTTTTATTGATTCTGAAATCGTCTTTTTAGTGTCCGACACGGAATTGGATGACGGAGCATTGGAAGTGGTCGCAGTGAGATCATTCGGTCGATTACAGCCAACTAAGACGAATGTTGCCAATGCGAGAAACTTTATTTGTGAATTCATCGTCGGTCTCCGCTTAAACGTGGGAATGTCTGATTCTGCGTTCATTGATCGCCGCAAACAATGCGCCATTTTAGAACGAGTGCTTAGTCGGCGGATGAACGCGTTTGTTCGAGCCAAGCAGATGGGGGCTGGGACGCATCATTGGGAATCAAGGCAATCATCAACAGAAACAGGCCGACGGCGATATGATTTTGCTGCCACGGAGACGGTGGCGGATCAACAAACCGCCCGTAAAGAGACAGTCCCATCGCGATGACCAGGATTAGAACGTGGGCATGTTGTGTCGGTCGCCAGTAAGACAGTCCTGCCAAGACTGCAATCACGAGTGCCGTGATCGAATCGAACCAGATCACACCGGGCTGGGCTTGAGAACGAAAGATAAATGGACTTAGCGATAGCCAGACCGCAGTCATGATTTCGATGACTCGACCCCACATCATTTCACCTCCCGCGAAAGCAGGGTCTCTGCAGCCGCATCGCCTGATGGACTTCGGTAGCCCCAGAAGGTGTTCCACAGCAGTTGCCGGTCGTGATGCTGTTTCCAAACAATCCACAAATAGGTCGATGAAACTCGCACTTCGTCCCAAGCTCAATAGACCAGAATCAATGAAATTCCCGCAGTGACCACACACAGAAAACACCAGTAGCCAACAATTGACGCCTGCAATCCAACCAGCACCACGCTGACGATTCCCAATGGAATCACATCGATTCCAAACAAGATCACCAACCATGGTCGGTACTACCAGCGGCGAGTTGAACCGGCAAATCCCAAAATTGCGTCACCGAGGTAGGCCAATACTCCGAGCGCGGCGTCATGGATTCCAATGATTCCGTACATCCGTTTCGCTGTATCGGAGGTGATTACTTTGTTACTATCATCGCCGAAAACGGGGTCCCATACGCTGTCAATCAACCCCCATTGGTAAAGGGCGAGATGCGAGGAAATCACCGCTGCGACCATCGCTAGAATGCAGATCGGAATTCGCTGTATCCAGGCAGATGGATTGTGTTTATACGGCGGAACATGACGATTCAAGTCATCGACCGGGGTTGTCGCTTGAGCCATTGCGTTCTATCGCTCCAAGCCATTTTTACGATACCAATCGTCAGGATCATCCAGCAATGACTTGACGATCTTGGGCAACTCATCAAGAAGCCGATGCCGCGGTTCCCAACCGAGCAGTTCTTTGGCACGCGAAACATCAAGTGCGTAATGATCGTCGGCCATGTGGACCATGAAGGGTTTGATGAACGCGTCACCGCCGGACAGTGTATCGGTGACAGCGGCACCGACTTTGGCAACCATTGGCGGTACGTACAGTGTCGTCCACTCATCGCCGTGGATCAGCTTACCGATTGCGTTTTGCAACGTTGCGTAGGACGACGGATCGGGTTCACCGATCAAGATGGCGGTCTTTGGTTCGATCGCATTGCGTCGCTGGATGCATCGGACAATCGCGTCGATCGTATCGTCCAGATGCACAGCGGACTGTCCGGTGTCAGTGTTACCCGGAAAGAAGTGACTTTGAAAATCCTTTTCGTAGATTCGTTTGATCTTCTGGACCAATGTTGGCTGCTTACCAAAATCGGTATAAACACCCGCAATCCGCAGGAAGGCCGATGGCACACCCGGATGTCCTTCGCGAATCACCCGCTCGGTTTCG
This sequence comes from Novipirellula rosea, assembly GCF_039541335.1. NCBI lineage: Bacteria > Pseudomonadati > Planctomycetota > Planctomycetia > Pirellulales > Pirellulaceae > Novipirellula > Novipirellula rosea. The sequence continues at coordinate 15,861 of NZ_BAABGA010000091.1, read as the reverse complement.
ATTTTGCTTTGCGGTTAGGGCCACTTCGCCAGCAGCGGATCGTCTTCACGAATGTGTTCGCACGGTTCGTGGATCAGCATCGTACTGGTGAAGATGAATTGGTCGAACTCGAAATCATCCAAAGCATTGAGCAATCGATCGGTGCCCTCAATGGTGACTTTTTTGTATAATGGGCTTTCTTCGCCCGAAAAATCGTAATACGCAGCCAAGTGAACGATACTGGCGACTTTCGCATCGGCACGTTTGCGAATGTCATCAATCGCAAAATGTACATTGCTGTAATCGGTAAAATCGCATTCAATGTCGTGGACATACGGATCGCTCTTAGGCGGTTCCGGCAAACCGACTCGGTCGAGTCCGTAAACTTCATAGCCATTATCAGCAAGTGCCGTACAGACCTCACTGCCGAGCAGACCGGAGCTTCCTGTAACGATTACAGAAGGTCGAGTTTTTTCCATCGCTAAACAAAACCCCTAATTGCAGAACAATTCCGACCGGCGGAGCGGTCGAGCGACTATAGATCAATAGAAGTTAGCACGGCTTTCTCACGACCGCATAAGGCGTCTCGCGAACCGTGCTAACTTCCAAGCGTCGAATCGATCTGACGGCGAGTTCTATGCAATCACTTGACTGCGACTCGTTTGATGTCCGTCGTTTTGCCATTCACTTTGACTTCGGTAGCCACCAACAGCGCGCGGTCCTTGATTTTTACGGCTGGGCCCTTCACCGTGATCTTGGTGCCTTCGGAAATCTTGGCGTCCAGGTTCTTAGCCGGACCCAAATCGACTAACAAGTTCTTCCCTTTGTCCGTCTTGATCTTGACCATTTGATGGTCCTGGCTACGAATCTTGGACTTCATGGTCTTTTCGATTGTGCCGGTGTAGCTGCGACCGCTGCGATTCACCTGCTCTAGCGTTCCGTTTCGCTCAAGCTTTTGAGCCAATAGGACCGTTTTATCGCCCGCTTTGTAAGTGACACCGTTAGCCGTCACCGACTGACCTAAACGTGGCATCGTGTCGAAATCGTTCGCCGGGCCAAGATCCACGATCATTGTCTTGCCTGAACTCGAATCAGCCAACTGCACCACGATATTAGTCGATGCTGGAGTTTTCACCTTCTTCGCCGATTTGATCGTGCCAGTGAACGAAGTCATCTTCGCTTGTTGAGACTTCTGCTTCGACTTCGCATCCGCGATGCTCTTCTTAGCTTGCTCCGCGTTGCCACCCGAAGCATCCGAGAAGGAGTAATAGCTTATGTCGTCGTAGACACCATCGCCGTCCGAATCCCAGTAGCTGGCGTACGCATCGTACAGGCCATCGTTGTCGTAGTCATAGTACGATGCCGTGTAATCGAAGGCGTTATCAGAATTGTAGTCACCGTAATCGGTGTATCCATAGTCGTAGTAGTCGTAGTACCAATCGTTGGCGTTGTTGTCGTAGTACCCATAACTGTTCGTCGACCAGTCAATATCGTTGTCCTGGTCGGAACTGGTGACGGCATCGGAGGCGTCATACGTTTCATCGTCCCAACGTCCAATTGCTTCGTCAGTCGGATTGTAGTCGTTCCCATCAAACCATTCACTGACGTCGTACCATGCATCGTCTTCATAATAGGGCGTATTCTCTTCCCATTCATCAGCGCGAAGCAGGGCTGGACTGAATGCCAGGGCAAGCATCGCGGTCACGAGCGACACGCGACTAAAAATTCTTAAATATCTCATCTTTTTTCCTTTCCTATCAAGGTATGCCTAGTAGCTGCCCAACCATTGAGCTGCTTCCTACAAGTGGCGACGTGAGGACTGCGGAACTAAATCTCTTTGATTGCCACGGTGCCGCTCCGTTGGTTCGCAGCCAGAACTCCGTCCGGCGGAGCGGTCGGGCGACCCTTGCTAGTCCAGTGTCCGTCACTGCCAAGCCATCTTGCGATACGAGAGTTTGCAGCGATTAGCGCGCCACTGTGGCTGCATCTCGCATGGGGATATTCCTCAATTTTCTCTGGAGGTTTTCAGCAAGTCGGAATTAACGCATTGGCTTCGTGTAATCTTCCGAAGAGATCGTTTTCGGTCAGGTCACAAGCCGCACCTGGCCGCTGCTCCATCAGCCCACCGATTTGGTAAGGCGGTATGCGAAGAGCTTGTGAGGGGTGGCATCGGGTTTGCACAATGCAAGAGTGCCGACTGTTGAAGAGCAAGCACTCGCTCTTCTGCGCATTGTGACTTACAAAGCCACACCACATTCACCGAGGGACTCACTAATGACTACCAAAACGGACACCCCGATGCTTCAACCACTGGACGATCAAAACCTGAAGGAACTCGCCTCGGTATCGGCTTATCCATGCGTATCGATCTTGATGCGAACACACCGTAGCGGCCGCGAGACTCAACAGGGCCCAATTCGGTTGAAAAACTTGCTCAAAGAGGCAAGTGAGAAGCTGAAAGCGGCTGGTCACGACGACGGCATCTTGGACGAACTCGCGAGCAAGACAAACCAACACGACTTTTGGCAACATCAAGGCGAAGGACTGGCGATCTACCTAACACCCGACGACTACCGCATGTTCCGCCTCAATCACAGCGTCGATGAACAGGTCTACATCGGCGAAATGTTTTTACTTCAGCCGCTGGTTCGCGAATCTAATTCCACTGGCAAGTATTTTGTGCTGTCGCTTTCTTGGGAAGAAGCAAAGTTATATCGCGCTGACAGCACAACGTTCAACTTGGTCGAAACCACCGCACTGCCAGCCAAGTTCCATGAACTAGTTTTACCGCGTGACCCCGAAGAGAGTTTGCAAAATACGAGTCATCGCAGCGTTGGCAACACGGTTGGCACGTCGACTGCGATGTTCCATGGTCAAGGTGAAGGCGAGGACATGATTGCCGCCGACCGCGACCAGTACTTGTCATTGATCGGCGACGAAGTTACCGCAGCGATCTACAACACCGGCTTGCCACTGGTCGTCGTTGCCACGCACGAAGTCACGGGTCATTTCGAGGCGACAACCAAGGTTCAGGTCGATGCCAGGGTGGATGGAAGCCCTTCGGAATGGAGTTCCGACGAGATGCAAAAACATGCTCACACCGCCATCGAACCGCTGTTGCAAGCTAATCACAGCGAATTCATTGAGCGATTTGGCACGACGGTCGCGGAGTCGCAAGGATCGGACGATTTGGACGAGGTATTGCAGGCCGCAAAGAACGGGCGCATCGACTCGCTGATGGCTTGTAATCACGCCGATCATTGCGACAAAACCAATCAGGCTGTAGTTGAGACACTGCGTGGCGGCGGAAATGTCTTGCAAGGCGATCAAGAATCTATGCCCGGTGACGACGCAGTCATCGCAGCGATTTTTCGGTATTAGAACTACGTGTCCTATTAAGTAAGCAATCTGATGCTAGAAACACTTAAAGACCAATACGAAAACGCGCGCGACCAAATCAGCGAACGAGCTGGTTGGAGTGAGCCCGATGGGCGCAATGCGGGCATCACTGTCGCCGAATCGGCCATTGCGTTCGCTGCGGCGCTGGGAGCGACCTTTGTTGCTCGTCAATTGCTCGAAGCCGCCTGACGCACCACTCTGGATCGTGATCCACCGATGAACCCGGCCGCCCACGATGTGGCATGGAAGGAAGCCGTCGCTTGGGGTGCGGCCTCCGGTGCATTGGTCGGCATTGCACGCATCGCTTCACGCCGCATGAGTAGCGGAGCGTATCGTAGTCTACGCAGCTAACGGGAAGTGGGATTCGCCAGAATTCCCCATTCCGAGAATTACTCACGAATCCCGCTACGACGATGCTGGCATGACATGTGCGTGGAAATTCGCTGTCAACTTGTCACGCGGCACCCGCGTGACTTTCAACTCTTTCCACTAACGGAATGCGATCATGAACAAAAAACTCACACGGCTTTCTATTGCAATCGCACCGCTTCTAGGCGTTGCACTCCTGTCACCCAATGTGTCCGCCGATGAACCAGAAGACGTGGGCAGTCGCTACGAAGACGATGCTTGGTACGACGTCAGTGAATGGTTTGATGGAAACGACTACAACCCAACCGATGAAGCGATCGGCCGCTGGGACAATGAGACCTTCGCCTATCGCGATAAACAGACGAGTACCGACAACGACAATGATGTCGAGACGGTCGACGCAGACGAGTTTTACGGCGAAGATTGGGATGATGGCTACGGAGTCTATACAGACGCGGACAATGACGGCAATTACGAGTCGTACTCGCGTTACCACGACACCGATGGTGACTATCTGAATGACAGCTACGTTACTTACAAAGACGACGATGGCGATGGCATGTACGACACGTATGACTTCAGCGAAATCGCTGGCAAGCATGCGGTTCACAGCAGCAATGTGGCCCAATCGACTCAGAAGGGATTGAGCGGAAAGTCCGTGAAGGTCGAGGGCAAGATTACGGAGAGTAAGTTTGTCAATCGACTCGGGGGCTTGGCCCTCATGCTGCAAGTGCAGGCTAACGACGGAAAATCTGTCTGGGTCGATATGGGGACGAATTCCAATTTCCAACTCTTCAAGGGCGATTCACTCACCGCATTTGGACCGATGACGAAAGCTGGTAATAAGCAAGTTCTTATCGCCACCACCATCGAAACTAAGGGCAAGCAGGTTGCTGTCACGCGGACGGGTCGCAAATACAGCGGCACGATTCAGTCAACCAAGACAGCGAATGTTCGTGGTGAAAAGCGAACTGTTGCCAAGGTAAAGACAGGCGAAGGCAAAACCCTAACAGTTGATATGGGTTCAGGCGATCCAGCCAAGAAATACAAAGAAGGCGACAAGGTGAGCGTCACCGGCGTGCCGGTCAAGATTGGTGATCGCGTCATCCTGATCGCGGACACGACCACGCTGTAGGTTCCGTCGCTGAAGTCAACTCACATCCACTACTTTCATTTTGGAATATTCAATGAATACGCTCATCAATCATTCCCTGTCTCTGCTTATCGTCGCGGCTCTTCTCAGCCCGAAGCACGCCAGCGGTCAAAGCGGTCAAGAAAACGCAAACAATACCAACCTTTCGGACAATGAAATTGCTTCTGCAATCGAGGCGGACATCGCTGACGCTTCTCGGATCGCGGGCGGCGAGATCAATGTTGATGCTTCGTCGGGACTTGTCACACTCTCAGGCACTGCGACTAGTTTGCTCGACAAGCGAATGGCTGACACGATTGCCAAAAGGACTCGTGGCGTCACTGCGGTTCTGAATCAACTAATCGTCATTACATCGGATCGCAGCGATGACGACATTCGTGCGGACGTTGAGAAAGTATTGCGGATCAACGACAGTGTCGACGAACCGCGTATAGCGATCGACGTCAGCGGAGGTGAAGTTGCGTTGACTGGCAAGGTTGCATCGTTGGCAGAAAAGCGGATCGCCGAACTCGCCGCCAGCGGCGTGACGGGCGTAGTGAAGGTCGACAATCAGATTGCTGTCAGCCTGAGCAGTGATCGTACGGACAAAGACATCGCGGAAGAGATTCGTGGCTTGATCGTGCATTCGGTCTACTTGGACGATGTTCAAGTTGACGTCAGAGTCGAAGGACATGTGGCCAAACTTTCCGGTAGCGCGCCATCGGCTGAGACGAAGGATCGTTTGGAGCAAATTGCTGAGATTTGGGGCGTCTCGGCCGTGGATGTTACTGCTGTGAAGGTCGACCCGAATTCCGCCGATGAATCACAGCGGCGCAGGCGATGGGCGAAGGTTAGCGAGGAGGAGATACAAGCGGCGATCTCCCGCTCATTTCGCAACGATCCGATTGTGTTCAGTCACGTCGATGCAATTGCAACCGAAGCTAACGAAGGTACGGTGAGACTCACGGGAACGGTGAACCGATTGCGGACCAAAAATCGTGCTGAGCGTCTCGCGAGTGACATTGTCGGTGTCCATCGTGTACTCAATGAGATCGAGGTCGAGTATCGGAACGAAGAATTCAGCGACATGGAGATCATTCATGAAACGCAAGCTGCAATTCGTCGCAGTGCGAATCTGGATCAACGAGACATCCGCGTCCACTGTCAACGAGCGCATGTTAGCCTTTACGGAATTGTTGATAGCGAGCTAGAGAAGCAAGTCGCCGAGTGGATTGCTGACGGAGTGACAGGTGTTGTTCACGTCAACAATTTGCTGGCAGTCGAACCAAAATGGAGGGAGAAAAGCGACGATGCGATCAAATTCGCCTTGCTACGCAAACTGAAGTACGCACTGCTTGACAAAAATGACCAGATTGAGGTCACGGTGAAGAATGGCACTGCTATTCTGCGCGGCGAAGTCGCAACTTGGCGTCAATGGCAACGGGTAATGGATCTGGCACTTGAAGCGGGAGCGCGCCATCCGCACAACATGCTCAATGTTCCCTATCATCCGCCGCACGGTGCATCGCGGATCTATGTGCCGAGGTAATACGATTCAATCTCGTGGAGGGATGCGCCAAGATTCTTGGCCCCCACTACGTTGCTGCTTCCACAGCGTCTTCACGATCACCTGCGTCGAGGTCTGGAGCAGCTTGGCTATCAGTCGCTTCGGGCTCATGACTGAGTTGTATCCAGAGTGGAAAGTGGTCCGAACCGATCGATAGTAAGACTTCGATCTGAGCGACACGGAAGTCGTCGCTGTGGAAGACATAGTCGAGCGGGTATCACATGATCCACGATGTCGCATCGAAAGTTGGGTAAAAGCCACGTCCGATACGCGGGTCCATTAGTTGGCTCGCCTCGCGAAACAAATTGCTCGTACGCGACCAACCAACGTCGTTCAAATCACCCAGCACGATCACGCTTGGATCGTCGCGAACTTCACGACCAACCATCACCAATTCCGCGTCGCGGCGCGTGGTGTCGGCTCCAGGTTGCGGCGGTTTTGGATGAACAGCGAACACACGAACGGTTTGTCCGTCTCCCAACACGATATCCGCGTCAATAGACGGCACCGCTTCGCGAACCATCCCCCGCAATTCACAACGCGGCATGTCGAGTTGGCTGTAAAGTGCAATTCCGTAACTGTTCTCCTGTGGATGCACGAATGGATGCACGAAATAAGACGCGAAATGGCGTTTCAACGATCCGATGTCTTCGGCCCAACGCTCGTTTATTTCGCAAAGCACAAGTAGGTCTGGCTTTCGCTCAGTAACGAGTTTCAGCAAAGCTTCCGAATTTGTGTTCGTTTCCAATACATTTGGTGCCATGCGCGAAGTTGTTTGTCAGACGCTTTGCTTTGTGCATTTTCCACTTGCGGAGTCGCCAGAGGCAAATAAGAGTGAATCCAATAAAACTGGATCAAGCACGCGATAGCCAGCGCCGATGCAGCAACACCCACCCCTTCCTGACGGCGGAAGAACCACAACAACAGGAACGCCATTAGGTACGCAACCAAAAATTGCAATCGTGGAAAGTCGCCAAATCGAATCCACCACTGGTCGACCGGTAGCAGCGGTAGCACGGCGGTCGCCAGAAGAAAAGCGACGACCAAAATCATTAACCACCAAGCGATTCGTCGTTTTGTATGGCTGATCACGATTTGTCCTTAATGTGGAATTTGTCAACATCATCGTCATTTGTGTTACGGGGATTTTGGCGAATCCTACCGCGAGAAGAATGTCGACTAGCCCGCGGTGTACGCGCGACGCTGTGATTGTTCCAGCCTTCACTCCGAATAGTCATTGCCGATAAATGTCCGCGTTCACACAGGTTTTGGGGAATCAGTAGCGGCCAGTTGTTGGCGGTGCCACGACCGACATCCAGCACCGTAGCCCACGCAAGTCGCCAAGTTGTTCAATCATGTGCCGACGCCACCGATCCAAGCCGATCAGCTTGTGGAATACGAGATGGGGCCAGAAGTCGTAATGATCTCCAGACCAATGGTTGTTCTGCTACACGCCGACAATTTGCATATTTGTCGCAATCGTTCAATGTGCATGACTCTCCGCTTGGGAATCCATTGAGACGATTGCTCTATAAAGTCGTCTTTCGGCGACTGAAAACCACCAAAGCCGAATGAAGAGTCACATGAATAGCACATCTCGCATCATCGCCGAACTGCTCCGTGGATTGGTATCCACAACTCCGAACGCCGGAGCGGTCGGTCGACGATCGTGAACCATGGCATAACGGCTAGTTACGTCGATAAACTATCGACAACTGTTTGTCACGAAAGACTGCCATCTTTCTGCCTAGCCCGATTGACCGCTGGAACGCTCTTCTTTGAGCTTCTGCAACTGTTCTTCATTGAGCACCTTTTCAACCGCCAGCATCTTTTCGGCTTCCAACTGCACGAGCTGATCGTGATATCGCTGGATGTCGCTGTATGCTTGATGCAGCCTGCTATGGAATTGTTGGCAGGCCTGTTCACATTGCTGACGTTGCTGCGCGTCCATTTGCACGTCGCTGGCCAGTTCTTGAGCAGGCACAATGATCATTTCCGTAACATAGACGTACGCCGAATCGTCCTGATTGGCTTGCCTGTCAGACGTCGAGTTCTGCCCAGAGCTTCCGCTCTTTTCCTTGTTAGATGGATCGCTGGACGCACTGGCCTGTCGGTTGTCGGAACGACGCCCCGAATTGTCGCTTTGACCGTTCTTTTTTTGCTTTGCAGTTTTCCCAGAGTCCTGCTTGTTCTGTGACTTCTTGGTTTGCTGCTTGTTCTTGCGATTCTCACGGAACTGTTGCTTTTGTTGATCACTCATGCCGTCCTCGATTGCGGCGTACATCGTCGCTTCGAGTGCAATCGCTTTGGCATTCGCTTCGGCAAACTTGCTCCAGGTCGACGCGACCTTTTGACCGTTGGCATTGAGCTGCTCGCGAATCTTGTCCTTCTGGTCGCTGGTCAGATCCACCTTGGACGATAATTGTTCAATCCACTGCTCAGCCGCTTTCGACTGTGACTTGTTTTGTTGCGTCGAATCATCTGCACGGGTCGTTGATATTAACAACATGCAAGCTGCAATCGAGCAACAAATAGCGTGGAAGCTTGGAAATGGCATCGGAAACACTCCTTCATCAGAGACACACTGGAGGGCGACTTGAAAATCAATCGAAACACTCGATTTTACGCCCAATCGTGCCAGCGGATTTCTGCAATTCATGTTCCAGTTCCGATGGGTTTGAAAGGCTCATCCGCAATGAAAACCAGATTTACAGAAAACCCCGTGCCCCGGCATGGGGAAGACTCCCACGCACGGGCTTGATAGTCGCTCGATCGCTCCGCAGATCGGTATATGGCCAGCAAAACAACGATCCAGCGATTTAATGGAGCGAGTCTTCCCGCAAACAGAACTGCTGAAAACTGCTGAAGACGTGTCGGTGACTTCGCGTGAACTGTTTAATCAAGGCCGGACGAACTTGCCTGGCGCCCGTCGCGCCAGCGTTGTATTGCAACAGCGGCGTCTCGATCTGCTCAACGCCGAGAACAAATACGCGGAAGCCTTTCGTCAGTTGACTGCGATCATCGGATGCACTACGCGATAGCCCAAGACTGGCGGACACCCGAGGAATCGTCAAGAATCCTTCTAGGAGATCACTATGCCAGAAAAAGCAAAGCAGAAGCGACGCAGCTTCAGTCCAGAATTCAAACGCGACTCGGTCGATCTAATTGTCAAGCAAGGTTACTCGCTCAAGGCGGCAGCCGACGCTGTTGGGGTTGAAGTGCGTACGCTACGTGATTGGCACGAAAAGCTTGCCTCGACACCCGAGCCCTGTACTGACGACGCCCCACTCGAAGAACTCAAAAACGAAAATAAACGACTTCGCAAACAGCTTCAGCGTGCTGAAATGGAGTGAGAGATCTTAAAAAAAACGACGGCGTATTTTGCGAAAGAGTCGCAGTGAAGTACGCCTGGATCAATGAGAATCGCGACTGTTTTCCAATCACGTGCATGTGTTGAGTACTTCGCGTCAGCACAAGTGGCTTCTACAAATGGCTTAGTGCCAAACCAAGTCCACGTGCTTTTCGCAGCGAACGAATCCGACAGGGAATCCTGCAAGTCTACGAACAATCAGAAAAGGTTTACGGAAGTTACAAGATCGCCGATCAACTTCGGAAGAATCTTGATCTGGGATCGGCTTGCCGAAACACCGTCGATAGGGCGATGCGAGAAATGGGCTTAAAAAGTCGCGTTGGAAAGAGGTTTTCACCAACGACAACGCAAGCCGATCCGACGAAACGGCCCGCAGCGAACATACTTAATCAAGACTTTACGGCGACCGCTCCTAATGAAAAGTGGGTGACGGACATCACCTATCTTCCAACCGCCGCGGGGTGGGTTTACTTGGCTGCAGTTCTCGATCTGTACAGTCGCAAGATCGTGGGCTGGTCGATCTCGGAGAGTCTGGCGACACCCTTGGTGAGCGATGTGCTTCGCCAAGCGATCCAGACGCGTCGTCCCGATGGCAAACAGCTGCTGCACCATAGCGATCGTGGCTGCCAGCACACGAGCGACGACTACCAGCAGACGTTGCGTACGCTTGGGATCACTTGCTCGATGAGTCGTGTCGGTTGCTGTTACGACAATGCAGTTATGGAAAGATTCTTTTGGTTACTCAAACATGAGTGGACTAAGTTCGACAGTTTCGCCGATATCAACGAAGCGAGACTGAGTGTGTTCCGATATATCGAAACGTTCTACAACACCAAACGCATTCACCAAACTCTCGGCTACCTAACGCCAGCGGAGTCTGAAACTCAGTACGAAACCAATCTCGCTGTCTAAATTCAAAATCGGGCGTCCACCAGTCTTGAGCTATCGCACTACCTGAAAAGATTTGCTCACGTTATCAAGGCATGGGGAAAACACCCAGGCCAAGTTGCAATGCTGTTTCCGAGTTCGCCTCTCTTGACCGCCGCAATCGCAAACCGAGAATGCATTTGTCCTGCCGACGTTGTTGTCGAACTTGGGCCTGGCGCGGGCGGAACGACGCTAGCGTGCTGGAGCAGATGAAACCGACCAGCAGCCTATTGGCGATTGAGAAGACACCGGAGTTAAGTAAGGTGTCGCAAGTAATATCGCTTTCTCGATCTATTCAAAAAGGAAGAATCAGAACTTATTGTCGGTGTGCATCGAACTCTCCCGATTCGTGGCTTTCCGTGAATGCGCACGATCTGCCGAAGTCAGTCACCCCGATTCACGCACTTCTCGCAGAATTTTCATTCCCCCACGAATGACCACGGCGGCGATGAGGACGCCGATCACCAAATCCGGTAGTTGAGTTTCGAGTAAAAGCACGAGCCCACCTGAAACGATCACGCCCGTGTTCGCGATCACATCGTTGGCCGAACAGATCAACGATGAGCGAAGGTTTACGTCGCCCTTCCGATGCTTCCACAGTTGCCAAAAGCAGATCACGTTGGCCAAAAGCGCGATGCATCCCACGGCGATCATTGCCATCCCAAGTGGTTCGCCGCCAACGATGAACCGACGGCCTGCTTCGAGCAAAACAACGATACCCAGGAGGACTTGAAATGACCCATTGATGGAAGCCGCGGTGCGCCGAATACCGATTCCGCGACCGACAGCATATAGGCTGATAGCATATACGCTAGCGTCAGAAAGCATGTCGAGTGAATCCGCTGCCAACCCTGTTGACGAGGCTAAGATTCCAACGGTGATTTCAGCGACAAACATAATCGCATTGATCGCCAACACAACTCTTAATGTACGTCGCTGATCGGCGTCGGTTGGCTCGAATTCGCAACCACAGTCAGTCATTCTTTGTTTCTTTCCACCAAAGCCGTTGAGTTTCGTTCATTTTGGCCACTGCACATTGTTCGCCAATGACCAACACTCATCAATTGCGTACCAGCCATCAGCATTGTGAAGCTGATCGGCAGCATCGCTAGGAAAAGCACGAACAGGGTTGTACACACAGCGGCGAGTCGCTGCCGACAACCGAGCCGTGATGTTAGCCATTGATGCATCGGTAAAACAAGGATGGCAAGCACAATCGCGATGAATATTGCCAGCATGAACGGACGGATCACCTGCCAGAAGAAGACTTCGACGGCGACGATCAACGCGAGCGATATCCAGAACGATAGATGGCATCGCATGGCAAATTCTAGGCACCCATGTCCTTGTTGTCTGGGGACAGCACCCAAGTGGTTTTGCCATCATCCTTCAAGATGCCCGATGCTACCGTTTGACGTTGTTGCTTTTGCTTTCGCGTCTTCCCATCGGTGTCCGTGTTTTTTGGCACGGTGCGAACTTGAAGTCGCTCAGTCACCTTGTTGTTCGGTTTATCCTCGGCGATCGCTGAGTTGAATGTCATTGCGATGGCTACCCGCGATGGTGGTGGTTCCTTGATATTCATCGAGCGATCCTCTTTTGGACGGGAAGATGGTATGCGATCAAGCAACCTGCGTGCCCCACAATAGTCCCGTGAGAAGATTATTTTAGGCACGGTAGTTGCGTCAAAGAGCAGGGTAGTTGCGTCGTAGATTTGAACGAGTGGCGTGCGCCATCAGCCTGCACTCGAACCGAGTTGAGCATATGCAACAAACTAGCAATGGATCCAAGTTCGTCGTGGAACTGGCCCACTTCGCATGGAATCATTCGACCGAGAGCGGGGCGCCGCCGACCAATCCGTACCGTGAGGTTCCAGCATTGACGGAGAAGTAGAAGATGAGCTACATCCGACTAATTTTCGCTTTCATACTGCCACCCGTAGCCGTGTACATGCAATTCGGGATTGGCAAGTATTTTTGGATCAACGTGCTCCTTACGCTGCTCGGCTTTTTTCCTGGCATGTTGCACGCTGTCTACATCATGGCCTCTCGACCACCTGGACTGGCAAAACTTTCTGGCGATTGAAGCAGACGGCCCGACTGGATGGAAGCAACGCTTAGAAATCGCTCAGCGTGGCGGGTGATTGACCGCACAAATTAATTCGCAGCCGTCAAAGTCTGTGGAAATTGTTGATCGCAAGTAGCGATAGGTTGATCTATCTACCAATAGACGCCAAAGTTGGGTCCGATTTGAATGCCACCGCGAAACCCGTAAGGATAACTGCGGCCGTAGTAGTAGGGACGACCTTGATACTGGTAGTAACGGTAGTTGCCATAAGGGTAGTAGTACGGATTCTGATAGGCTGGGCCATATGGCGGGCGAAAACGGTACGTGCGATTGCCGTTGTATTGATTGTGATATCGAGATCTCGTCCAATCGTTGCTGATGTTTGGCGGGAACGGTCGACTGCTGTCATACTGGACCAGCAGTGCTCCGCTTTCGAGACGCGACACGTCGTCGATTTCTGGAGTCGCTGGCACAGGATCTTTCAGCCCTTCTAAATTGCTGTCGAGGGGTGGTGGTGTGGGACGCTTGAGTTGCTCAACGTCTCGCTGAAGCGACCAAATCTGTTCGCGCATCTCGTCGATCATCTCATCCATTACATCAGCACCCGATAATGGTCGCAACTGAGGCATTTCGAAGTTCAGATCGTCGCTTGGTACTCGCCACGATCGGCGGAACCATTGGATTGGGGCATCGGAAACTTGTCCCAACACCACTACCATTTCCTGTTCCTTGCCCTCACGCTGGATGGTCAATTTTCTCTCAGTACCTGGTGCGAAGTCGCTCACCTTATCCACGAACATATCAATCGACTTCACGTCCTCACCGTTGACCTTGTGAATATGATGGTCATCACGTAGCCCTGCTCTCTCGGCGGGGCTGTCGCGATAAACGTCTTGAATGACGACGCCGGTGTGGTCGTATGTGTCGTCCGTCAGCATGACTCCCAGCCAACCACGATGGCTCTGCGGCAACTCAGCGGCCTTGGGCGCCAAAGCGACTTGCTTTGTCAACGTCTTGCCACGTCGCCAAATACTGACATTGACCGAGTCGGAACTACGAAGACTCGCGATCTTCTGTTTCAAATCTTCCGGGTTTGAAACAGTGTGGTCATTGATTGCCAAAATGTAGTCGCCCGGCTGGATGCCAACTCGCTGGGCAGGGCTACCCATCGCCGTATCCATTACACAGACACCCTGGCCGAGACAGTCTCCCACCAAAACGCCGAGCTCAGGTGAGTCATGGTCGGCATGTTGGGTTGATGAATTGCTATGCGCGAAAACGCTACCTAGAAAAAGCGGAGAAAATGAAACAGCGGCATGAAGTAGGCCGTGATCGCTTGAAACAGCGACAGCAGACAATCACGAAAATGCGAAATTCTGTCCTGTCCAAATTCCGGGTTCAGCGTTGCAGGCGGAAGAAAGAACAATCTGAAAAACGGCAATACATTAAGGCCATGAAGCGAGTAAACCAACCGGAAAAGGATGATGCACGCGAAGATGATAGCACCGAAACCGAATCCGGGCGATTGCGGCGGTCGAGACGGGAACGTGACCCAAAAACGTCCAGGCGTAAACGCCTGCAACGCGGTGAAACCGAACAGCAGTATCAGGAACTCGCGGCGGCAAACCAGAATTATCAAAAAAATGAACCGGATCGCGAGCATTGACGAGCAGGCCAAGAGGATGGCCTGAATCGTTGTGCTTGGGGCTAGGCGATAAAACGGGTCAAATATATCCACGAAGCGTCTTCGTCATGAGGCTGGCGTTCCTTTGGATTCGAAACATTCGAGAAAATTCAATTCATTGCTAATTCGACATTTTTTAAAACCACGACGCTGATTTCCTTGACGCGACCACCAAGTTGGCATTAAAGTCGTTTACCAGTTCACTTGTGCAATCGTTTGCAGCATTAAAACCGTGTAAAAAAAAGGGGTGTTATGAGGCAGTCGCGGATCGGTTATCAAGCGGTAGCATTGGGGACGATCGCTTTTCTAACAGGGACAATGCAATCGCTAGCAGTTGCTCAGGTTGTGCAACCAAAGAATGGGGATGAGTTCAAGCCTCCCAAAAACACGGTATTCTTGGGGGTGGTGGAGTTTCATCCTCCATTTACCGAAGTCATCCTTCCGGTCGGCGAAGTCCCGCTTCTTCATCAGAGAACCTATTCGACCACCATCAAAAATGTAGGCAATGTTCCGCTGACGATCGAGAAGGTCGAAGTCGGTTGCGGTTGTTTAGCGGCAGTTCCTTCAACGAAGGAGATTCCGGTTGATGGTGACGGGAATATATTCTTGATGTTCCGGCCGACAAAATTGGGAAAGACCAGTCGAACGGCAAGCGTTTATTTCTCTGGAGGAAAATCCATTGCAATCAAGCTTGCTTCAGATGTGAAACCAGTCTTTGCTGTGTCACCTGAAGTTATGAGTGTCGAAAAAGGGAAAGAACATGTTGAGCTTGATATCTGTTCGAACTTCCCGGAAATGGCACGTTTGAAGCAAGTGTATGTGAATAGTGACTTAGTTGTCGCGACCGGACTGGTTGCTGGAACGGCAGGCACACTTAGGATCGACGCTAGCAAGTTCGTCAATTCGCTCGATCCGGTGCTTCCTTTAAAGTTAACCGTCGTTGATGAATCTATGCGTATTCACGAGTTTCAGTTGTTACTTAGACGTTCGGATCGAGTTGAGATTCGACCAACTGAGCTGCGAGAAAGACGACGCGCTGACAACACGTTTAGTGCTCGTGCATATCTAACAGGTCCAGAAGTATTGATCAATCGGCTTGCCGCAGACAATGGATTGTCATGCAAAGTGGATTGTGAAGGAGTGGGAAACCTATCTGCCACGATTACATCAGTGCGGCGTTTTTGGGGAAAAACGCTGACAGTTGATGTCGTTGTCGATCATGAACTTTCTGAGCCAAAGTGTGTTGCTGCTCGATGGATCGACGTGGATGGTGAGGAAGTTGCAAAAACGAGTTTGCGATTAATTCGTAAGCGTTCGGCGGGGGGATGAGATTTGACTTCGGTAGGCTGCTGGGTTTTGTCTCAACCCCA
>NZ_BAABGA010000090.1:0-121976 GCF_039541335.1 Novipirellula rosea | reverse complement strand
AACTCATCCGTGTGGCAGTAAAAGCCACTACACGACATTTTCATCAGCCCAGCCAACGGCCCGGCCATTTGCTAGCCGCCCTCATTAAGTCCCTGTAAACGGCCGGGCCGTTGGCCCTACAATTCATTGGTTTTCTTGGTCCCAGCCCGTTGGGCTGGGCTAGGTAAACGTCCGGGGCTTTGCCCCTAAATACAAACGCGCAACTTCAAAACTGACGCGTTGGGTTAGCAAAGTAGGGCCGCTTCCAACCGGCCGTCTCCCATTGCGAGGGCGACGAAACCGGTCATCCAACTGTCGCCCTCCATTTGTAATTAACGGCACCGGCTATCCAACGCACGTAGCCGGTGGGAACCGGCCCTACTTCATTGCTTAGTTACGGGAAAATGGAATTAGGCCTGCACGTTTAGCAGTTCGCACGCTTCGCGATAGCCGGGGGCGGCGGTTCCGTATTCGCTGGCCGACACTCGTGCCAAACCTACCAATTGTCGCCAGCGCAGTGACGGCCGCGTATTGGCAAATTCTTCGGTGGCGGTGCGGTAGTACTTTTCCGCATGCAACGCGCCGTCCTCGCTGGTCGCAAATTTAATCAACACATCCGAAATTGCTCGCGGGGATCCTCCCAGGTCGGCGAACCGCTGAACGGCTGCACCTGCCAGCGCTTGATCGCGATTGCGGACGGCTTGCTCGGCTTGCGTTAAAAGCTGCTGCTTGTCGTCGACTGCTTCGACCGCGTCCATTTTCAGCGGCCATGGCTCGCGTTCCACTCGCGGGTTTTGGCCGGCCGTGTGGTAGGCGCCCACTAACAGGCTGGCAATCGTATTGCGTGGATTGCTGACCCGAGCGATGTTGCGCCAGGCGTTAGCCGCATCCGATGCGTGGACTCCGACCGAGGCGCCGTGCACCGATCCTTTGACTTTATCTCCGTCGCCATCCCTTGCACGCCCTGGATCGTGCAACAACAGCAGGTTGGCAGCCACCGACATGGCTTCGCCGATTTGATCGGGTGCATAGCCGGCGGCCAGGGCTTGCGCGGCCGCGTCGGCAGCTTGCATGCGGTTACTGTGAAAAATCGTCCAAGCCAATTCGTCAATCCATTGGTCATCCCCCTGACGATTTCCGACCGGCTGGCTGAGTAATTTGTATTGATCAAGCAACCGTGGCAACAGCGTCCATAACTGCGGATCGGGCTTACCATCGCGAGTTCGTCGCTGTGAATCTTGCAGACAATAACGCACCGATTGCCGCAGCAGCGTGTTGGCATGTTGTTCACCGACAATTCCGATACACGCCCAAGCTCGCCACGCCAACACGACACGGTGCACATCGGCTTCATCTTGGACGCTGTGCTGAACACGATTGAAAACATCGGCTGCCGATTCTTCGCTCAGCGCCGCCATCATCTGCTCGGCTCGCACTACATTGGCCTGCCGCGTCATGGTTTGCAACGCTTCCGCTGACGGACGATGACCTTCATGCTTGCTGGCGTCCAAACGACGCAGGACTTCGCTGCTGGAACCACCAAATTGTTGAATACGATCGGTGTTGCGATACAACACTTTCAAAACTGGCAGCGCACGCCGAGGTTCGGGAAGCTCGGCCGCCATTTCCAGTGCGGGCGTTAGCGCCATAAACGTATGAAAACCGACATAGTCGTGTCCGCCGAAGGTGCGAGCGTTTGCCAACGAACCGGCTGCGATTAGGGTGGCTAGGTCCGTGCCGCTGTCGATTTTACCGAGCAAGGCTTGCTGCAGTTTGCCAAGCGGCGTTTCCTGCATCAGTGAAACCAACGGCTCTAGTTCACCAAACGTCAGCCGATCGTCGGCACCGTCGGCGGCACTGGCCGAACGAATCCCCAGATCACCCGCGAGCCCCGTACCTAAACTGCTCACCAACATCCCGCTACCAACGTTTGCCAAAAACTGACGACGACCAATGCGATTCATCACTATCTCTCCGGACGGGAACGATACGGGGAAGGACTGTTGTCAGTATAATGATTCCAGAGAAGGGGCACCGCGAGATTTGTACAGCATAGCAAGCAGCGGCTTTGTCAGTCCGGGCCCCCCGCGATTGCGTTATACTGCACCACTTCCGCATTCTCGTCAGTGGAGCCTCGTTATGAATAAGCCGTGTTTCGGTGGGCTGGTGTGCCTAGCGACTTTGTTGTTGGTGGGATGCATCGAAGAATCCGTGGTGGTGAAAGTTAATCGTGATGGCAGCGGGGTGGTTCACGTGCGAAGCTACCACCAGAAAGCCAATCTCGGTTTTTCGATCGGCAGTTCCAAGCAAGAAACGTCGTCAGAGAAAGTTCCAAACGAGGGTTTGCCAACGGAGGAAAAGCTGCAGGCGTTAGCTGAACGTTTAGGCACGGGAGTGCGAGTCGAATCGGTGGCAGCAGCGACCAATCCGCAAGGTTGGAACGGCTTTGAAGTCGTGTTCGCCTTCGACGATGTCAACGAACTGGTGCTCAGTGATCAGCTGTTTACACTCGGACATAAAACCAAAAAGGATGCCGAAGACGCAGAGGGAACGGAACCCAATTCTTCCAAAACCGGACCTCATGAAAAATTTTCGCTTGTCGAAGGCACGCGGTTTCAGCTTCAGGGCGACCGCTTGCTGATTTCTCGCGACAGTGACCATCAGCTTCAGGCGAATGCAAATCAGCAACCGCGGGAAGCGACCAAAGATCCGTTTGCCGAAGCCCCCAAATCGCCGGGCGTGGTTTCGATCACCGGTCCACAGATGGAAAAGTTCATGAGCCAAGTCTTGAAAGATGCGCGAATGGGGCTGTTCGTGGAATTGGAAAGCGGAATCGGTGAAACCAATGCCCGTTATCACAACGAAGACCAAGTGACACTTTTCAAAATCGAAATTGGGCCGCTGTTGGAGCAAAAGCCACTGGTCGACAAACTGTCGCGTTTAAGTCATCGGTATCACGGTCCGGAATTGCGAAGCGAAACGCAAAAACTTGCCGACCAAATCAAAGGTCTCGACATCGACATTGAAGATCAAATCAGCATCCAGTTTGCCAACTAAGCTTTTTCACAGCTTAATGTGGAAGCAGCGAAACACTCAGAAAAATTTTGGGGCATTCGGTAAGCCACGCAAGTTTCGCGAGAGTTCCGCAGCGCATCAAAGAGGCACAAAACCTTTAGGGAAAAAAGGATTCTCAGCGTTTGCCAAAATGCCTTTGCCAAAATGCCAACGAACCGAAAGAATCCTGCCGACCAAGTTAAGAGACTTTCATGGAGTCGATGTCATGGAAAACTTGGTCAAGTTCCGGCTTGAAAAGGTCGCCAATAAGTAGGTCAGTGACACTGCCTCGGTGGTGTGGAAAGCGACGTATGAACTCTCCGAAGCTGAATCCGTCGTAATATTCGCAGACCAATCGCCGCATTCGATTCATCCCCTCGACGTACCCTGTCTCCCACTTTCCGATCTGCGAACGAGAGGTATCGCCGATTTGCAAGCCTTCGACAATGGCATCCGCAGCAAGCTCGCCCGACTTCATTGCCAGCAGCACCCCGGATGAATAAAGCGGGTCGAGAAACCCAAACGCATCTCCGACCAACACCCAGCCATCGCCCGCAGCTTGCTTGGCCCGGTACGTGTAGTCCTTTGTCGCCTTTACCGGAGCCATTTGTTTTGCGTTGGTGATCCGTTCTTTCACTGCCGGACAGTTCTCCATTTCTTCGAAATAGGTGGACTCGTGATTCCCTCTGCCCTTGAACAGGTAATCGAAATCCGCCACCACACCGACACTCACGATGTCATCGTGCATTGGGATGTACCAGAACCATCCCTTCTTATTTTGCAAACTTAGCACGATGGTCGCCCCCTCGTCCTTGCCCTGATCTCGATAGGCTCCCTCGTAGTACGTCCAGAGTGCTCCCTTATTCAATTGCGTGTCGGGCACACGCAGCTTGAACTTGTTGATCAGCATGGAACTTTGCCCACTGGCGTCGACGACCACATCGGCGTGAATTTCCTTTTGATTCCCGGCTTCGTCCAGAATCTGTACACCGACAGCACGGTCACCCTCGAACAGCACGTCGAGAACTCTTACACCTTCGCGAACAACAACACCCTGTTCCTCTGCATTCTTCAACATCATCACGTCAAATTCGCTCCGGCGAATCTGCCAAGTCTGCGAACATTCGTGCGGTTTGTTGTCGTGAAAATAGAAGGGAGCCGAATGCCTTCCCGAGGGACTGACGAACTGAACGCTGTGCTTTTTGACGAAGTGACTCGACTTCATTTTGTCGAGCATCCCCAGCCGCTTCAGCACCCAATAGGTTTCTGGAATCAGCGACTCGCCGATATGGTAGCGAGGAAACCGCTCACGCTCGAGAAGCTCGACTTGATAGCCTTGCTGGGAGATCAAAGTCGAAACGGTCGCACCGGCGGGACCACCACCGATCACGACGACACTGGAAGACTGACGGTTTGCCACAATATTGTCCTTATAAATGTCCGACGTATCAAAACGTGTGCGTCATTACTGATCGGCGACCGATAGGTGGGTTGGATTCTCGTGTGGTTGGCGGGCTTGCCGGAGCAAGTTGGACAACTGACGCAAGTCCTTTTTGTTCAGGTGCCCCAACTGTTGTCGATGACATTCCTGGACGGCATCGTGAATTTCGTCGAGCAGTTGGAGGCCTTTCTCAGAGATGCAGACTTCGACCACACGCCGATTCTCGGATTTCCGCTCACGGTTCAGTAGTCCTCGACGCTGCAAACGATCGAGCAGGCGAGTCATGTCGGGAGCACGCGAGATCAGCCGACTCCCCAACATCAACGTTGGCATCGCATCGGGGTAGATCGACTGCAACAGCCGCAAGGCGTTGTACTGCTGGGCGGACAAATCAACCTGTCCAAACACGTCATCCTCCAGCGTCTTGAGACGATCGTAGGTCCGCCACAAGCTCAAGAAGACTTCTTGTTCCAAGGAATCGAAAGTTCGTTTCGCTGCGGGCGCAGCCGTATTTTTCGACGATTTAGCCATGCAGCAAAATTACACGTTGAAACAACTGTCGTCAAGACGGATGTTATACAACTCGGCACGGGCGCCCTTCTAGAGTTCGCCAGTAATGGGCTAACGCCCGCCGGGGGACTCGCTGCAAGAGGACTATCGCATGCCCTCGCCATCGCGACTAAGATAGGTGGGCGAAGGTGTTTGTCCGATGGTCTTGAAAAAAGCACATTGAAATGGAGGAGCCTCAATCGATCTGGTCGTACATTGCCGTTGCCGATTTCGTGGCCCCGACACCGCCTGCGACCGATGCCGCCCGCGGACGCTTGCGACGTGCCTGGAATTGGGCCCAGCGGTCTTTGCATTCCGCGGCCGCACCCACGAACGACGAAATGCCTCAGTGGGATCGCCCCACCGACGAATTGCTGAAATCAGTCTCGCCTGCCCCCGATTGGTTGGATGCGGCAAGCGAGCTTGCCAATCGACTTGGTGACGCTTGGTTCGAATCGGAACAGCCCGCTCGGCTGATCCAACCGCTTATTGGCCCGCCAGGCTGCGATCTCTCGCACATGCTACAAGTGCTGGCGCAGCAAAAGCAACTCCGCCCCCTTCCCGTTCCCGCCCCCGATCCAAATTCGATATTGGGAACAGCCAATCGCTGGGAAGCATCATTACCAGCTTCCGCATTGTCAGAGACGGAAAACGAAACAAACACCGAGATCTTGATCGTTCCCCACTTAGAAAAATGGTACTTGCGTCACGAAGATGGCTTGGCCCCGGTGCGTCACCTTGTCGATCACGTGATCACCCGCCGTACTCGAGTGTTGATCGGATGCGACAGTTGGGCCTGGGCCTTTCTGCAGCACGCTATTGGCATCGAAGACATCCTCGGTCCGCCGCTGACCTTGGCACCGCTGGACGCAGCCCGCATCGATGCCTGGTTCCGCCACACGTTGCCACTGAAACAAATCGAGTTCCGGCGGACAAGCAACGAGGAACCTCTCTTTCCCGAACTGCAAGAAACCGGCAAACGGAACGAGCACGAACGATCCACACTGCCCAACGGAAGATCCGATATTTTGAACAGCCTGGCGGTCAATGCACGCGGCAACCCTGGCGTGGCAAGGGCGAATTGGAATGCATGTCTCCGCACTCTTAACCCAGACAGCGATGCGTCGCCAACGTTCGCTCGCGAACCGGGATCGCTGCTCTGGGTCGTCTCGCCCGACAAACTGACGCCGCCGCAATTCCCCCTCCATAGCGACCGCATGCACCGGTTTGTATTGCATGCGGTGCTGCTGCATGGCGGTCTTTCATTCGCCTCGCTTGCCGCAATCCTGCCGTTTTCACGTGATGAAATCCATCGCCGCGTGAGCGAACTGTGCAGGGCACGCATTCTGGACGAACAGAACGATGTATTGCGAGTGCACTTGGTTGCGTACCCGATGGTACGGCGAGACCTGCAAAGCGAAGGATTTCTGACCGATGCGTTTTAACTCCACTCGTTTGGCTCTCGCTTAGGAACCATCCATCATGCCCGACGCCAAAGCCTCGCAAGAAGAGGTGACACGGATCCTCCGCGAATGGAGTGAAATCCATTTATTTGAGGCGATCTTCGTGCTTGTCGCCGGCTTCACATTGGCCTGGATCATCAAATGGATTGTCCCCAGGCTTGCGGAACAGGTGCCAGATCGATTTCGCCTGTGGATCCTGCCTTGGGAACCGATTTTGCGAGCGGTAATGTTGCTGTTCGTGGCGGCCTACATCATCCCACTGTTCATTTACCCCACGCCTCAAAATCTGCTGGCGATCTCGGGTGCATTAGCCGTCGCACTGGGCTTTGCCTTCAAGGACTACGCCAGCAGCTTGATTGCAGGCGTGGTTGCGCTGTACGAACGGCCCTACCGAAACGGAGACTGGGTCAGGATCGATGAGACCTATGGGGAAGTCCGATCGCTTGACCTACGTACTGTTCAGATCGTGACTCCAGACGACACCGTGGTCGCGGTGCCCCACGGCAAAATATGGTCCACGGCGATCTACAACAACAACACCGGCAAACGAGAATTGATGTGTGTCGCCGACTTTTACTTACATCCCGATCACGATGGCCAATTAGTAAAGCAAAAGCTGAACGACGTCGCCTTGGCGAGTCCTTATCTGCAACTGCGGAAGCCGATATTGGTGGTGGCGGCCGAAAAACCTTGGGGCACGCACTACCGGCTAAAAGCCTACCCGATCGACGGACGCGACCAGTTCCAATTCATCACCGATTTAACGCTACGCGGCAAAGCAATGCTCCGCCGCATTGGCGTTCAACCAGCTAACGCCAGCATGGCGGCACAAGTCGACGGCTAGTTTCTGACTTGATGTCGATCCGAAGACCAGCGGCGGAAATCATGCGTGAGTTCCGATCAAGCTCAATCGGGACGAAACTCTTGACGGGCTGTTGATTTAATCGAAATGTAGATTGCACTGGTGAGCCGTGGGCCGTAAGGCACCGGGTAATGCGAGGAACCCGGCCGCTCACGCGTCACGGCTCACTAAATCAACAGCCCGTTGACGAGTTTCGCTACGGGATTGTTGCTATGTCGCGCGTTTAGACTACATCTTTTTTAGGTACGTCATGCTCTGACGGATGCTAGCCAGCGGCTCGGGCGACTGGTCTTGCTCGACATGACAGTGGACCACGCCCGCCTCGGCAGCGGCTTGGAAAATCGGTTCCATCGGGATGACTCCGTCACCGATCTCTTCAAAGGCCTCGTTGGCGACTCCGTTGTAGGTCGGCACAGGCGTTTGTTTGCTGAGGTCCTTTAAATGCAACTGCGACACACGCCCTTGCAACTTGCGAATAAGCTTCGCGGGATCGTGCCCGGCGAGTTGGACCCAAAAGATATCGATCTCAAATTTCATTTGGTCGGAAAATTCGTCCACCAGCACTTCATAGCCATACCTACCGTTTTCCTTGGGCTCGAACTCAAAGGCATGGTTATGATACGCCAACTGGATCCCAGCGGCCTGAGCTTCTTCGGCAGCCTTGTTGCAGCGTTCCGCGGTGACTTTGTAGTCGTCCAGCGTGGTGCGATTTTTCTCTGCTAAGTAGGGAACCACCAAATGAGTCAGCCCGGCATCCTTGGCCTTCTCTAAAATTTCCGAGAATGGAGGCACTCCTTTGTCGTCGGGATTGACCACCGCATCCCAATCAAAGTGCGAGGAATGAATGGCGAGCCCATTGTCGCGAGCGGCATCGATCATCGGTTGTGCGTTGGGAAACCCATACGGTTCAACCTGCTTGTACCCTGCATCGGCGACGGCCTTCAATGTCCCGGCAACATCGTCTTTGATTTGGTTTCGCAATGTGTACAGCTGGATCCCGATTGCGTTTCGGTAGACGTTGTCTTTATCCAGTGCAAGAAGCAGCCGTGGTGTCAAAGCGGCCGCCGACATCGCGACACTCGCACCCAGAAATTGCCGTCGTTTCATCTTGGTCGTCCGTAGAGAGGAGTCCGGAAAGAGAAGAGGGATCAGCCGATATTGTAGCCCAGACGAACTGGACACGATTGACGGTTTTTCATCCGTCGCACGGGCTGTCGCAGGTAGGGCCTAAATTTGTCAGCAACGGTGACGGTAACCGCGATAAATCCGAAGGTGGTTCCATCGGTGTCGATCTCGAGCAATGCACCGAAAACCCTAAACCGAGCACCCTGAAATGAAAAACGCCCGCAGGTTGCGGGCGTTTGATGACTCGGGACGTTACCTGTTGGGAACGTCAGCTACCCCGCAAGGACTCGAACCTTGAATGACTGAACCAAAATCAGTAGTGTTACCATTACACCACGGGGTAGAACTTCGCTTAGTTTAGCAATACTTTGCTGAGTTCAGAAGAGGAGCTTGGTTGCTCTTTGTAGGTTCGTCCAAAAATTTTTAGGGACGCCCCTGCTCCTGACCTTCTTTCCGCTTGCCAGGAATCACGACAAGATTCTTGACAACGAAAAAACCCCGTGGCTTCGAGCGGTTGCTCTCACCACAGGGTTTTATGTGTATCAGTGACCCCTACGGGACTCGAACCCGTGTTACCGCCGTGAAAGGGCGGTGTCCTGGACCGCTAGACGAAGGGGCCATGAATTGTGGAAATTGGCTCGCCGTGAGGCGTGTGCCAAATCTCCGCAACGCGTTGATCACTGTGAGAGAGTTTTTAGCTAAGACCACTAACTCTCGTCAAGGGTTCACTTCCCTTGATATTCATTCTCGGCCGAAAAAAGTCCAAGCTTGTAATAAAACACGGGGTTTAAGCGAAAAACTTTTTGTTAGCTTTTTGCTTTCCCCTATTTGATTTTGGCGGCCCGCAGCCAAGACGACTCAAAAACCCCCTCTCCAAAAGCTGTTGATCCCACCATCAGAAGAGTGCATCGGCATGAGGAATGCACTCTGCCATCGGCAGCGTCTTGTTTGCCTCGGCCGCAAACCCAACAGCGGTCCGCTAGGTGCATGCCGATGTCAGCAGAGAGCGTGGTCGCGGATCGCTTGAACCGTGACAAAACGATCGCCATGAAAACTCCCCCTCAAAACGCTGATGGGGCAACACGCAAATGCGGCAGCGATAAGCTCGAAGCTGAAGACACGCTCGAAGTTTAAAAAAAACTCGGCTTAAAAAGAAAACTCGCAACTTCGACTGATTGCGAGCAAAGTAGCAGGAGGGGAGGGAGAAATGGTACAGGTATGTCGCAGGGGTGAGCGAACACCAAAGAGTCAAATACCAGCGGGACAAGTCCCAGGGGCGGCGTGTCCCAGGGGGGCATGGGACCGCACCTTAATTCCCACTACGATTCCACAGGGGTATCGCCTGCTTCCAAGCTACGTTGGATCGCGTCATAGACTTCGCGACGATGAACGGGCACCTCACGTGGGGCTTCGACGCCCAAGCGGACTTTGTCCCCACGGATCTCGACAACCACGATTCGGATATCGTTGTTGATAACGATGCTCTCGTTTTTCTTTCTTGATAAAACTAACATTGATTCCAGTCCTTTCCTAACCGGCCCTGATTCTTCAAACTTAATTCGCCTACAGTCCCGATGCACACAGTGTTATTGGTTATTCGACACAGTGTTTTGGACACAGTGCGTTTTAGACACAGTGCCAGAGGGAGGAGAACCATTTGAAGCAGGTGCTTCGCGGATCCCGCTTCCCTGATCTCAATGACTGTGATCATCCACTGTGATCATCGCACGTAGGCCGGTTGTGTCCGCAGGATCGCTCCGTGTACGCCCGCTTTCCTGACACAATGAACTCTAAGTCAAAAATAGCATCAGTCAAGGAATTATGCCTTGACAAACCTCGATTTTTGACCTTTCGCCCTCCCAGAGGGCTTGTGGACCTCCTCAGCGTGGGTCTGATTTCGGCCCCAAAGTTGCTCAAACGCCCCAAAACAAGCATTTTTGGCGGCATTACCTCTGCTGAGTTTAAAAACCCCCTACCGCGGCGATTTTAGACGTCCCGGAACCATTAGGGCTTTTCGTTCGTCGTACTGTTAGGTAGACACCTCTGTGTGAGTACCGAAGCAGCGTGATTTCTTGAGACAAAATCGAGACTTTCACTAAAATCACAGGCCCCTTCTTCCTCGTGACCGGTTCAAACGAAATGGTTCATGCCCTTCCAAGCAACGATGATTCGATGCCAACCCGAGGCAAGATGTTTACTCCTGAACGAGCCACCGAGATGCTTCCGCTGCTGCGAATCATCCTGCGGGATGCATTGCAGCTGAACCATTCGATCGAGCGGCAACGGGACCAGATTGCGGGCATCGACCGAATGGCCGAGAGAATCGATCATCCGTCGTATCGCGACGAGGTACACGACATTCGTGTGACCCTGGCTGACGAAGAGGCCAAGTTGGAACAATGCCTCTTGGAACTGACCGAACTGGGGGTCACCCCTCATTTGCCGCTCAACGGAATCATCGATTTCCCCGCGATCGTCAATCGCCAACCCGCCTGTCTGTGTTGGTCGCTCGGGGAAGATTCCGTCGATTACTGGCACGCCCCTGGACAAGCCCCCGAATTACGACGTCCACTGCCTCGCAAAACCTTGGGTACCGAAAAATGCCTGTGACCTGCGGGCGAGATTCCACTGTCCCCATGAAGAAGAAACGGATTTCACCGAAATGAATCACGCCGAATCGAATCCCCCCGAAGAATCGATCGTGCTGCGAGGAGCCCGGTTTAACGTGCACGCGATGTCGATTCTAGGTAGCGACGGCAAAACCTATGTTCGCGAGGTGGTTCGTCACCCCGGAGCCGTGGTCATTTTGCCGCTATTGGATGACGACACGCTGGTGATGATCGAAAACAATCGGCCCACGGTGGGCGAGACGTTATTAGAACTGCCCGCTGGCACACGAGAACTGGATGAACCCGCCGAACAGACCGCATTTCGCGAGCTGATCGAAGAAACCGGTTACCAAGCAAAATCCGTTAGCTTGGTGCACGAGTTCTATTCAGCCCCCGGAATCAGTGACGAGCTGATGCTGTTGTATGTCGCCCGTGATTTGACCCGCGGCGAACATGCCCGCGAAGCTACCGAACAGATTGAGAATCGCATCGCAAGTCGCGAGGATGTTCGCAGCTGGATTGCCGAAGGGCGAATCCGAGACGCCAAAACGCTGGTGGGATTGTATGCGTTTTTGGTGGGAACGATTTCGATCGAGAAGCAAAACTCGAAGTGAGTTTTGCTTCGTCATTTCATTGGTGTGCTGGCAACGCAAAAGCGAGCCGGCTGCGGCTTACGAGTTTTGGATCGGTTGTCCGGTGCCCAACTGTGCGAGTACTTGCAGCACACCATTGAGGTGAGCCAAACGAGGCCCGAAGCGATCAACAAATTCGTTGAGCATGAACTCGCCTTCCATCAAATGCTCTTCGTTTTCCAGGATTTCTTCGGTCAAGCTATCGAGGAACCCGGTCTGCACTCGGCTTAGCGTTTCGGCGGCTTGCCGACAGGCGCGTGAAAGTTCGGGATTGGAATCTTTCCACTGCTGCAACTCGCCGGCGCGTTGCTTTTGGATTGCCGCATTCTGCTGGATCAAATCTTGCAGCAAACGATTCTGTTGATTCTGGCTTGCCACCATTTGACGCAGCAGCTCGATGGTCAAACGGCTCTCGGAGATCGAAGAGTCGGATCCGGTTTCGGGAGAAACGTCAATACGGAACATAGGCGAGGCAGGTTCCTGGTCGTAAGACATGGGCGTAATTTCCTATTGCGTTAACTGCGGGGGCGATAAAGTCATCGAGCACTGCATAAAAGCACAATGGCAGAGCCATCGCACGCGGTGCGTCAACAAAAATTGCCCGAAAACAAAACTGGCGAACAAAATTTGGAAAAGCGGACGCTGGGGGGCAAGCCGGCTTGCCTCATTTGTCGTGGCATGATGATTGCCCCGAGTATAACCAGCAAAAAATAGAGTTGTCGAGCAAACCGTGCGGACAATCGAAATTTCTAAGCGGGGCAGTGAACTTGCCGAGCTTTCCCCCTAAATCACCTTGACGTCACGAATCCCCTGAATTACCAGCGGCCCAAATTACAGATTCAACCGTTAAAGTCGGCAGGACCGGAACGCCGATGAGATCGCTAGGGATCTGCCGCTCCGACAATCCCGCTGTGCTTTGACGCTAAAAAAATCACGGTTCTGACGCTTGCCGAGCGCCGGTCCAATCGAGGCGGAGCCGCGTCAGTTTGCGGTAGCGGCGCTCCAGATGGCCCTGCGGTGCCATCTGAGGAACTTCTCGTTCGTTATTCACCAAGTCCACTATCCCTCATTACCCCCGCTAAGAACTGAATGCCCGATCCGACCAACCCGACGATTGGATACTTTACGGTGGTTCAAGATGACCGCACCGGTTGGACCGGAGGGTTGTTGATTTTGAACCGCGGTGGTCGCCCGGTAGAGTTTCAGTGCACATTGCCCGTCCGGCCGTCTCGAGCACACGAGATCTTGTTTGGCACCACGATGCGTGACCATTTGATTGGCGAAGTGATCGGTCCGATGCTGGTCACCAAATGCCGCACCCCGTTATCGCTACTGTGTTGCGACCAAATCGAATCGCTCTCGCTGAACTCGCGAGGCGATGTGCCGGTGGCGCTCGTGTCCGAAGCGGCCGAAGGCGACGAGGGGCCGATCACCAGCGACATGTTGACCGGATCGTCCCAAGTCACGCTGGTCAACGCAACGCTGCACGTACCACTGGAACGATCCAGCGCAGTAGAAACGCTGGCGAAACACTTCGACGACATGCCCGACGCGATCGAGCCGTTCGAGCGAATTCGTGAAGCGATCCGCGAGGCTCAGTCGCAAATCGCGCGTGCAGCTTAACGCTGCGTTATAGAAAGACCTTTAGGTAGCCGAAGGCGTGCGTTTGGATCGTGCTGATTAAGATCGCACGAAAGTCTTGACGACTTCCGCTACGACCCAACCGAATGCTGCGAAAGTCTTGACGACTTCCGCTACGGCTCAAACGGACACAAAGCCTCTTATGTTGAACGTCGAGATTAACTCGCAAGCAAGTTGGTGTGAGAGCGATCTGGTTCCCACGGGCACTTACGAACTAACGATCGACGCCATCGAACCGCGGTCGCTGCCGATCCGAGTCTCGCCGTTGACAGCACGTGTCACGGGATTCTTGTTCCCCGAAGCGAACCAGTGGGTCCCACCGAACGCAAAGCCGGCGGCATCGGGCAACGAATCGAGCAGCGTGAAGATCGCCGAGGCAACGAAAAAAAAACCGAAGGTGGATCGCAAACGGCATCGCATCAAACCGCCCAACGACGTCGTCAAACTGCAGGACCGACTGTATTACTTGCTGCAACCGCCACTGGATCTTTTGGTCGGCAGCGGCCAATTGAATTTCCCTTTTGAACCGTTCCCTTATCAATTGGACGGGATCGCGTTCATGTTTCCCCGCTTTGCCTGCGTCTTAGCCGACGAGATGGGGCTGGGGAAAACGATGCAGGCGATCAGCACGATTCGCTTGCTGCTTTGCAGTGGTGAAGTACGAAGCGTCTTGCTGGTGTGCCCCAAGCCTTTGGTTTCGAATTGGCTGAGAGAGTTCCGCGTTTGGGCTCCCGAGATCCCTGTCGTTGCGATCGAGGGCAATGCAGCAAAACGCGAGTTCCAGTGGCGTTCGCCGGAGATTCCCGTCAAGGTTGCCAACTATGAATTGTTGATGCGTGACAAAGAAACGGTGCTCGAGAGCGGATTGCATTTCGACCTTGTCGCACTGGATGAGGCGCAGCGGATCAAGAACCGCAACAGCACGACCAGCGAGATCGTCAAGGCGATCCCGCGAACCCGATCATGGGCACTGACCGGCACCCCGGTAGAAAATTCGCCTGACGACTTGGTCGGCATTTTCGAATTCCTTTCGCCGGGATTCTTGCAAATTGGGATGCCGATGCCGCAGATGGCGGCCGCATCACGCGAGTACATCTTGCGTCGCACCAAAGACATGGTGCTCGACGATATGCCGCCGAAACTGTATCGCGACGCCGAGTTGGACCTAACGCCCGAGCAGTGGTCG
Organism: Novipirellula rosea; assembly: GCF_039541335.1. Classification (NCBI taxonomy): domain Bacteria; kingdom Pseudomonadati; phylum Planctomycetota; class Planctomycetia; order Pirellulales; family Pirellulaceae; genus Novipirellula; species Novipirellula rosea. The sequence continues at coordinate 107,435 of NZ_BAABGA010000090.1, read as the reverse complement.
ACGTACGAGCAAGCGGAATCCGAAGGGGTCATTCAGCTCGAAAAGCTTGACGAGATGCTGACGATCCAGCACGTTTTCGAATTGGTGTTGAGACTGAAACAAATCTGCAATTTTGATCCGGTTTCGGGCAGCAGCACTAAACTCGAACGTTTGGTCGCCGACATGGAAGAGGTCGCGGCGAGCGGGAAAAAGGCGATTGTGTTTAGCCAGTGGGTCAACAGTATTGACCAGATGAAACCAGCACTCGAGCGTTTTGGACCGCTAGAGTATCACGGCCGAATCCCGCACAAACAACGCGAAGGGGTGATCGACAAGTTCAAAAACGATCCCGACAGCCACGTGATCTTGATGAGCTACGGTGCGGGAAGCGTGGGATTGAATCTGCAGTTCTGTGAATACGTCTTCTTGTTTGACCGTTGGTGGAATCCGGCGATCGAGGACCAAGCGATCAACCGAGCGCATCGAATCGGGGCCAAGGGAGCCGTCACGGTGACGCGGATGTTGGCTATGAACACCATCGAACAACGGATCGCGGCAGTGTTGGACCAGAAACGCGAGATGTTTGACACGTTGTTCTCCGAACAGGGTGGTCCGGTGGCAGCCGGTGGCCTCAGCCGCGAAGAGATCTTTGGTCTGTTCGACCTGCGTGCTCCCTGCGGCAAAAAGGTCGCTTAACTCTATCGAGCGGAGTCCTGTTGATTAGCGGCACTGTTTGATCAGCGGCACAGTTTGATTAGCGGCGCAGTGACAGCGAGAAACCACTCGGGTGCTGCAAGATCCTGCTATACTGGCGAAACCTCACCCGCGAAGGACTTTTGTCACCCCTACCTTCGCTGCCGCCCAGTCCGCGTCCAGGAAAGCGTTTCACGTGTTTCCCGCAGCCTACCTATCCCGGTGTCGTTTGCCCTGCAGCGCGACGTGGTCCTTTTTGTTGGCTTGGATCGCTGTAACACTGGCGAACGCACTGTCAATTTCCGCGGCGCCACCGTCGCTCACCAACGCACGCTCTGTCGACTTTGTCACGGACGTCGCTCCGATTCTGGAATCGCATTGTTTGAGCTGCCACAACGACGTCGATCGCAGTGGCGACCTATCGCTGAGGACCGCAACCGACTTGTTTGGCAGCGGAGCGATTTCAGCCGACCTTGACACGACCAGCCGGTTGATCGAAATGATCACGCCGGTCGATGGCAGTGCGGAAATGCCTCAGGATGCTCCGCCGCTTTCGCAAGCACAAATCGATGTACTGAGCCAATGGATCAGCGGCGGCGCGGTTTGGCCCGACGATTTCACGCTAACGCAACCGTCGGTCTCTGATCTGGATTGGTGGTCGCTACGTCCCATCGAAGCACCGCGGATCCACGACCACGAACGCGTCCATCCGATTGACGTGCTGATTGATGCCAAGTTAAACGCAAATGAGCTTCGCCCGGTCGGTACTGCCGATCCGGCAACGCTGGTCCGCCGGCTGCATTACGATTTGACCGGACTGCCACCCACGACCGCTGAAATCCACACGTTTTTGGACGACGCAAAAACCGATCTCGAAAACGCCTGCATCACGCGAGTGGATCTCCTGTTGGCTTCGCCCCGTTTCGGTGAAAAATGGGGGCAACATTGGCTCGACCTCGCTCGCTATGCCGAAACGCATGGATACGACAAGGACAAACCACGCACCAATGCGTGGCCTTACCGCGACTATGTCATTCGCAGTTTTAATGACGACAAACCCTATTGGCGGTTTGTCCAGGAACAAGTCGCCGGGGACGCATTGTTCCCGGGCGATCCCGATGGAATCATCGGTCTGGGATTTCTCGCGGCGGGCCCCTGGGATTTCATCGGGCACACCGAGGTGGGCGAAGGAAAACTCGACGGTCGGATTGCCAAACATCTCGACCGCGATGAAATGGTCTCGGCCGTTTTCAATGTTTTCATGAGCACGACGGTTCAGTGCGCCCAGTGTCATCATCACAAATTTGATCCGATTCGGGCAGACGACTACTACCGGTTGCATGCGGTATTCGCCGGGGTCGATCGAGCGGATCGTGTCTACGCCGGGTTGTCACCGGAACAAGAACAACAACGAAGTCACTTGATGGAACAAATCGCGGCGCTGGAACAACAGCAGAGCGAAATTCAATCCGAACGAGAACGTGTGATCGGCGAGCCCACCCGAGCGATGGATCGTCGCATCGAGGAACTGATTCAAAAGCACGGCGTGGAGCAATCGGTTGCGTTCGGCTACCACAGTCAAATTGCAAACCGTCAAATCGCCTCGGCCCCGGACACGGCCAAGTGGGTCCAGCTGGATCTCGGGGAACCTCGTTCGATCGCTCTGGTCCGTTTAACACCCGCGTTTGACAATTACAACGCGATCGGGGCGGGCTTTGGATTTCCGCTGCGGTACCGCATCGAGGTTTCCAACGACGAACAATTTGCGGATGCGTCGGTACGCTGCGTTTTTGACGCCAGCAGTGAAGACCAACCGAATCCAAAGCTTGAGCAAATCGTGGCTGAAACAGCCGGCCCGGCCTTTCGTTTCTTGCGTGTGACGGCAACCAAGTTGTCACCGCGACGCAACGATTTCATTTTTGCGTTGGGCGAAATCGAAGCGTTGGATGCCCAATCGGGTGAAAATGTGGCGCTGCATGCGGCGGTCACCTCGCTTGACAGCATCGAGGCTGAGCCGAGATGGAGTGTCAACAATCTGACCGACGGCATTGCTTATCGCCGAGTCGAGGGTACATCCGCGATCGCGAACCTGATCCAACTGCACCGCGATCGAGCGAAGATACTGCGAAACGTGGATACGTCCCGCTTCGAATCTCGACTGACAAAGATCACTCAGTCACTGAGCGATCTGCGCACCCGGCAAAATCACTTTCCGGTGGGTGCGAAGGTATACGCGGCGGCAACTCACTTCGATGTTCAAGGACAATTCAAACCCACCGAGGGCGAACCTCGCCCTATCCACTTGCTGCACCGCGGTGATCTGCGATCCCCGGTCGAACGGGTCGATCCGGGACTTCCGGTGCTGTGGAATCCGAAATCGGCTGGCGCGTGTGCCGCCAAAGACGCGGACGAAGCGGACTCGCGAGCCTGCTTGGCTCGTTACCTCACCGCTCGCGACAACCCGTTGGTTTGGCGGAGCATCGCCAATCGACTTTGGCAGTGGGTGTTTGGTCAGCCGCTGGTTAGCACCCCAAATGATTTTGGCAGGATGGGGACGCTACCGACGCATCCGGAACTGTTGGATTACTTGGCCACCCGACTGCGAGACGATCCTCAACAATCGATCAAGGCGATCGTGCGATTGTTAGTCACCAGCAAAGCGTATCGCCGAGCGAGTTCCGCAGATGAACACAACGCGGCGATCGATTCAAACAACACGCTGCTGTGGCGATTCAATCGGCGTCGGTTGACCGCCGAAGAGTTTCGTGACTCGCTGCTTTCGATCAGCGGCGTGCTACGACTGGACGATCGCGGGGGCCCGAGTTTCCAAGACTTTGTGATCGAGAAACCCCAGCATTCACCTCACTATGAATACCATCTTCACGACCCCAACGATCCCAAATCGCATCGACGCAGCATCTATCGTTTTGTTGTCCGCAGCCAGCCACAGCCGATGATGACGACACTTGATTGTGCAGATCCCTCGATCAGTGTCCCACAGCGAGATGAATCGACGACGGCCCTTCAAGCTCTGACGCAGTGGAACCATCGTTTGACCGAGGCGATGTCGAAACAATTTGCGACGAGATTGCAGTCGACAAGCCACTCCAACACGACGGATCAACAAATTGATCTCGCCTGCCAATGGATGTGGGGGCGATCTCCTAGCAACGACGAGCGAACGATGCTGCGTACATTGATGCAAACGCATGGCGAAGCAACGCTAGCGAGAGTCATGTTTAACACCAGTCAATTCATTTACGTCGAGTAACGAGTCAGTATGGACAACTTTCGCACTCACCTCACCCGACGATCATGGATCGGCAACGGGCTTTCGAGTTTGGCGGGCATCGCGTTTGCTGATCTGCTAAGCCGTGATCATGTGCAAGCCGAAGCAATCGCCTCGACGACACGACTGCATCATCCCCCGCGTGCTAAACGCGTGATCCAATTATTCATGGCGGGTGCCGCCAGCCATGTGGACACGTTTGATTACAAGCCGCTATTAAAAAAGCAAAATGGCAAGCCATGGGATCCAGGCGAACCGGTGGAACTGTTCCAAAGCACACCGGGGGCATGCATGGCCAGTCCGTGGCACTTCAAACCCTATGGTGAATCGGGCAAGATGATCAGTGACATTGTCGCCCCCTTGGGTGACGTGGTCGACAAGATTGCTTTTCTTCACAACGTGGTCGCAAAAACGGGCGTCCATAGCCAAGCGACGCTGTTGCAGACGACCGGTTTCCAATTGCCGGGCTTTCCAAGTGCCGGGTCGTGGATCTCCTATGGGCTGGGCAGCGAGAACGAGAACCTACCCGCCTTTGTCGTCTTGCCCGACCACCGCGGCTTGGCGTCCAACGGAGCCAAGAACTGGGCCAATGCATTTTTGTCGGCCGAGCACCAAGGCACCGTCATCCGTCCTGGGAATGAGACGCCGATTCGCGATCTGTTCGCTCCCGAAAGTGATTTCATCACCCCCGGCAACGACGTCGCCGGCTTGGAAACGCTTCGCAGCTTGAACCTCGCCTACGCAGAAAAACGGGCTGACGATGACCGGCTTGCCGCGCGAGTGCGATCCTACGAGCTTGCCGCAGCGATGCAAATCAGTGCTACTGATGCACTGGACGTTTCTGACGAACCGCAATACATCCGCACGATGTACGGGCTTGCCGATGAAGGTTCACAGATCGATGACTCCGTCATCAACACCAAAGCGGAAACTGAATTTTTTGGCCGCAAGTGCTTGGTCGCTCGTCGGTTGCTTGAACGTGGCGTTCGTTTTGTGCAAGTTTGGAGCGGCAATGACAACGGGCATCCTCGTCGCAATTGGGACAGTCACGAAAATGTCCAGCGTGACCACGAGCCGTTGGCACGCGGCATGGCCACCGGAGCCGCGGCGCTGATCAAAGACTTGGAACAGCGTGGGATGCTCGAGGACACGATCATTTTATGGACGACCGAATTCGGACGGATGCCTTGTTCGCAAGGCAGCAAAGGTCGCGACCATAACCCGTTTGTATTTACCAATTGGTTGTGCGGAGGCGGTATCCAAGGTGGCAGCTATGGGCCGAGTGATGAGTGGGGATATAAACCGCAATCGAGTTCACACCGCACCGAGGTCTACGACATCTACGCGACAATCCTGCATCAATTAGGAATCGACCACACGCGGTTGGCGGTGCGAAACAACGGGATCGACCGCCGCTTGACGGACGTGCACGGCCACGTGCTAAAGGAAGTCATCGCCAGCTGAGTCCTGCATCCCCGCCCCCTATCAAAACGCGTCCCTATCAAAACGCGCCCCCATCAAAGCGAATCAAACCCGTCGGTGCTGGCAAAAAACGCATCGAGGGTGGAATCAAGTGACGATTGTGTTTCGGGGGTTTTGTGTGGTTCTGCGACCGCGATGCGAACCGATGGATCGGGCGATCGCACCGCGAACGCCTCTGCGTTTTGCCAAGCTGACTTGGTCGGCATTGTCGCGACGGGCGTTTCCGCCGAGACGATCTCTTCGCCTCCGACGAGTCGCCGCAAATCGAACAGGTCCAACCACGGCGTTGCTGCCGTGATCGCAATGTTCAAATCGGGTCCACGTTCGAGTCTCGCCAATGCATTGATCACCTGCAACGCATCAAACGCGGTCACAAATCCATCGCCGCTGACGTCAAAGTAGCGATTGGGCCAATCGATCACAGCGAGAGGATTCTGCAAACGCCCGTCTTCGAACGAATAGGTTTTCGAGTCAAGTTCGTTGATCACCAGCAAGGCATCCGCGGCGGTAATCAATCCGTCATTATTGGCATCGGTTTTGCGAATCAGGTTTTGCCAGGGCAAAGGCAACCCGACTTCGATCACTCGCGGCAGCGGGTTGCGGTCATTCACAAGCGATCGCAAAAACACTCCGTTGCGAACTCGCGTTGATCCCATCCGCCAATCGGTCGGCTGGCTGAGCAGAATGTTGCCGCCCGCAAAACTGCCCACCTGAATCGATTCGCTCTGAGGCGACAAACGCGATACCGCATCAGCATCGATGAACAGATTAGACACCGCGTCTTCGGCAAGTTGGATAACTTCGAAATTTCTCGTTTGATACAAATCATCCAACAGACTCGCGGGCGTCGTCGAGGTCAGAAACTGAAGCGAATTCCTGCCACCGCCGCCGTCAAAGCGAAGATCGATCGTATCGGTAAGCGTTTCGGGATCAAGGTCAAGTCGAAACGTTTCGTCGTCGGCGGTGCCAAGCACGAGCACCGTTCCCATTTGGATCACCAACCCATCATCGGTCGACGTCGATCCGATCGGCGAACTTTCAAAACGAATGACGTCTTCGTCGCGGCTGACATAGAAACCCTCTCCACGGGAACTCGAATTCGACGCCACGGTGCTTTCGATTAGCGTCACCGCGACGTCGTTACCCGCGATCCCACCTGCGGAACCCGAGGCGTGGTTCTCGCTAACCTTGCTGCGAATCAAGTCAAGCGAACCGCTACCGATCACAATCGCGCCACCTCGATTCGTGGCAGTATTCCCCGTGATTACCGAGTCATGCAGCCCGATGTGAGCGTCGCTAGCGAAAATCGCGCCCCCCAGATCGGCATTGCCACCGGTCAGCGTCACTGACTGAAAATGGACACGAACGCCCGCGTTGACGATAGAAAAAAGGCGGCTTGTTCCCGCGGCGTCGATGATCGTTAGCTCCGAACCGTGCCCGGCGAAGACGACATCGTCTCGAATCTCGATTGCCCCGAGTCGAATTTGCAGCGGCGAGATAACCGACGGAGCGAACCGGACTTCGAATTCACCGGGTGTTGCGTTGGCGACGGCGATGGCTTCGCGAAGACTCATTTCCAGATTCGCTGGATCGTCGGGATTGGGGTCCGCTTGGTCATCGGCGGTCGTCACGATCACGACCAGATCACTCTCGGTTTGTCGCTCGTAAGCCCCGATATCAACACCGCCTCCGACATGACGCGAATACAGACTTCCACGTTGATCGGACGCGGCGACCGCATGCAAACTCGGGTCTCCTGCATCGATTGCCAAAGACAGCGGAGCCAACGCGTGCGTGGGAGTGGGCCCGCCGTTCATCGCCAATGGTTTCAGAATCTGCTGAACCGGAATCACGCTGCGACCCTGTGGTGATGGCCGCCCCACAATATTCGAGTCCCGTCCGTGATCGATCCCGGCAGCGGATGCGGGATCCCCAATCAAGTTGAACGAACCGGAAAACGTGCCGCCCAGCGCCGACAACTCGTTACCCGTTGTCGCTTCGTTTCCAGCGACAATCGAATGGGTCAATGTCGTCACCGCGTTGGCCGAAACGATGCCGCCGCCATGGGCACCGGCGAGGTTCCCCGAAATGGTGCTCTGCAAAATCTCAGCCGTCCCGGTGAACTGCAGCAGTCCGCCGGCATCTGCTGTGGCATGATTACCCGAGATCGTACTCTGTTCGATCCGGCTTTGATTGCTCAATGTCAAACCGCCGCCAAAACGGGCTTGATTGTGATCGATCGTGCTGTTCTGGATCACGGTTTGGCTGCGAGCTGCTGAGTAAACGCCGCCCCCAAGCCCGTCGGCGGTATTCCCCGTGACGTGACTCCGCTGTAGCGTCAAGTTCTCGGCCGACCAGATCGCACCGCCACTGCCTGAGACCCCCGTTCCCCGTGCGTGACCGCCAATCAGTTGCAAATCGCGAATCACCACATGAATCGAACGAGCCGAATCACGGTCGTCGATCGTAAACAGCCGCGAATCGCCTTTGCCATCGATCGATAAACGTGACGCGCCAAGTCCAACCAATTCCAAGTCGTCTCGGATGACCAATTCGCCAAGCGACAATTCGATCACCCCGAGTGTCAGCGACGGATCAAACTCAATGCGATCGATCCCGATGCTGGCGTTCGCCAAATCAATCGCTTCGCGAAGACTGAGGTCCAACGGGTCGCTGACCAACGCATCGGCATCCCATTCATCGTCGAGCGTCGTTACGACAAACCGATTCGTCGACAAGGATTGCAACTCATACGCCCCGATGTCCAAATCGGCATCGCCAAACGCATCGGCCTCGCGGACAAAAACGCTGCCGCGTTGGTCGCTTGTTATTACGTTTCCAAAATTGTCGACGGCTAACGAGCGGCGGGCAGCACCGATTGCGGGATTGTCAACTCGATTGACCAACGCATGCGTTTGCGTGACGCCACCGTAAAAATCAAGCGGCTTCAAGACGGTCGAAAACGGCAACGGAACACGTCCGCCGAACCCATCATCGCGTCCCAAAACATTCTCGCTCTGCAGCGCCGGATCGAGCCCACCGCTGGACGACGGATCCCCAACCAAGTTATTGCGGCCCGCCGTCGGGGATGCGGTGACCAGATCGGTACCGTTGCCCAGGACAAGCGAATTATTGAGGGTCGCGGTGCTGGTTCCATCGGAAAACAGCCCGCCGCCTTGTGCAGCCACATTCAACGCCACCGTCGCATGCGTCAACGTCGACCCGCTATCGACATCGCGAATCCCGCCGCCGTTGCCGATGGCAATATTCCCCGAGACCGTACTGTTGATCAACCGTGTGGTGGCATCGAATTGGAACAAACCACCGCCATCGGATTGGGCACGATTGTGTGCCAGCGTGGATTGACGGATCGTCAAGGCACCAAAACGATTGTAGATGCCACCGCCGTCGCCATCGGTTTCGTTGCTGGCGATGGTGGCGGCGGTGATCGCAACGGTGACGCCATCGTTATAAATTGCTCCGCCGCCCAGTACAGCCGAGTTACTTGTGAAGGTGGTCGCGACCAGGCTCGCGTCGTTGTTTCCCGTCAAGCGGATTGCCCCGCCGTAGCGCGCGGCAATGTTACCGGTGAACGTCGAATTTTGGACAAACATTTCGGCCGACCGCGTCATCAATCCACCGCCACTGGATGCCGAAACATTGCCAGCGAAATCGACATGGTCAAGTTGAATCTGACTCTGCGGAGCGGCAAACAATCCGCCGCCTCCGGCATCAAGATCACTCCCCAAGGCCTCGTTCGCCTCGATGGCGACGCGATGCACCCGGAGCGTGCCGGCCACCCACAGCCCCCCACCGATGGCAACTCGTTGTCCCCGAGGGCTGGTGGGCAAAACCCCGTCGCTGCCATCGTCGGTGGCAATCCCGCCGCGAATGGTTAGATCGTTGACGACAAGGTTCACGCCGGGCATCACCTGCAACACACGATCGACAACACTTTGGCTGATGATGGTTTTACCGATCCCTTGCCCTTGGATCGTAACGGTGAAGTTGATCTCGCTAAAATCGAGGTCGCCGCTGCGAGCCGCGTTTTCTTGCCCGTTGGGGTTTTCCAAACTCAGGCGATACACGCCGGCGGCCAACTCGATCGTGTCGTTTTGCGAGTTTTGGTTGGCTTGAATGATCGCCGCACGCAGACTGTCGGCCGCGCCGTCGACCGCGATGGGCGAGGGAGCAAAAACCGCCAACATGTCACGCGACTCGAGTGGCTCGTGTACCAATCGACGCAGCCACTTCGTTTTCCAAGCAAAGGACGTAACTACCCCGTGCCCCGACCACCGTCGTCGGCGCCGCCGTTTGTGAATCGTTAACAGTTGCAGGGGCCAATTCATTTGCTCGACATTGTTGCCGATTCCCACTCGGAATGCGATAGCGGGGGGGAAGCAAATGAGCAAGAGATTAGATTTGCACGACGGCGCGGCCGACCATTTTCCCTGCCAAAATGGTCTCTACCAACGAAGCCAATTGGTCCATGGGATAAATTTGGGTCAGCGAATCGAGATCATCGAGTTTCCACTCGCCCGCTAGTCGCTGCCAGATTTTTTTCCGCTCGGGCATGGGACACATCGCCGAATCGATGCCACACAGTGTGATTCCTCGCAGCAGGAACGGGAACACCGTCGTATGCAGTTCGTTTCCACCGGTCAGCCCGCAGGCGGCAATGCAGCCGCGGTACGAGGTGCTTCGCAGCAGCGTTTCCAACAATTTTCCGCCCACCGAATCGACCGCTCCGGCATAGGCCGCGCTCAACAACGGCCGTCTGCTTTCATCCACAAACTCGTTACGAGACAGCACGGTGTCGACACCACGTTGTTTTAAGTTCGCATGCTCACTTTGTTTGCCCGTGACCGCCGTGACGGTGTACCCCAATTTCACCAACAACGAGATCGCCAGACTCGCGACACCGCCGGTCGCTCCGGTCACCACCACACGTCCCGATTCGGGGGCAACCCCGTGGTCGATCAGGGCGGCCACACATTGTGCCGCCGTGAACCCAGCGGTACCAAGCGCCATCGCTTGCACGGGCGTCAACGAATCGGGTAACGGCACGGCCCACGAACTCGGCACGTCGATCTGCTCGGCCCAGCCGCCAAAGTGCGTCACTCCTAATTGATTTCCGGTCACAATCACGGCGTCGCCTGGCTGGAACGAGTCATCCTCGCTTTGCATCACTCGGCCAACGGCATCGATGCCAGGGATGTGCGGAAAGTTGCGGACGATCCCCGGGTTCCCGGTCGCCGCCAGCGCGTCTTTGTAGTTTAGTGACGAGTACTCGACCTGGACTCGAATCCGTGGCGAGGTCGTTTCTGCCGCGTCAAGAATCGAGGTGGGCTGCTCGGTGAGCGACGCACTGACTTCCCCCGATTCGCTTTTCTCGACCCAGAAACATCGCATCTTTTCTACTCCTGTTGCGTCAGTATGACTTGTTCACTATCGGACCACTGAACGGAAACTCGAAACCGAAGCTTCGCCGATGTTTGTAACAGAGCCACCAAAGATTGCAATTCAGCAACACGTCGCGACAACTCGGTCAACTGTTCCGCGTGGGACTTGATCGCCGTCCGCCGAGGCCGCAGGATCCGCCGTCCATCGGTGTCGGCGCGATCATAGATCGCTTCCACGTTGGCAATCTGCTGCTGGACGAGGTCCGCTTTGCTGAGCAGCACATTGGCAAAATCCGCCAACCCCGCTTCGGTAAACGTTTGCCAAGCAAAGGCGGGGTCCAGTCGCCCGGCGACGCGAATCTGACACGCCAATTTGGTCGTGCACTTGATGTCAAACCGGAGTCCGACTCGTACATTCTCGTTGTCTTTGAGCGCCAACACGGCAATCCCGCTGGTCCGTCGCGGCGACGCCGGATCAATCGGTTCGATCCATGCCTCTTCCACCTCGTCTGGCAAATCAAACTCAATTTTCAACCTCGCAACTTTCGGTGGCAGCAATCCATCCAAGTCCCAACTGGGATGAAAATCCGATTTGTCAAACGCTAACGTCCACGCATCCGCCTCGATTCGCGGCCGAAAATAGATCACGTTGCCGGTGGTATCTCGCAGTCGACCGTGCAGCAGCAGACGGGATTGAGAACTCGAGTTGGCGGTGTCCTGCCACTGAAACGCGAGTCCGTCAGATTGACGACTGAGCAGCGCCAGCGAAGTTTGATTACGAGTATCGAGAAGATCAAATACAGCAGCGGGATTTGCGGTCGCAGCGGGACTGCGTTTCATTGCGATCGAAATCGGCAGCGGGAATTCGAGCGCAAGCCGATCCAGAACCGCATCGGTGACTGGCCAATCCCCAATCGGCTGTGATACCGCAGTCTCGTCGATCGCGGGAAGTTGAAACGACTGCACTTTGACCGTCCGCACGCTTTGCGGCGACTCGGGTGCTTCGTTTTCGGGATGAGTTGCTAACGCATCAGCCTGGGGAACATCCGCATCACCAACACGGATTGACAATGACGATTCATCAAGGGTAGCCGCCGCAGAAAAATCTTTGTCAGCGAGCGAATTCTGTTCGGATGATGTTGAGGACGATGCGTCGACGGGTTGGGGTTGCGGCGATGTCTCGAAATGGGACGGGTTCATGGCCGGAACCAACGAATCGAACGGTAACAAGGACGTCGATTCCGTCAGCGAATGATCCGCATCGGCCGCCGGATCCGTCATCGCAAACGACTCGAGTGTCTGCGTCGGTAACGCATCGCTAGCGTCTGCTTCGTTGGGGAATTTTGTTCCGTTACCAAACGAAGCTGCATCGGGTTGATGAACGCGAGGCGTCAATCCAGCCGCGTCCGGCGTGGCGGTCACCTGGGCGTCGGCCGAATCGGGCGAGATTGACGAACGCCCTGTTAGCCACCATGCCGCCAGCAAAACCAGACAGCCTGCCACGACCGCGAAGGCAATGTTCCGTGTGGGCAGTGGCGATCGACGCCTTCGTTTTTTGGATTCAGCGTAAGCAGACGCCTCGTCGCCTAAACTTGTGTCGCCCAGACTTGCGTCGTCAGGACTTGCGTCGTCAGGACTTGCGTCGTCAGGACTTGTTTGGTCAGGACTTGTTTGGTCAAGGATCTCGCTAACATGCACGGGCAAACAGGATGTTGTTGGCGGATCGTGTGTCGGCTGCGGTGGCGACAACTCGCCGCAAACCTGGTTGCGAAACTCCGCTAACCGCGTCCTGTTAATGGTGTCAATGTTGTCAACAGTGTCCGCCGCAGCGGACACCGAGGTGATCGGATGATCCGGGCCCGCGTTTTCGCGTGTCGATGGTCTCCAGCGAACTCCGACGGTACCGTGCGGATCGACCAACCAATCCGCCAGATCGATCGGTGGTAAGGGCTGTCCGGTGCGTGAAGCGATGTCATCGGCAATCGCTCGGGCCTGTTCGCACCAGATGTCGGCGATGTCGGGGGGCGGTGGTCCGAGACGCGCGAGGATGTCGCGAACCGACTCGGTGGTCGAGGAAGACACGCAGCGCGAGGAGGGGAGATGACTCATGCCGAGATCTGCCGTTTCGTTGATCGATTCTTCGCTGCGGCGGAGCAATCGTGGCGAAGAAAAAGTCCCACGCTATCGCGGTTGATAGCAATGATTGGTATTGACCGGAAAATTTTTCCTGAACGTATCTGCCGGAATAACCAAACCTTGGCGTCCGGTTGTGCCGATAAATCCGCGTGAAGGAGTTATGTCGAACGTTCCAGAATCGTGATTTTTCAGGATTCAATGTACGGCATGAATTGCTTCAAAGCCAATCGAGGGGGAAAAAGGTGGGCTTGATTTTGATCGCTGCGATAGCGCGTCGAGAGGGATCAATTCTACCTGAGGCTGTTGCGGCGAGGGTCGCGGCAACGGTCATCGATAGCAGCGGTCCAGTGAGTGGCCCGTCATTGCTTCGTTCCCGCTTTTGACACTCCGGCTTTTCCATACCGGCCGATAGCGAGGCGGCGATTGCCGCGGAGACGTTTGCAATGCACCGAATGATTCCAATAAAAGCGACCTGTTTAACTCTGTTTGCCACAGCGGTCTTTGCGTTTTGGGCTGGTCTTCCCGAAGCCAATGCACAACCGCCCCGCGTGGTGCAAGCCGACATGGACTATGCCGGCAGCGGCTATGTCACGCCTGCGGGCATGGTGCCGCCGACGATGTACAACGGGACTGCGATGCCTCTGGGCATGCAGAGCGGCGTGATGCCCGTCGGTTTTAACGGCCCCGCTTGCGATAGCGGTGGTTGCGATACCTCGTATGGCAGCGGCATGCTTGGCGGCTGTGATGGCAGTTGCGGAGGCAGCTGTGATGGCGGCTGTGGCGGCAATTGTGGCTACGACGACGAAGAATGTGACCTCGGAATCTTCGGGGGTTGCGGATGTGGTCGTTGCTGTATGCTTGGTCGCGGCGGACTGATAGGCAGTATCGGCCAAAACGCAACCGCTTGCGGCGGCTGCGGCCGCGAAGGCTGCCGAGCCTGTGGGGGACGCACCAACCTACGCTTCCTGTGTATGTTCTGTCGTGGCGATGGCTGCGAAGCGTGCCAGTTCTGGGGCCGTGGCTATTTGCGAGGTGCGATTGGCAGCTTGCTGCCTTACCAAGACGCTGGCAAATGTGCGCAACGTTGGTACGACCTATCGGTCGAAGGATTGTTTCTCAGCCATAACAACGGCAACGGAAACCAAGTCATCACCACTCAAGGTATCAGCGGCACTCCGGTTCTGAACATCGGTGACGCCGACAGCGATGATCTCGAAGCCGGGATGCGATTGTCGGCCGCGTTCATCTTCGGAGCGGGTGGCAATCTGGAATTCACCTACATGGGTGGCCAAGAGTGGGACGGACGCGCCACCGTCAACGACCCTAACGCTCAACTGTTCTCGGTGATTAGCGATTTTGGTGTCACACCTGCAGGCGGATTTGATGATACCGATCAATCGCTTAGCCAATCGATTGGGACGGAAAGTAGTTTCGACAGCTTTGAATTGAACTATCGCCGCCGCACCGTCGGTCCTTACTGCCGCTTTCAAGGTTCGTGGTTGGTGGGTCTTCGCCACATCCGCTACGACGACCGCCTGACCTACTCGACGATCGGGTTGGACAACAATGGTACCGGAACGGATCAACGCTTCTTTACCTCAAGCGACCGCAACAAGAACCGATTGTTTGGCCCGCAAGCCGGTTTTGACTTGTGGTACAACGTGATGCCCGGAATCAATCTTGGCGTCGGGGCCAAGGGAGCTTGGATGCAGAACGATATCAAACGTAATTCGTTCCTCGCCTTTAACTCCGAAGCCGCCGGTGCCACCCCAGGCTCGGTACAGTTCAACGATGGCAATCAAGACACCACCGTGATGGCTGAATTGGATGCCACGCTGCTGTATCGCCTCAGTCATTCCTGGACGCTTCGATCGGCTTACCACGTGATCGCAGTGGACGATGTTCGCTTCGGAACACTGGACGCCCAAAACATCCGCAACTTCTCGGATTCGCTTCCCGGATCGACCCCAGGACCGAACCGAAACCAAACGGACCAATTGGTGATCCAAGGTTTCTCGGTCGGTGCCGAATACATCTGGTAGTGCCACCGGAACGACTGCATCCTGATTATCAAAATCCCGCGAATTCGTTCGCGGGATTTTTTTTTGCATGCATGCTCTCGCTTGGCTGCGAAGCCGATTCGCGTCAAACCAGTTCGAAAACGCCGCTAACCGCTGAACATCTGTCTCCATCCAGCCTGCCTTCCACCCGTTTGAAGTAGGCATTCTCAGCGAGCAAGGCTTGGTGGATGTCCATTTAGACCGATTTTTCGGGGCAACCGGAACTTCCGTTGCGAATGACGCGTCCGAAGTGCAGCGTTTCGTTGACACGTCTAAGGGTGCAATTAGAATCGCAACTCGTCCCTTTTCCCCTACGCCCCTCTCATTCGCGTTCTCTTTCCTATTGTGACTATGTTTCGGAATGGGAAGGCGTTCACTAAATAGCCAATGGCGCCCAGTCGCAATAACCGATGCTGCTTAAAGCGCCCCCAAGCAATTTAGAGTTCCGACGAATTGATCGCTCTTAGTCTTTGGCTGATCCCAGTCACGGACTAATTAGAATGACAAGCGGCTTGCGGAGAAAAGCGGCACAACTACGACCGAAGACGAATACATCCACCTCGCAGCGTCATTGATTTGACGCCCTTGGGCAGACCGTGGCAAAACCGGAATTGTCACGTGAATCCCTTGGCAGAACGTTTGGCAAGAGACCCTCGATGATCAAACGCAGTGAATCGATCCAAGCATCGACATCTAGCGATCCCCAACCCACCCGCGCCTCTCGAAAACGAGCCAAACGCAGTTTGGCATCACGGGGGCTGCGTAAACGAACGCTAATGCTCGAAGGACTCGAACAACGTCAATTGATGGCAGGGGACGCTTTGTCCTCAATCGTCACGTCCGCGTTAGGCAAATATCCTGAACCACGCAATGTTGGTACTGTCCCAGCATTTGCGGCGATCGAAGCCGAAGCGTTTAATGCACGAGGTCAGAATGACTCGTTTGAATCCGCGCAACTGCTGCCGCTCGGTAATGCCGCCGGACAACGGAACACAATTGACTTGGTGGGCAACGCCAACTTCGAAATCATGCCCCAGACGGGGTTGATTCGGACCGACCTCGATTTTTACGCGGTCGATTTGAAAGCCGGTGATATATTTGACATCTCGGTGCGTGGCTCAGTCGACACCATTGCTGTCTACGACGACAACGGGCGATTGTGGTTTAGCACCGATGTAAACAACGGGCAGTTTGGCTACACGTTCAATTCGCCACTGCAAACCCTTGGCAATGCTGCAGCAGCACAAGTTGTCCCCGAGGATGGCCGCTATTACTTCATCGCGGCTCCCAGCGCCTCGCCTGGTGCGTATACATATGGGCTGCGGACCTATCGACCGGTAACAGAGTCGCTCGCTGTGGGTCAGCAACAGATTCTGTATCTCGATTTTGACGGTGGTTTCTATGCGGCCGACCAATTTAGTCGCATCATCCCCACCGGCGGCTTCGTCAACATTCCAAGTCTGCAAGACTCACTTGCATTGCTGAACATTGACGATTTCGATGTTGCCTCGACCAATCGACTGATTCGCCAGGTCGTGGAAGAAGTCGAATTGCACTTTCAATCCATTGCCACCAACGGATCCAACGGGGACTTTGATGCCACGGGGATTGCTGGACAATACGGCATCGAGATTCGCAACAGCTTGGAAGATCCCGATCCTGGTTTTAACAATCCACTCGTCACTCGAGTCGTTATCGGCGGCACGAACGCGGATTTAGGACCGGTAGGTGGTGGATTACTCGGGGTTTCTCCTTCCGGCGATATTGGAAACTTCAATCCAAGTGAAATTGTCTTGGCACCTCTTGACTTGGTGCTTGCGTATTCCACTCAATTTAATCTCGCTTCCAATGCCTCCGCGCTTGACGCGATCGCTCGTACTATCGCGGTGACCGCTTCTCATGAAGCAGCTCATTCATTTGGAATTGAACACACTAACGGCAACAATAATGTCGGGTCATTGGTTGACGGTGTGGGGCCTCGCGTTCCTGAGTTCGATTTGGGTGTGGGAAATGACCAAATCTTCGGTACTCCCGATGACACCGAAATTGAATTCGTCGTCGACCAATTTGATCCGGCCGAAAATTACGTAGGGACCGAATTTGTTCCCCAAGCATTATCATGGGTACTGTCCACCGGGCAACGCGGTGGAGGAATCACCGGACGAGTCTTTAACGACTTGGATCGGAATGGTAACGGAAACGGTGACAAAGGTCTCTCAGGCGTTACCGTGTTTGCCGATATCAATGGCAACCAAGTAGCAGATTCAAACGAACCCACCGCTGTTACTAATGCATCCGGCCAATTCACGTTAACGGCGGCTCCTGGAACGTACAACGTCATTGCCATGGCGCCCGTCAATTTCGTGGCTAGTACTCCGACGTCTCGATCGACTACTGTTACGCTTAATGGCGTTTCCGGCATTGACTTTGGATTTACTCAGGTCCGTGCCGATATCACCGGAACGAAGTTCAGCGACAATGACGGCGATGGTCTGCGTGATCCCGATGAACCGGGCATCGCAGGCGTTTACATCTACTTGGACTTGGACGGCGACGACCGTCCCGACCTGGGCGAACCTAACGCAATCACCAAAGCGGACGGATCGTATTCGATCAATTTCCCAGGCCCCGGAACTTACACCATTCGCGAAGTCGTGGAAGCCGGTTTTGTTCAAACCTTCCCGGTTGGCGGCGAATGGACCGTTGTCTTTGATGGCTCGGCCGTCTTTGATAAAGACTTTGGCAACTTGCCATCACGCGACTTTGGTGATGCTCCGGACACCTATCTGACGACCGAAGCAGTCGGCGGTGCGGCGCACGGCATCACGACCGGTTTGACGATCGGCGCGTCGGTGGACCGTGAACTCGATGGACAACCGAGCGTTGCCGCCGATGGCGACGACAATAACGGCAGCGATGATGAAGATGGCGTCCGTCAAGCGACCCCATTCGGATTGGGATCGACCGGTCAATTTGCAGTCACCGTCACCAATACCACCGGCAGCCCCGCTTACCTGCAAGGCTTCGTCGACTTTGACGGCGACGGCACCTTCAACGGGCCCGGCGAACGATTGCCCGAAATCACGGTCGCTAGCGGCGTAACCGGAGCGACTCAAACGGTCAGTGCCGCAGTCCCAAGTAACGCGATCATCGGTTCGACCTACGCTCGATTCCGGCTCAGCCAAACTCGTGGTCTCGGCCCCGGCGGCTTTGCAGAAACCGGCGAAGTGGAAGACATCCGCGTCAGCATTTTGCCGACCAACAGTGTCGCCAATGACGATTTGAATTTGCAAGTTTCTCGAAACAGTCCTCCGGTACGACTAAACGTACTGGCGAACGATTTCGAAACCGCCGAAAACCCGCTGACGATTGTTTCGTTCAACAACAACGGTACCAGCGGATCGGTACGAATCGCCGATGACGACGGTGGGCGTTCGATTTTCTATACCCCGCAAAACGGCTTCACCGGACGCGACGTCTTTACCTACACCGTTAGTGACGTCTTCAACAATTTCTACACAGCCACGGTGACCGTGGATGTCACGTTCCAATCGAATGTGCCGATCGCGATCGACGATTCCTTCAGCATTCCCGAAGGCTCGCAGAACCGTGCCCTCAACGTGCTGGACAATGACGTCGCCAGCCTGTCGGGCGGATTGTCGATCGCCAGCGTTACGCCGGGCAGTGCCGGAGGAACGGTCACGATCATCGGTGGCGGCCAATCGCTCCGCTACACACCGGCCAGCAATTTTGCGGGCACCGAACAGTTCACCTACAGCATCCAAGACGGAGCAGGTTCGACCTCGAGTGCCCAAGTCACAATCAATCTGTTGCCGGGATCGCAGGCCGATGACCTCGTCGATTATTCGATCGAGTTCTTTGACCCGCTGAACAACACCCCGATCACCAATCTGCAACTCAATCCGACCGACCCAACCGCGAATCGATTCAGTGTTCGTGTGTTGGTTGACGAGCTTGACCTTGCTAACGCTCGTGACCCCGAAGGCGTTGCATCGGCGTTCCTGGATTTGCTGTACACCGACGAATTGGTCAAAACAGTTGCCTCCACCGCCAACCCGGCGTTTCCATTTGACATTAGCTTTGGCCCACTGTTTTCGGGCGGTACTTTCCAACAAGGAAATTCGCAGAAGCCAGGCTTGATTGATGATGTCGGTGGTGTCCAGATCGTCAATAATCCGACTCCGTTTACCGGCAAAGCCGAGTTGTTCACGATCACGTTTGAAGCCTTGTCGCCTGGCGTCGCCGTCTTTACGGCCGACCCTGCGGACGATCCTCGAAGTGAAACCGTGCTGCTTGGACAAGACGTTGCCTTGACGCCGAGCCAGCTTCGACTAGGCAAAAATGAATTTGTGATCTTCGCGAGCGATGGAACGTTTGTTTCCGCGGTGGATGACGCGTTCATGCAAGGCGTTGATTCGACCGGTGCCACGATTTCGGCTTCATCGACCTCCGCGGCTCGTTTGAACGTCTTGGACAATGATCAATTTGCCGGCAAGACGCTGCAGGAATTCGGCGTCACCGTGCAGCCGCAAAACGGCACGATCACGGTCAATAACAACAATACGCCAAACGATCTCAGTGACGACTATTTCAATTATCGTCCGACCAACAATCCAACGGCGTCCGGATTTGACCAATTCACCTATGTGATCGTGACCAACGAAGGCATTCGCAGTACCGCTCAAGTCACCTTGGCGTACGGAAATGCAAATGCCGATGACCAAGTGCTGGTCGGATTGAATCTGGTCAACGCAGGCGGTCAACCGATCAGCAGCAGCCAGATTCGCGTCGGCGATCGCTTTGGTGTCCAGGTCAATCTCGAAGATCTGCGAAGCAACAGCACGTTTGTCTTCGCAGGCTTCTTGGACATGCTATACGATTCCGATTCGATTCGTCCGGCAAATACAAACCTCGGCGACCGATTCAACTTTGATGTTACCTTTGGCAGCAATTTCAACGCCGCAGCGGGTGTTGGAACGGCAGCACGGCCAGGGATCATTGACGAATTCGGAAGTGTCAGTAGTCAAACCAACGCGACCCCGAGCAACTTCCCAAGTCTGAACCCTACTCGCATGGCGACGGTGTTCTTTGATGCGATCGCCCCAGGCCAAAGCATCATTGCCGCATCACCCGCGGATGCATCGCCGTTCCAGGACACGCTTCTATTCCAGGAAAACGACCCGGTACCGACCTCGCAAATTCGCTACGAAGCGTTGAACATTACGGTGGGATCGAGCGGGCAAGGCGAATCGCCTCTGCAGAACACGCGACTTCCGGCGGACGTCAATAATGACGGTCAAGTGACTCCGATTGATGCGTTGCACGTCATTAACGAAATGGCACGAGCGTTGCCATCAGCGGCTGAAGGTGAATCGCTACTGGTCAGTTCTTATTACGTTGACGTCAATGGTGACCGAGCGGTAACCGCGCTCGATGCACTTCAAGTCATCAACGAACTGAGTCGTCGCGTGCAACCAACCGGCACCAGCGGTGAGGGCGAACAAGTCGCCACCGCGATGCTTCAAACGACTGCTTCGTCACAATCCGTTGACCCCGTAACCGATTCGGTCTTTGCTGAATTGTCCAGCGGTAACGGCAAGGTGGTTTCGGTCGATGGGCCGACCCATTCGCAAACGGCGAACGCCTCCGTGGCAACCGGTTTCACCAGTGCTACGGATGATGATGACGACGTGCTCGATTTGTTGGCTGACGACTTGGCCGGCCTGCTTAGCTAAGCTCGCCCAACGACTTTGGAAGCAGTGCAGCACGAGCGAACGGTTGCAGCGAGCCAAACGGTCGAACCAGACCGGGCGGCTTGCGCTGGGCTGCTGAATCAGCTCGACATCACCGCTCTTATATCAGCCGTTATGGCCAACGCGGTGACGCATTCTCTCGCAGCGAAACTCGTCAAGCGTTGCCGGGGGGCCTACGACACTCGAACGAAAGTCTTGACGACTTCTGCTACGTTTAATCAGCAGTATCCATCGTTGGGGGAGAGGTAACCGCAGTATTGGGGCGGAAGAAAAACTCACCCTCAATCGACGTCAACCGCAAAGTCTTAGCAGTCCCGCCATGGCCCCCTAGCCGCGCCGCTATGAAAACCGCCCGTCGAACGTCGTAGTGGGTAGGATCCATCACGCTGGCGATGAATGTGGAAACAATTTTTCGCAGCCCCACGTCAAATCTTGGCAAGCTGGTTAAACTAGGTCAAAAATCGCCACCTGATTCCTCGCAATCACGATGTTGCCGCAGTGAAAACTATCTTGAGAATCTCTCACCCGCTGATCCGATTCAGCTTCTTAATCGCCACCATTCTGTTCGGTTGGCAAATAGCGAACGCCCAATTCTTGCCGAATTCCAAGCACAGCGATTCGACCGATCGGTTCTTCCAAATCGATTCATGGCTGCCGACGCCGACGAGTACGCGAACCGCCTCGGGGGCCCCTGGCCCCGGCTACTGGCAACAGCGTGCCGACTATAACATTGATGTCACACTGGATGACGCGAACCAACGAATTCGCGGCACCGTGGCGATTGACTACCACAATCAATCGCCTCACACGCTGTCCTACGTGTGGCTGCAATTGGACCAAAACATTTTCAAGCCCGACTCGGACGCGGTCACCACCGCTCCGGCGCCGTCGATGCACTCGCGAGTCGAATTTAATGCAATTCGTTCGCTGTTGGCTCGTTCGACTTTCGAGGGTGGCTACAACATCAAATCGGTGACCGATGGCGACGACCATCCGCTGCCTCATTCGATTGTCAAAACGATGATGCGGATCGATTTGCCGGAGCCACTCGCAGCCGGTGCATCCACTCAGCTGAAAGTCAAATACAGTTACAACATCGTCGATAGCAAAATCATTCGTGCTCGCAGCGGCTACGAGTTTTTCGAAAAAGACGAAAACTATATCTACGAAATTGCTCAGTGGTATCCACGCGTGGTGGCCTACACCGACTACACCGGTTGGCAACACAAACAATTTCTAGGACGTGGTGAATTCACGCTCGAATTGGGTGACTTTGACGTTCGCATTACCGTGCCAAGTGACATGGTCGTCGCCGCGACCGGCGAATTGCAAAACGTCGACGAAGTCTTAAAAGCGGAATGGATCGAACGACTCGAAACATCGCGCTCCGCCGAAAAACCGGTGATGATCATCACTCCCGAAGAGGCCAAAGCGAACGAAACAAGTCGTGCAAAGGGGACCAAGACGTGGGCATTTCAAGCCAAACAGGTCCGCGATTTTGCCTTCGCCGCCAGCCGCAAATTTATCTGGGATGCGATGGGCGTCGAAGTCGAAGGGGAAGACAACCCCGTGATGGCGATGTCGTATTATCCCAACGAGGGCAATCCGCTGTGGAGCACGTATTCGACCGAAGCGATCGCTCACACGATTGAAGTCTACGGACGCTACGCGTTTCCCTATCCCTACCCCGTTGCGATCAGCGTCAATGGTCCGGTCTATGGGATGGAGTACCCGATGATTTGCTTTAACGGACCGCGTCCCGAAGACGACGGGACTTACAGCAAGGCGACCAAGTACGGATTGATCTCGGTGATCATTCACGAGGTCGGTCACAACTTCTTTCCGATGATCGTCAATAGCGACGAACGTCAATGGACATGGATGGACGAAGGTCTGAATACCTTTCTGCAATATTTGACCGAACAAGAATGGGAAGAGGACTATCCATCGGGTCGTGGCGAACCTGCCAAGATGGTGCCCTACATGAAGGGTGGCGGCCAACGTCCGATCATGACCGGCAGCGAAGAAATTTTAAGCTTTGGCAATAACGCCTACGGTAAACCGGCGACCGCATTGAACGTCCTTCGGGAAACGGTCATGGGCCGCGAGCTGTTTGATTTTGCATTCCGAGAATACGCGTTGCGATGGCGTTTCAAACGCCCCACCCCAGCCGATTTTTTTCGTACGATGGAGGACGCTTCGGGCGTCGACTTGGATTGGTTTTGGCGAGGTTGGTTCTTCAGCACCGATCATGTTGACATCGCGATCAGCGACGTTCGGCTCTATCAAATTGACAGCGGCGATCCGGAAATCAACGCTGAGATCAAACGTCAAGAACGTGACAAAAAGGAACCTTCGATCTCGAAAGATCGCAATGTCGACCTGCCCAGACGAATCGATCTGCAACCGGGCCTCAAAGACTTTTATAACAGCCCCGACTATGACGAACACAAAGTCGAAGAGTCGGATCGCAAAGCGTACCAAAAGTTCCTCGACGGACTCGAAGCGGACGAGCGTGCGTTGTTGCGTCGGAAAACAAACTTTTACGTCGTCACGTTCCGAAACGTCGGTGGTTTGGTAATGCCGATCATCATTCGCATTCATTACGCGGACAACACCAGCGAAACGGTGACCATTCCGGCTCAGATTTGGCGAAGCAACAGCAAACAAGTCGACAAGTTGTTTGTCACCGAAAAAGAGATCGCTCGTTTGCAACTGGATCCAAAACAGCAAACCGCCGACGCTGAGGAATCCAATAACTATTGGCCGCCTCGACTTGTTCCGAGTCGCTTCAAATTGTACAAGAGTGAGAAGAGCAAAAACCCGATGCAAAAGGCTCTCAAGCCCGACGTCGATACGTCCGAAGCCGAGAAGAAAAGCGAGCAGCCGAAGGACGAAAAAGAATCGGGTGATAAAAAGGATGGCGACAAGGATGGGAAACCCGAGGTAAAAACGGAGGCCAGATCAGCGAAGGGCTCCTCCGGCGAACAGGCGGACGAAACCAAGTCAAGCAAAACGCCTCACTCGCGGCCCAAAGCCTCGCCTCGCAAAAAACCTTCGGCCTAAGTCCATTTCCACCTCAACGTTCGGATCGATCATGTTCCACGCACTGCTGTTCCTGGTGATGCTACACCCGGTCCATGAAACCGTCAGCGAAGTCCAGTGGAACGCCGACAGCAAACGCTTCGAAGTCGCACTGCGGCTTCATATCCTTGACCAACAATGGATCGAACAGCAGGCGGACAAGTCGCAAGAGATCGAAAACGTCGCCGTCCGGTATTTGAACAAGACGTTTCAGATCCGCCCGATCGGTGACGGCAAACCCGAAACGAGAAAAGCCGCTGGATTATCGAAGGCAAAAATCCACTGGGTCGGACGGAAAGACGAAGGCTCGCATGTTTGGTGGTATTTCGAAATCGAACCCGCCTTGTCTCCCGCAGCTTCGGCTTCGCGAAGTGTTTCCGCAGTGCAAAGTGTTCCGGGACAGCAGAGTGCTGCGGGGAACGAGCTGCCCAAATTCGAAATCACGCAGCGGATGTTTTTCGAGCGACAAGAAGGGTTCCGCAATCGCGTAATCTTGCTTGGGCAACTGTCCAAAACGGCAATCACCCTTACAATCGAGCATCCAACCGCACCTTTGGAAGAATCGATTGATGAGCAATCTGGCGAACCCCGGCATCCCCCCGAATAAACCTGCTCCGCTAAAATTGACGGCGGAAGTGATTTCGATCGGCGATGAAATGACCAGCGGGGCGCGGCTGGACACTAATTCTCAGTGGCTCAGCCAACGGCTTGGCGAATTGGGGGTGGAAGTCCGATTTCAGACCACCGTCGGCGATATGTTGCGAGACAACATTGACGTCTTCCAAATCGCCGCCGATCGCGTCGATATTGTGCTCTGCAGCGGTGGCTTGGGACCGACCCAAGACGATCTGACCCGCGAGGCCCTGGCCGAAGTGGTCGATGAACCGCTCGAGTTTCGTCAACAGGCGATGGATCATATCGAAAGTCTGTTCGGAGCCCGCAAGCGGCCGATGCCCGAGCGGAACCGGGTGCAAGCGATGTTCCCTCGATCGAGTCAAATCATCCCCAATCCGCAAGGGACCGCTCCGGGAATTGACTTGGTCATCGACCGTGGCCACTCGACCACCTGCCGCGTGTTTGCGTTGCCTGGCGTGCCTGCCGAAATGAAGTTGATGTTCAATGAAACCGTATCGCACCAGATTGCAGAAATGTCGGGCGGCGGCAACGTGATCCTGCACCACGTGATGAAGTTCTTCGGCACCGGCGAAAGCGACATGGAATCACGACTCGGTGACATGATCGCGAGGGATCGCCAACCTCGCGTCGGCATCACCGTCAGCGAGGCGACGATCTCGCTGCGAATCACCGCGATGACCGATTCGCTGCAGCGGTGTACCGAGCAGATTGCGAGCACGAAAACCGAAATTCTAAATCGCGTCGGCGAGCTGTATTTCGGTGACGGTGAGAACTACGAACAATATCACGCGATCGATTCCATGCTGCGGGCTCGCGACGAATCGCTGGCCCTGCTGGAACTTGGCTATGCCGCACCGCTGGGCCATTGGTTCGCTTCGCTGGGTGAGACGCCGGCGTATCGTGGCGGCTTGTCGTTGGCGGCGATGCCCGACACACCGCTCACAGAAATTCAATCGCAATTTGGTGCGGATTGGTTGTTGGTCGTTGACGGTTATCCGGCAATTCCCGGCGACTTGGTAGGGCATGTTCCGGCATCGGATGTTCGCATGTGGATTGTCGCTGCGGATGGGGAAACGTACGAAGAAACGATCCACATCGGGGGACATCCCGAAATTCTGCAGCCGCGAATTGGAAAAGCGGCCATGGCGTGGCTGCGAAGTGTGGTCTCGCGCTCGCGGAAGGCATAGGATAGTAAAGATCCCTTTCCCTCTCTTCCGCCAATTGCGAATGGAACCATGTCACGACTGATTGCGAATCTCGGTTTTGCGTTAATGATGACCGCGCTAACGATGAATCATGGGGGCGCGGATGAACCGGCGGCAAATGGACAACAGGCCTCCGAATCCGATAGCCGCGCCGAACGAATCTCAAACTACCTAACCGGAGCAAAATTTGTTGGCAAGTTCACGGTGGATGGCAAAGACGACACGCCGCCAAAGACCGAAGAGTACACGATTAGTAAGTGCGAAAAGCTAGGGGAGAAAGACCTCTATCGTCTGACCGCTCGGATCAAATACGGCGAAGTCGATAGTGAAATCCCGATGGACCTGCCGATCTTGTTCGCCGGCAACACTCCGGTGATCACGCTGAATTCATTAAGCCTTCCCGGCATGGGAACCTTTAGTGCTCGCGTTTTGATTCACGATGGACGCTACTCGGGAACTTGGCAACATGACAAGGTCGGCGGCCATCTGTTTGGCAAGATTGTCAAAGAGTGAACCCCATCGCCCGAGGCGAGCAGATTACAATCAGCTCTAAATCACCCTCCAACGCTCCTACCCCAAGAGTCCACACCATGCTTCGCTTCGTTGTCAGTTCTACGTTCACGTTGTTGTTGGTCGCCAGTGCGGTGGCTGAAAAGCCAAACAAACCTGTGTTCAGCGACGATTTTGAAAACGGCCACGATCGTTGGCAGATGCTTGATCCGGAGACCTGGAAACTTTCCACCCACGACGGTAACTCGACGATCGAGATCACCGAGCGGGGAAGCGCCTACAAACCGCCGGTTCGCAGCCCTGGCCATGTCGCGTTGATTCGTGACTTGGAATTGGGCAGCTTCGAGATTACCTTTCGCGTCCGCAGCACCAAAGACACTGGCAACCATCGCGATTGCTGTGTCTTTTTCAACTACCAAGACGACCAGCACTTTTATTACGTGCACTTGGGTGCTAAACCGGATCCCCACAGCGGGCAAATCATGATTGTCAACGAAGCCCCGCGTTTGGCGCTGACGAAAAACGAGTCACTGACTCCCTGGGATGACCAATGGCACAAGGTCCGAGTCACCCGCGATGTCGATTCGGGCAAGATCGACGTGTTCTTTGATGACATGAGCAAACCGCACATGTCGGTCACCGACAAAACCTTTGGCAAGGGGCAAATCGGCCTCGGTTCGTTTGATGACCTGAACGAATTCGACGATGTTGTCGTCCGCCGCCTGTAGGACTGAAATTCCTCCTATTCCGGATAAAACGCGGGATTGCAGCGATTTGGTCAAGGCCTCCGCGAGCGTGGTTTGTCGGTTTCCGCAAAAGCCACTATCCTTGATTGTAGAAGAACCAACGCTCCATCCCGCTCGGTCGGAATCACGGCTGCTATCAAGGCTAATTGAGAATGAATCGGATCCACCAATCGAAACTCGTTCGTCACGCGATCACGCTTGTCGTTTTACTATTTGCTTGTGTGTTGACGGGTGCCGCGACGCTATTTGCCCAGGTGGTGGCTGAGCCGCCCGCCGAGCAGAAAGCCAAGACAGATGCCGCCAAATCGGATGCGGCCTACATTCGGGTTGACCAGACGGACGAAGGAAAACCGCGGGCATTGCAGACCGCGATTGTCCGCTACGTTGGCAAACCCGACACGCCCTTCGCCGGCCGCGTGGTCGATTTGGTGGGCGTCGTCCACATTGGACAAAGCGAATATTATGCGGAATTGAGCAAGCGGTTGGCCAAATACGATACGGTGCTGTACGAATTGGTGGCTCCCGATGGCACCCGCTTTCGCCCCGAAGATCTCAAAAATCGCCAATCGATCTTGTCATCGATGCAGACGGGCATGAAAGACATGCTGGGGTTGGAATACCAGTTGGAAAAGATCGACTATATGTCCAAGAATTTTCGGCATGCGGACATGAGTCCCGAGGAATTTGTCGAAGACTTGAGCCGACGTGGCGACAGCATCTGGAAGATGGGCGCCCGCATGATGGGAGCTGGTTTGGCATCACAGGCCGCGTCGGGTGGCGAAGCGGGAATGTTGATGGCACTCTTCAGCGACGACCGCGCCATGCACTTGAAACAATTGATGTCGCGGCAAATGGTCGACATCGATTCGGTCACTGCCGGACTGGATGACGCCAACGGTGAAAACACCTTGATCAAAGGACGTAACGCCAAGGCCTTTGAAGTGCTCCGCGAAGAACTCGAAGCGGGCAAAAAGAAGATTGCAGTGTTCTATGGCGCCGGCCACCTTCCTGATATGGCTGAGCGAATGGAAAAAGATTTCCAAATGAAGCGGACAAAGACCACCTGGCTCGACGGTTGGGATTTGACACGCAATTAGCGATGAACGCAGGAAATACGGTGGGGCATGCGCAGTGAGTCAGAGCCATCTGTGAATGATTCGGTCGACATTCACAGATCACAAACCAATTCGTTTCATCAGCAATTGCATCACAACAAAGACGCTTCTTTCACGGGGCGTTTACTGTTGGATGAAACTCGGCTCAATGCGGTGCTTGAGCGATTCAGGAATGTTGGCGATTCGGTGGCAACCCAGTCGCTCGGCTCCGCTACACCGGATGATGACTTTGAAACGCCACTGCAGATTGGACGTTTCGCCATTCGCGGAATCTTGGGTGTCGGCGGATTTTCAACCGTCTATCGTGCTTATGACGAGATGTTGCAACGCGAGGTCGCGTTAAAATCATTTCGCCGAACCCGCAATGCGGAAACCGACGACGAGGATCCTCGGTTGTTCGAGGCACGCGCCGCAGCACGGTTGAACCACCCCTGCTTGGTTCCGCTGTACGAAGCGTTCCAAGATTCGCAATCGGTCTATCTCGTTTCCGAGTTCTGTGAGGGGCCGACGCTTGCCCAATGGTTGAAAAACCACGCTGGGCCGGTCGATCCGTCGGTGGTGGGAGACACGATTTTGCGTTTAGCCGATGCGATCGTGCATGTCCACGAACGCGGGCTGGTTCATCGTGACATCAAACCGCAAAATATTTTGCTGCAACCCAACGAAACGGGCGAGCGGCCCTCACGACTATCGCCGCGGTTAACCGACTTTGGGCTGGTTCGAGACCTTTTTTCCGATCCACAGATCGACTCGGATGACCGTATCGTTGGAACGCTTCACTACATGGCTCCCGAGCAGGTATTGTACAGCGAACAGACGCATGGTGAATCGTGCGATATTTTTTCGCTTGGCGTGCTGACCTATCGAATGCTGACGGGAATGCTGCCCCACCGCGGCAGAAACGCGGAAGAGGTGTTTGAATCGATTTGCTTCGCAAAACCCGTCGCTCCTCACATCGTTTCACCCGGCATTCCCAAGGATCTCGAAGCGATCTGCATGAAATGCCTCGCCAAGGATCCCGCACAGCGGTACGCCAGTGCGAGTGAATTGACGGCGGACCTGAACCGATGGCAGCAAGGATTGATGGTCCACGCTCGACCTCGTTCGCTTGTCGAACGAACGATCAACGCCGCTCGCAGGTCACCATTGGAAACGGGCTTGTTGGCCACCGTGTTTCTGTTGATTGCTGGCGGTGCCATGGTTCTGGCCAGCAGCAATCGTCGTCTCGCCGACAAACAAAAATCGTTGCAGCTCGCGCTAGCCAACATTCAAATCCGGAAAGAAATCGCAATCCATCAGGAACGTCAAACGCGTGTGCAACGAGACCTAGCAAAGGAGCACGAGCGGACTGCGATTCAAACGGCCTACCATTCCGATTTGCGATACGCCTATTCGTCGTTGGCGAGCAAGAGTCCGGCCAAGGCGATTCAGATTGCCGAGTCGATCGAGCGATTTGCTGCAGGGGTGATTCCCATCGGCGATGATTTGCGGCTGTTGAAATCCCAGGCGAGCAAAGGTTGGTTTTCTTTGGCTCCGCATACCACTCAGATCCGCGACGTACTGATTTTGAAGCAAAGCGATCGCGGGCTTGTCGTCAGCGAAGATGGAACCATCCGGATTCATCGCCTCGACAATGCAGAGCTGTCGCAAGAATTTGTGCTTCCCGATGACACGCGTGTCTATTCGGTGGCGGTCACTGCCGACGAAACCTTGATGGCAGTGGGCAAACAGATTGCCGAAGACGGGCAATGGCTAGAAACACGCAACGAGGTTGAGTTCATTTCGCTGGACGGTTCCTCGTTTCCGGCACCGTTGACCGATTTTCCCACCACCATCCAATCGCTTGCCTTCAGTCCCGACAACACTCGCATCGCGGTCGGTTGCCGCTACGAACCGATTCAGATTTTCTCGGTACATCCGAAGGAGACGGCATCGACGAACGTCCCCGTTGTCTCGATTGACGCACCTCGGCGAAACCACGACATCACCTTTTCACCAAACGGCAAACAATTGCTGACGTTGAAACAGCAAAACATGCCGCAGCTGGTTAACGTCGATACCCCATCGATCACCGAGGAATTCGATTTGGAAGAACTGGTTTATCGAATGGCTTTGTCCGAAGATGGACGCTATCTCGTCTGCACCTTCTCGCATGCTGACTATTTGCATTTGTTTGATTTGGAATCGCCAAATCGAAAAATCCGACTCGAACAGCCGATCGGCAACCCCAATTGCGTGGCCATCTCGGACCAGGGGGATCAAGTCGTCGCCGGCTTTCACAACGGAACGATCGTCACGTGGGACTTGAATACGACCATCGCAAATGCGGCCGACGAAACCGCGGACCATCCAAGCGTGCTGGATCCAACCGGTATCAAGGTTCTACACACCGGCACCGTGACCGAGATCTCGATCGATGACCGCGGTCACATTCTTAGCGGCGGTGAAGACGGGTCCGTTGCGATTAGCCCGTCTCACGCGATCGTGGCCCCTTCGATTGCCACGGCTCAACATTCAACCGATGCAGCGCTGACGCACGACGGAAAAACCGCACTGCTGGCGTGTGCCAATTCAAAGGTCCTCTGGATTGATACGAAAACCTTGCAAATCAATCAGGTGCAAACTCCCCGCCTCGGAGAGTTACCGACGCAAATCAAAGTCTCACCGAACGATCATTGGGTCAGCGTGGGATACGACAACGGCAACGCTCAGCTGGTCAATCTGTTGAAACCGACGGTCTCGTACTCAATCATGTGTCCGGAATGCGAGACAGATGGACAAAGACTCGTCCAGGTCGACTTTGGCTTTGACGGCAATCAGATGCTCGTCTCTTCCGACCGTGGCTACGCGATCAAATTGTGCCAATTGCCGCCATTATCAAGCGAGCCCGAACACGCCGGTAACGAACTGGTGACGGTCGGCCAACTACGACTACCGGTGGACCATCGTGCCAGTCTGCTGCATCGGACGAATCATTGTTTGTTGTTTGGCGAATACATCGGAGAATATCGATTCGATGAAGGTGACGGAAACGTGGTCACACGCGGAGTGAACCAATTCCGTGCAGCATGCACCGATCATGCCAGGAAGAGAATTTTTTCGGCGGCGTTTGATGGCCGAATTCGGCTGCACGATTGGCAAGGCCATATCTTGAAAACCGGCAACCGTTGGGAATCCGGTGACAACGGACGGCGGCGGTGGCCGGAAATGACGGCGATCACGATCACGCCCGATCGCGAAAGCTTGTTGACCGGTGGCCATGATGGATCGATCGCCATTTGGAACTCGCGGGATTTGCGGTTTATCGGCACGCTGATCCCCGCAAACAACCTCGGCCCCATCACGAATATCGCCTTCGCGGACGATTCCCGGCTGTGGATGTACCATCAGCGAATGGACGATCCTGACCAGCCGCAGACGGGACTGAAAATCGAGTGGATTCAGTAGAACGTCTTGCGGGGACCGCAGTGCCGATATCCGCTGACATCTTAGACAAATCGAGGAATTGTTAGGAAATAACTTCGCGGTCCGCACCTGCGGTCTTATGTCGAAGTGATTTCCGAACCATTCCTAAACTTGATCGAAGAACCGGCTTGAAACCGAGAACGAGCGATCCATCCCCGATGCGGTCGTTGCGGTTGTAGCGGTTCCTCACTCGCTTCTAAATCTGAAAATTCAGCTCGTCGACAAGTGCATCGTTTTGCCCACTGCGAACTCGCAGTTGCGGTTTTTCGAGTACCACGGTGGTTTGGGGGCCCACGCTCTTGGTGATCCAAACGCTGGAACCGATCACGCTGTCTTTGCCGATCGTCGTCTTGCCGCCCAAGATCGTTGCGTTGGCGTACACGACCACGCCATCTTCGATCGTGGGATGACGCTTCGTTCCGCGAATCAAATGACCATCGTCATCGGTCTTGAAACTGAGTGCGCCAAGGGTGACCCCTTGATACAGCTTCACACCGCGACCGATCACACATGTTTCCCCGATGACAACGCCGGTACCGTGGTCGATAAAGAAATGATCGCCAATCGTTGCACCGGGGTGAATATCGATTCCTGTTTGCTTGTGCGCCCATTCCGTCATCATGCGAGGGATAAACGGAACATGCAGCTTGACCAATTGATGGGCAATTCGGTAGACCGTAATCGCCTCGAAACCGGGATAGCAAAAAACCACTTCGTCGCTGGTTTGGCACGCCGGGTCGCCATCGTATGCCGCTTGGACATCCGTCGCGAGAATCCGACGCAGTTCCGGGATTCGCTTTAACAGCTCGATCGCCATCGCTTGCCCTTTGGCTTCGAAGTCGATGTCGCTTTCGCAATCCATGTGATTCTTTTGCACACGGTGCTCGTGTCGCAGCGCCCGGGCAATCTGAGTCGTTAATTGGTCATGCAGCGAATCAATCAAGCTGCCAACATGATAGCGAACGTTCCCTGCGTGCAGTCCCGTTTTACGACGGTAACCTGGGTAGAGAACATCCTTCAAATCCAGCAAAATCTCGACCACTGCGGTGTAACTTGGCAGCGGGCAATGACCGAGATGATTGATCGCATCGTCGGGCGTATAGGTCGCAACAATCTGCTCGGTTAATTCAGGCAGCTGCTCTTTCAAGCGAAAGTCGGACGACACGGTACTTCCCTCAATTCAGATGACCAAACCAAAATCACACCTCAATGTTTCTGCAAGGCGTGGTTACGAATCACAATTACAATCGTAACCACATTCCCAGCGAGCGTCTGCCTGGTGAACCGTGGCATCGCCCTCTCTATGCTTTCTGGCAACCGCACCTAGCTTTCTGGCAACCGTAGTCCGCCTGCTGGTAACCGTAGTCAGCCTGCTGGTAACAGAACCTGGTCGTCGGCGACGGTGCTTCGGCCGCTGAAATTGGGGGCATTGCGCCCCCAGGGTCTCAAACGAACCGGCGCCGATTTCGCCCGATAAATCGGTTTTAGCGACCGATCGTCGGTGGGTTATCCAACAAGAAATCACGAGGCCCGTGATGGCTGTAATAGGGATAGCCGACCTGGCCGGTCGGAGGCCCTGGGTTGACCGGTTGGGCTTGGATCTGTGCCCCCGCACCGTGGCCGAATAGCCCCGGTTGCAAGTGCGAACTGTAATCCAATCCACCTTGTTGCCAGCCGAGAGGGCCGGCAACGCAGCCGGTGCGGCCGCCGCAGTTGCCGCCACACGATTGGCAACCGCTATGTTTCGCGCCAATCCGGCCTAGTAAGCCCGTGCCGCCAGTCGAGCCACATTGGCCCGAGTTGCAGCTTGGATTGCCACAGCCGTGACTGCCGCCACGAACGTTGTGATGCAAGCACCCTGTCGTGCTTAACAATAAACCTGCAAGAGAACCAATCAATAGCCAACGATTCATCGCCGAATCCTTCCGCGAATACGCCACATGCTTGTAGCGAGAGTGCTGTGGTGTTTTATGTAGGGGTCGCCCCAGCCAAATCCGCTCTTTCAAACGAATTTCTCGAGCACGACGTCATATCACTACTGTCATTCGGCCTTTGCCGGTTAAGCCATACACATAATCGCTGCGACCCGAGCAAAGCGAATGAATCGACCATGACAAAGACTTCGTAAACCTCCCAAATTGTTGCTAGCGATATGGAAATTAGGTTTGCCGCATCGCCAATCGGTTCGAATACGCTGGCTTCCGTCCAAGTTTTCAGCTTCCCACCGCAAGCCGTCCGGTCGGCTTCGAACGCTTTACTCGCCGCAACCGGACAGACCCCGCGCCGTGCCGCTACCAAAGTAGACGGCATTAGGTGGCAATCGGGCGAGGCTCCATGCCGGGAACGCTAGCAAAGTAGCGGGCATGTTCTGCCGAACAGTCCATTTTTCTCGGCTTGCAAACCCGCAGCCAACTTTGGTAGTCCCGAGTGTGTACGAACGCACAACACGAACGCGCGACACGTTCGCTTGGCAATGGCCCGCGGCATTAGGGGGCACGCCCTCACTCGACTGGACAGAAAAGGAATCGATCGTCATGACACGACCAACATGGACCAAGCTTGCATGGATCATTGGCTTGTTCTGCGGAATGCAAACCATCGTAACGCAAACGGCGACGGCTCAGGTCACGGTGCCTCGCGTGTTGTCCGCAACGACCGATCGAAGTGCGACGCTTGAGGAACAATTGGTCAACCGGCTGCGAGCCACGAGCGAAGACCAGCGTGCCTACCTACGTTTCGTCGTGCTGCAAGTCAAAGAAGAGAAACTCGATCTCAGACTGGTCGTCGCGGTGGAGCGTTATGCGCTGCGTCGCCGCCCTGATTTTCCGTTTCCGTTCTTCGAGCGCGCGATGAAAGTCCAGGCGGCCAAATATGGTGTCGTGATGCCACCGGTAAAATCATTCGCCTCGACGATTGCGGTCCAGCGATAGCCTGATCGGCGAAACCGCTAATTCATTTATTTTGAGTCGACCGCGTTTGCCGTGTTCGTCGACGCCGCGGCAACCGCCGCACATCGAATGGTTTGCGGCGACGCGGTTCGTCCGATCCAATCGCCGCTTTCGGGTCGGCTCCGACTGACCGTGCCAACCAGCGTCCCAGAACGCTGGACATCAACGATGGCAATAACAGCAGGTCGCCCACCAGCGCCGCCATCAGCAATCCCATCATCAACACCGCAAATTGGCTGGTCGGCACAAAATCGCTGAACCAATACGCCATCAGCGACAATCCGCAAACGAGCGTTGTTTGCAACATCGCCCAACCGCACTGCGACAACGCTCCAAAGACAGCACGAATCTGGCCCAGCCCGCGGGCTCGACGTGAACCATAGCGGCTGACCAAGTGGATCGTATCGTCGACTGCAATTCCCAGCGCCACACTTGCCGTCATTACGGACCCAATGTCCAAGGGTGTACGAATCAACCCCATGCACCCGAACAAGGCGATCGTGGGAAACAGATTGGGAAGCATCGCGATCAAACCGCCGAGCAAACTTCGCAGCAAGAACATCATCACGATCGCAACGACACCAAACGCGGCCATGAAGCTGCGGAACAAGTCGCGGAGCAGCACTTCCTGAGCTTTCTGAACGATCGCGACATGCCCCGTTAACGTGACGGTCGCATCCAATTCGCTATCGGCAATGGCGGCATCGACCGCGTGGCGAATATGCGTGATCATCGCTCCGTGATCGACATCTTCATTCTGAGGCAAGCGGATGCTGATCCGCCACACCTCTGCGTTATCGTCACGCGAAATGAACCCCAATTTCCCAATTGACGACTCGGGGTCACGAATCAATGAACGCACCACACTGCGGCTGGCGGTCGCCGACAAACTGGCCCCACTCTGAACTGGCGGAATAAACGACAACGGCGACAACACGCCATCGACCGATTCCTGTTGGAGCGCCGTCTTGTGTACCTGTTTGACCAAATCCAATCGCTGCAGCGGGTCATCGTCTTCGGTCATCGGTGGAAACGAGACTAACAGTTCGCCCGTTACCGTCGGTCCAATATTCTCTTCGAACCATTCATATTGAACTCGAATGTCACTGCGAGGCAAAAACATTCGTGGGACATTGACCGAGGTTTCAAGGTTTCGAAGCCCGAAGCCAAACCCGATCGTGATCACGACAAAGCTGATGATGACCGGCCACGGACGCGCCAATCGCTTACGAATCCTGCGCCGCACGCGACCGCGAATCCGGCTGAGCCAAGTGTCTTTGGGCTCGGCCTCGGGCGATGGCATACGAGGATCGGTCAGCACCATTGCCCCGGGCAGCACCAATAACAACATCAGCAGCGTGCCCAAGACTCCCATCGATGCAATCGCACCGAAAATGCGGATCGGTTCGATCCGTACCAACACCAGTGACCCCAGTCCGACCACCGTGGTTCCGGTTGCCAACAAACAGGGAGACATTCCCGCTCGCATCGCCCGCCGCGCCGCTCCGGTGCGATTGAGTTCCGGATGTTCGTGCGATGCATCCAAGTAATAATTACTGAGATGGATTCCCGCCGACACGGTCAACACGAACACCAACGGCGGCAATACGATCAGCACGGCGTTTAGCGGAGTGCCCAGATAGTAGACCGCCGCCAACACCATCCCTTCACCGATCACGGCGACCAACGTGATCACGGCAGTCAAAGGGATCGACCGCAGAGCGATAAAACACAAAATCGCGGCAAACACTGCCGAGGGTGGTGCAAAATAACGAACCGATCGGACACTCGCCTCATCCACCGTCGCTCCGTCAAACGGACCGCCGACCATCGCGACCGCGTCGACCGGAACGTCGACTTGCCGCGCCACCATTTCGCGAATCACTGGCAACACATGACGTCGTGCGACCAGTGCCGATTCATCCATCGATACGATCATGCACGTTTGCTCGCCGTCGTCACCGACCATCGATCCATGCAAACGGGCAACCGCAACACGGCGAGGCAAATTCGCCGGCGACGCCATCATCTTGTCGAGCATGTTCGATCCGCTGCGACACCATTTCAGCGGATGTGTGTCACCACAAATTGCTTGTACCTCGGCAATCTTCTCGAGCGCCCAATCGGGCAGCGGCTCGCGAGCCTCGTCCAGCAGATCATTCGGCTGCTGGCACAGCGGATCCAATAACGCTACTGCATTCTGCAGCGATTCGGACCCCAGATCGGATCCGTCCCAGCCCATCAGAATGACGTCGGCGGCGGAAAAGCGATGCGTAAACTCGTTGAACTCGGCCTTTTCTGGCAGCGAATCTGGCACCCAGTCTGGGGGACGATTCAAAATGCTCTCGATTGCCGCGTGCGAATGCAAAATCGCCGGAATCGCCAACACCAACAGCAAACCGACACCGATCGCCAGTCGCCGCAGATAACGACGTCGACGGTAATCGATTTCAGCCATGGATGGGCTCCTGCTGCGAAACGGTGATCACTTGCCGAACGTGGCATGCGATATAACTCACTGCTGTTGTTATAACCACCGAAATACGAATTTTGCAGCCACACTGCTTACGTCTAACCAAAGAAGCTTGCCGCGATGGTTAGAATACGACGGCAAGGAAAACTGTGCCGAGCACGATAACGCTACGCTGTGAAGCATTTTTTCCTTTGGATTTGTGCATGTTGTCCGACAAGCACGGTGGCGGACCGATCGACGAAGCCAGCATTCTTAATGCTCGACAGCAGAATCACCCTATTGTTTATTGTTTTGAAACACGAGAAAAAGAAAAATGATGAAGTCAAGTTACGATTGCGTCGTGATTGGTGGTGGACCTGGGGGGTGTACAGCTGCCGCTATCGTGGCCCAGTCGGGGCATTCCACGCTGCTGATCGAACGCGAAGCATTTCCTCGTTTCCACGTTGGGGAATCGCTGATGCCGGAATCGTATTGGCCACTTGAACGACTCGGTTTGATTGAGCGGATGAAAGACGCCCGCTTTCAAGTCAAAAAGAGCGTGCAATTTGTGAGCCATCATGGCAACGAATCAGCCCCCTTCTTTTTTCGCCAACACGACATGCGAGATTGCAGCGATACATGGCAAGTCGAGCGCAGCGAATTCGACAAGATGTTGTTCGACCGCGCCGAAGAACTCGGCGCCGACTGCTATGACCAAACCCGTTTGATCGACGTCCGCTTTGACGAAATGCAAAAGATCATCGGCGTGCGAGTGCGTGACCGAGACGGCAATGAACGCGAGATAGATTGTCCGGTCGTGATTGATGCCACTGGGCAACAGTCCTTCATTGCCAACAAATTGAAATTAAAGGAGGTCAATCCGGACCTCCGCAAAGTCGCGATTTGGTCATACTATCGCGACGCGGTCCGAGACGAAGGTGACAACGGTGGGGCCACCATCATCCTGAATACCGAATCCAAAGAATCGTGGTTCTGGTTCATTCCGTTGTCACGAGGAATCACCAGCATCGGTTGCGTCGGCGATACGGACTATATGCTCAAAGGCCGGGCCAAACCCGAAGAGGTCTTTTACGAGGAACTTCAGCGTTGTCCTGGACTGAAACCTCGCTTGCAAAACGCGACGCGACTCGGGGACATTCGTGTTGCCAAAGAATTTTCATACATGACCAAACAACACGCGGGCGATGGCTGGGTATTGGTCGGCGATGCTCTCGGATTTATCGATCCCGTCTACTCCTCGGGCGTCTACTTTGCACTGGAGATGGGCGTGCGGGCGGGCGACGCGGTCGTCGAAGGATTCAAGAAAAACGACCTCAGCGCCGCACAGCTCGGCGGCTGGACCGAGCCATTCCTCGAAGGGGTCCAGTGGCTGCGGAAATTGGTGACCGCGTTCTATACCAAAGAATTCAGCATCGGCCGGTTTATGAAAGAGTATCCTGAACACCGCGGCCGCGTGACCGACTTGCTGATCGGCCGCATTTTTGACGAGAGTGCCGAGCAATTGTTCAAAGACATGGACACTTCGATCGAAAAAGCCAAGATGGAAGCGGCGATGTAGCCAGTAGCTCGCCACCGACGGATTTTGGTCGCCATGTTTTTTCCCGCATGACGTCAGTCCATCGGGTTCGGTGATTGATTCAGGATATCCCTCTGAGGCTCCCGAACAGACAATTGGGCGGTTGGCCTTTGGCGATGATGGACGCCCGACTTTCCATGCATGTGTAAACCGCTAGAATGTTGAACATGCAAGGGAGAACAAATGACGAACTTCGTTGATCTAGTGTATTTTTTACGTGCCCCCAAGTATCCCGTCATTATCGACATTGATGGTGTGCTTCTCGCTGCAAAGTCAGTGAAGCCACTCTACAAAAAGCTCTCTCAGCTCGACATCGTCGAAAAACAACACTACGACGCAATTGATCGTACGGGTGAACCTTGGACCTTCCATGTGATGCAGGGCAGAGGCATTCTCTCGCCGTTCACTTTCAAAAACCAACCAACGAAACTGAAAATCATTCGCTGGTTTAACAATCGTAAAAACAAACCCGCCAACGAAGTCAAATACTCCGAGAAATCATTAAGTTCAAAAAAACGCGATCTCATTATCGCTGAAATCGCAGACCGTCTACTCGAGGCCGAGAAACTTACTTCGCAGCGTCGTGTAGCGTCGCCGCCCGGGGATTGATCTCCCTCAGCACATCGGTCCACTGGGTTCGGTGATTCTCTAGCGGATCGAGGAAGCCGTTTTCGTTACGGGGCGCGTCGCCTCGTTCGGACGCATCCCACTGCTCGATGTAGCCGCAGTGATGCCAGCCGATGTAGTAGGGCGTTGACATCATGCCGCGAAGCATCTCTTCGTAAAGACGCGTGACGTCTTCGAGCGACTTCGCGCCGGTACGGTATCCCTTCACGCCCCACTGCTGCTGGTTGGGCCCGGCGAGACCAAAGCAACCATCGCCGTTGAAGATCGGTTTTCCGGTTGCTTCGTAAATCATGTCGGTCAGCTTCTTGTCATTTTCCCACGGTCCATATGCCTGCACGCA
The DNA here is from genome assembly GCF_039541335.1 of Novipirellula rosea. Classification (NCBI taxonomy): domain Bacteria; kingdom Pseudomonadati; phylum Planctomycetota; class Planctomycetia; order Pirellulales; family Pirellulaceae; genus Novipirellula; species Novipirellula rosea. Next base: position 67,895 of record NZ_BAABGA010000090.1, on the reverse strand, counting down.
GACGACATCGACATGCTTTTTGATCGCGGGCAGCATGAAATCATAATGCCACATCACCATATTTTTGTCGCCGAGAATCAAATGGTTCGGGTCATGTTTGCGAATCAGTCGTTCGTGCAGTGAATACCACTGTTCCGCAATGATCGGCATGAACGACAGCATGTCCTTTTTCGCGGCGTCGACATCGGTGGGGTGGGTCCAGTCCATTTGCCGAGCCATCTCGTTCCATGAGATTCCGTACGTCGGGCTGATCGGCATGCCCCACGCCTTGGCTGCCGCTTCGGCGTTTGGATAACGCTGCTTCAAATGTTCTAACCATCGCCATTTGCCCGGCGAGGATTCACCAAGTGGCAGAATCGCATTGATCCATGGATAGATCATCGTCGTATTGTTCTGCTCCATCTGCTCGCCCCGCCCCATCACCCAACTGGGGACATCGGTGTACAGATAGCCGATTAGGTTGCGTTGATCCTTGTGGAGCTGCGTTACTTGCTTGACTCGCTCAGCGACAAAATTTTCAAAATCCGCGGAAAACACATCCGGCCTTGGCCCGCGACCGTGCCGTTCTTGCCATCCTGCCAACGGAGCGGTATCGAGCGAGGCGATGTAGTAAATCTGTTCTTGATAAAGTTTTGGGTCAATCGCAGGATGAGTGTGTTTGCCAAACGTGTTGAAACCAAGCTCACGCGTGGTTTTGACCTGAGCGTTAATCCACTTCTTGGCCGCATCACCGCTGGTGTTAAAGTGACCATCCGGTCCGACCAGATCGCTGCCGTACTTTTTTAGCGTTGCCGACTTGTTGTACGGAGCGAGCCAGAGGTGTGGCTCGATATGGTTCACGCCAATGCTGACGAATTTTTCGCCATCCGCGTTGATGAACCACCAAACACCGTCGATCTGTTCCACTCGAACGTAACCGGTTGCGCGGTCAGCGTCCGTTGCATGGCAAGGGGCGACGGCAAGCAGGGTTGTCACGGCCACCAACAGGCCGAATCGTATTGTTCGCATTTGAAGCTTCTTGTTTTTGAAAGATATTCGTGAGCCGACGGCGTTAGCCGTGGGCCTTTAAGTGTAAATGCTTTACGGAGCAGTGGACCGCTGAAACGTTGGACTTGTCGTGATTTAAATTGCGTTGGTTTTCTGCCACCTCTCCACCAACTTTGTTGGGGGAGAGGTCCAGCGGAGCCTTCAGCGACGCTGGGGTGAGGGGGCTGACCGAGCAACTCGCTTACCAACGAGAACCTTGGTTACAATGGAACTGCTCAGGAAATAGCGCGGTCGCCCCCTCACCCGAGCAACGCCTTGAAGGGCGTGCTCGACCTCTCCCCCGACTTCGTCGGGGGAGAGGTAACTGCGATGAAGAGAACATAAAAAATCCCACCCAATATCCGATGACATCAGCAGATTTCGCTGGAATTCCAACTCGGCCAAATTCAATGGTTCTTGCTCGGACAAACTGGAAGCCTATCCCCCTTAGCGGCCGCGGCGGACACTGTACTGTTTCCACTTGTCGAACAATTCGGTGTGCGGCCTTTTCAGCTCCTCGGGCGATGCGGGCTCGGTTGCATGTTCGTAGACCGATTGATTCAGCTGAGTGACATCCTCAATCAATTTCGTTCGCGGCTGTCCATTGAGCGAATAGAAACCGTTTTGATTGTTCTTCTCTAATGTGTCGCCGCCTTGATCGTACATGCATGCGCAATACGTTACGCCCACGACTTGCGGGTCTTTAAAGTGCCGCATCAAGTTGGCTCGATAAATCTCGCCGCGCGCGTTGTGTGAGACCAACCCCGCGTGCAGGCTGCCGGTTTTTCCGGGATAATGAAACCCAAAGTACTCGTCAGACAGGATGATCGGCAAATTGGTTGCATCCGCAATCTCGTTCACCGAAATGAACTCGTTCACATGCTGCGGCGCGATCATGTCCACATAAGGAGCCACTTTCTTCCACGAATCAATCGACAACGCCCATTCCTTGATGAACGAACCGAAGATCAAGTGGTTCGCGTCCCAGCGACGAATCGAATCGTGACCGATCTGGTACAGCGTCACGCACATGTGCGACACGATCGCTTCAAAATCCGCGAGTTTCTGTTCGTCTAACGACTTACCAACACGAGGATAGTTGCGGCGTTCGTATTCCTTTTCGTAGGTCAGATCGAACGTGGACTTCAGTTCCGTCATGTCCTTCAGCGACGTTCCATAGACCGCATTGAACTTCTTGACGTCGCCCGCGTAACGCTTGATTAGCAAGTCCGACAACGCCTCGCGACCGGGGCTGCCCGCTGGCAACGAAAAGTGATGGTTCACCCACTGGTCGGATCGACAGGAAGGACAGAATGGATCGATTTGCTTAGGTGGTACCGAGATCGATGGGACAGAGCGGCTTCTTTAAAATCTTTCTGTCGCACCAATCTTTCTGTCCGCTCATGCGGCATGAGCGAGCTTGCACGCTGGAACAAGACAGACTCAGAATCGATGGAACAATGTGGTGTACGCGGACGAAAGGTCGACAGAAAAATTGGTGCGACAGAAACATGAGACTGCCATCGCGATTCGACATAGAACACGATTGCTGGCGTTGTCTCCATTTTTCAATCTAACATCTTTTAACCTTTTCACTGCAGCTCAGGTGCGTTGCACTCTGGCCGCAACACCTGCCGTCGCTTCGCGACTCTGTGCACTGGGATGCGTCCTCTTCCATGGACTCACGTCCATGGCTACTGCCTGTCGTCACGTTGTGACTATTCACTTGCGACAACTCTAAACCGTTGGCTCACGCCAACGGTAGGTCATGTTTCGGCCTCCGGCCTATTTGCTTGCCAGTTAAATCAGCAGTCTCCTTCGCCAGCGGAGAGGTGACCGCAGCTATGCTTGGTTTTCCCGATCAACGGACTCACGTTCGCTGCGATTGCACGTACCAATCTCGAGAAAGAAAAAAGCTACGCGGATTTCGGCGTAAGAACCGCGGGTCCTTCATCGTGGTGGGTTGCCGATGCAGTACAGGTTGTCTCCGCTGCGCAAGAAGAAATTGCCTTGCGAAACCGCGATCGATGCCATCGTTTTACCGTCCAGCTTGTTGGTGGCGATCCGCTTGAATTCCGCCCCAGGCTCAAGCACCGTGGTGACGCCTTCTTCGGAGGTGATATAGATTCGGCCGTCCGCTAGCAGTGGCCATGCAGGCTGTGGAAATCGACATCTTCGTTCTTCCACACTCGTTTGCCGTCGAAGTCGGCCGCGACAACCGTTCCGTCGTAGAATGCGGCGTAGACCCGTTTGCCGTCGGATACGCCATCTTGAGTTTCCAGTTTGAAAGCTGGTTGGAACCGTTGATCGTGATGGCGGCGATTCCAATGTCATTGATCGGAATGATCTTTGGACACATGTGGATGGGGATGGAGATTTCCATGCCCAGTTTGGTGGGATTCGTTTCACTCGCGGGGATTGTGGTCAATGACTCGATTCTGCTGGGGCTGTTTTTGAAGAAGGAACGCTCCAAAAGCAAACCGAGTTACGACTCTGCTCGCAGCGCAAGCCGTCTGCGTTTTCGCGCGACCATGTTGACCAGTATCACCACGATGGCGGGGCTGTTGCCGTTGACGCTCGAGAAAAGCACGCAAGCCCAGGTGTTGATTCCGACCGCGGTTTCGATTGTGTTTGGGCTGCTGAGTTCAACGATCCTGGTTTTGATCGTCATCCCCTGCGTCTACGTCGCAGCAAGCGGCGTCGGACTGATCCGACCGGACGATCACGAATCGAGTTCGATAACCTAACCCATCAAACGTAGTGGACGAGGCTACGAGTCCCCAAGCTTGCCGCCCACCCCCAGGACTCGTTGCCTCGTCCACTACCGGGGCTTCGCTGATCGAGGACTCGCCTTGAGATGCAGACGCGTTCTGATCTCCAGAAACGCGTGATCAATTCCAACTGACGTGATTTACACGTCCAGATTTCGCACGTCCAGCGCGTGCTTTTCGATGAATTCGCGGCGAGGCTCGACCTTTTCGCCCATCAGCAGGCGGAACATTTCGTCCGCGGCACCGACGTCGGTCATGTTCACCTTGACAAGCGTTCGGTTCACAGGATCGAGGGTTGTTTCGCGGAGCTCCTCCGCGTTCATTTCACCCAGTCCTTTAAAGCGAGTCACTTGCAACCCTTTTTCACCCGCCGCCCGCACTTCGGGAAGCAGTTCGCGAAGATCCTCAAGCGGACGCCGGACATCTTCACCGCGAACCAATTCGAACCTCGCTGTGGTTGATCCCGTTCGTTCGATCGGGATCAAGTCTTCTAACGTGAACTGCAATGGCACAAGGTCCTTCAGTCCGCTGTTGATCGTTCGCACTTCATGAAGCTCGGCCAAGTGGGCGAAGACTTCGGGCGCCGCTGGCTCGGCCGTCTTGTCTCCCGCTTCGTCCGACGTCAGCTTAAGCTCGTCTTCGTCGACCTCTTCGTTATCAAGACGCCATCCACGCTCGTTCAGCATCGTCTCGACGTCTTCTTGGTTATGGAACCAATGCTCTTCGTTTTCGTGCGTCAACAATAGCGCCGGCAATCGGCCCGTCACAGGGTCTTGGCGAACCGCGTGAATCCGCAGACTGAACCCGCGACGTTCAAGTGCCAAAATCGCATCTTCCATCGAGGCTAGCGTAATACACAGCTGACGCATCGTTTCGCCTTCGGCGCGGCGTCCGTCTTCGGCTTCGAAATAGGTGTCGTTCAAACCACGTTCAAGCAATTGAGACTTCATCTCTTCTTCGCTCTGAATGTAGTAACGCGACTTGCCGTGCTGGACGCGGAACAATGGCGGCTGGGCCACATAGACGTGCCCCGCAGCAACCAATTGATACATCTGACGGTAGAAAAAACACAGCAGCAGCGTGCGAATGTGACTACCGTCAACGTCAGCATCGGTCATGATGATGACTTTGTTGTAACGACGTTTGGTCAAGTCTTGATCGGCACCAATTCCAGTGCCAATCGCTTGAATCATCGACTGGACTTCTTCATTGGCCAGCACTTTGTCTTCGCGGCTCTTGTAAGCATTGATGATCTTACCGCGAAGCGGCAGGATGGCTTGATAATGCCGCATTCGGCCACCCTCGGCCGAACCACCTGCCGAGTCACCTTCCACCAAGTACACTTCGCACTCTTCCATCTTTTTACTGATGCAATCGCGAAGTTTTCCGGGCAATCCGCCGCCGCCGAGCGCGTCTTTACGTTTTCGCAGCAAGTCTTTTGCCTTGCGAGCCGCCTCGCGTGCTTCCGCAGCGAGCAAGCCTTTTCGCACGATCGTCTTAGCAACCCGTGGGTTCTCTTCAAAGTACTTGGCTAACTGTTCGCCCACGCCCGCATTGACGATGCTTTCCACATCACTGTTGCCCAGCTTGGTTTTCGTTTGCCCTTCGAACTGCGGATGCGGGACGCGAACGCTAATCACCGCGGTGATCCCTTCGCGGAAATCGTCACCGCCAGGAACTGCGGATCCTTTGAATAGATTTTCTTTCTTGCCGTAATTGTTCAACGTCCGCGTCAACGCCGACCGGAACCCCGAAACATGGGTCCCACCTTCGATCGTATGAATATTGTTGACATAAGATTGGACGTTCTCGGTGTACTCGGCGCTGTACTGCATTGCGATATCGAACTGAGTTCCGTCCTTATCGCCTTGCAACTGGATCACATCACTGTGCAACACGTCGCTGGCACGATTGAGATGCTCGACAAACTCGACGATCCCGCGCTCGTACTTGAAATCGCCTCCTTCGCCATTGCGTTCATCATGGAATTTGATGTGCACGCCGCTATTGAGGAACGCCAATTCCTGCAGCCGTTTGAAAAGCGTATCGAAGCTGTACTTCGTCACACTAAAAATCTGATTATCGGCTTTGAACGTCGTCTTCGTTCCGGCGCGTTTGGTCACACGGCCTTTGACGACCGGCCCGGTGGGAACACCACGCTCGTACTCTTGAGTCCAAGTGAAACCATCGCGGCTGACTTCAACTTCGGCCCATTGGCTTAGAAAGTTGACAACGGTCACCCCGACGCCATGCAGACCACCGGAGGTTTGATAGGCGCCCTTTTCAAACTTGCCACCAAACTTCAGCACCGTCATCACGCCCTCGAGCGTACTGACTTCGCGGTCGAGTTCCTCGGAAAGCTGGTCGTGACGCGTGACAGGAATCCCTCGTCCGTCATCTTCGACCGTGACGCTACCGTCGGTATGCACGGTGACCGACACGGAATTCGCGAATCCCGCCATCGCTTCGTCGATCGAGTTGTCGACGACTTCGTAGACCAAGTGATGCAATCCTCGCGTCGAGGTGTCACCGATGTACATCCCGGGACGCTCGCGGACATGTTCGAGGTCCGAAAGGTGCTGCAAATCTTTGTCGGTATATTCCGAGTTTGCTTTGGGGGCCGTGGAGACTTGGATGGAGGCAACTTGCTGTGCGGGAGCATCGCCCGTGACCGCCGCAGCGTCATTCACTGCAGCTGTTTCGGGGGTTGCGTTTGCGTCAGCCGCAGGAGTTGCGTCGTCGGATGTGGGTTCCGATTGGGAGTCGTCGCTCATGAAAAGCCTGTATCGAGAACACTCGGGGAGTAGCCGAAAAAAGTTAATCGCTATGCGACGTATTCTAACGTTTTTCTCGACGTTCCGCGATGCCTCCTTGGCATCCCCAAACAGGGCGTTTTTACGGTGTTTTAGCGGCTTTCAAAACGACTCCGCCGTTTCACCACAAACCCGGGGCGAAACCCCAGTCTTAAGCTCCCGACGAAACGATTTTATCGGGCTGATCTCGGAAGGTATTTTTGGTACGCCTGGACCGCCAACTTGTCGCAGCGCTCGTTCTCGAGATGACCGGCGTGCCCTTTGACATGATTGAAAATGATCTTGTGCTTCTGCATCAATTGATCGAGCTCACGCCACAATTCTTCGTTTTTGATCGGCACCAATTTCGATCCGTCTTTGCGTTTCCATCCACGACTCTTCCAGCCCTTCATCCAACTGGTCATCCCCTGGCCCACATAGGTGCTGTCGGCATGCAGCGTGACCTCGCACGGTTCCTTTAACGATTCGAGTCCGCGAATCACCGCCATCAATTCCATCCGATTGTTGGTCGATTCCGGTTCCCCATCGCTGCGTTCAAGTTCTTTGTCCGTTTTGCTGCATCGCAAAATGAACGCCCAACCGCCTGGCCCCGGATTCCCACTGCATGCACCATCAGTGAACAGATCGACTTTTTTCATTCCAACTTTCCTCATTCCCTTGAAAAATCATTCTCAGCAGAAAATCACTCTCGGCAGAGACGACTCACCAGGCCCCCGCCAACCCAACTGTCTAGTGAAAAGGTGTGCCAGCCACGTGAAAACGGTTGAAACCAGATCGATTTGAACAGCGAACACGATACATTAACAAATGCATAGCCGATCGAACATCGACCGCATCGTCGTCTAGTGGCGGCAAACGGATTGGCCAAGGGTTGCTGGCCAACACACGCTAAACGGGGGGAAGAGGGAGCGAACCATGGTGTTACACTACCACTTACAACATTGCCACTTTCAACACTGCTACTTACAACATTGCAGACCCCAATCAAAACCACGTCCTCGATATCGCCCGTCACTGCGGCTCGCGACAAGTCTGGCCGCGATCACGCTCGCGATGATCGCGCTAGATCGCTCTGCGGTGGTCGCACAAATGATCAACACCGCGGCGCCGTTCCAGCAGATCGGGACGAACTCATTTGAAAACAATCAATTCGGATTCTCGCTGCAGGGACCGAACTTCTTTGCCAATATCAATCCCGGCAACAATCCGGCGCCGTTTGCTCCCGAAGCGGTCAACTCAGGGGTTTCAGGCAATTTACGACAAAATTTCGGCAACGGCGTCTCGGGCAACCTGCGTTTCAATTTTGCTCAAGGAAGCAGCCAAACTCTCTCGAGCACGACGCCGTCGGTGACCACGATGAATGGGGTTCCCGGGTCGATCGTTTCGCAAACCGTGACCCCATTTGTGACAGGCGTCACCCCAGTGGTCGGATCTTACCCCGTGCTCGCCAATCCTGCGCAGATCAGCCAGCAATTGATTCAGCAACAATTATGGTCGGTCCAGCAATCCAATGCCCAGCTTCGCATCGAACAGCTCAACGAATCGATCGAGCGGGCCGAGCGGGCGGCGTCGCAAGGCAAAGCAAAGATGGCACGCGCGAACTACTTGAACGCGATCCGAATGGCCCCCGAACCGCTGCGATCGTCGCTGAAACAACGCATGGCGGCGGTGTTGAAACAAGCCCGCAGCCGAGATTGAACGCAGCCGACAATAAGTGGGTCGATAGTTGAAGAAGAGGTTCACTTCGCGGCTTTTGAAGTTGCGTCCGTCGATCCCACATTCAACCCAATTGCGTGATCTGACCAACTGGAAAACTCAACTTCAAAACTTGCGACTGCACGCATTTGGCCGAGAGTGACGCCGAAAGTCTTGGCGACTTTCGCTACGTCATGGTTTGCTTGATCTGGCTGTGGCCCACGTTGACTTTTCAAGTCGAGGGGCGTGATGCGGTCAAGCTGCTTGCCGCGTCTTGCAGTGCCGCGGGCACCGCGGCCTGCGATGGGATCGAGATCGGCGAAACGGTCGCTAACCGCCATGGCAGCGTGACCCAGAAACGGCTGCCGCGTCCCAACTCGCTTTCAAAATCGACTTCACCCCCAAGCAGCTTTGCCAACTCTTTGACAATCGACAACCCGAGTCCGGTCCCTGCAAACTCGCGAGTCAAACCTTCGTCATTGAGTACCTTTTGACTCTGACGAAATTTTTGGAAAATGATGGGCTGATCTTCCTCGGCGATCCCCACTCCGGTGTCACTGACAGACAACCGGAAGCGACCGTTTTTGGCGTCCTCGATGTGAACGGTGATCATGCCCCCTTCGGGTGTAAACTTGATCGCGTTGCTGAGCAAGTTATTCAGAATTTGCCCGAGTTTGTTTTGATCTTGGTAGGCTTTGGGAAGGTCCTCGGGAATCTCGACGGTCAACGAAATGTTCTTTTCTTCGGACAACGAGTGGATCATATCACACTGCGCCGACACCAATCGCGACAAATCAAATTCGGCGCGACGCACCTCCATCTTGCCCGCTTCGACCTTGGCTAAATCCAAAATATCGTTGATCATTTCCAGCAATAAACGCCCGCTTTTACGGATATTTCCCGCATATCGCCGCTGTTTATCGTTCAGCGAATCGATCCCCTGCAGCACTTCAGAAAAGCCAATGATGCTGTTCAGCGGCGTTCGTAATTCGTGGCTCATGTTGGCCAAAAAGTCGCTCTTCAGCCGGTTTGCTTCGTAGAGCTGAAGGTTCAATTGCGCAAACTGATCCACCCGAGCATCCAATTCGCGGTTGACTTCTTGGATTTTGTCTTGCGTCTCGGTCAAGTGACGAAGCATTCGGTTAAACGCGTCGGCCAATTCACGGAACTCGTCTTCGGTATCGATCGTGGCGCGTTGGTTGGTGTCACCATGAGTAATCGCATCGCTGACATCACGCAGGTGATACAGCGGCTGCAAAACCAAGTAACGCACGATGGCGTGCAAGACAAACAACGTGACAGCGATAATCAACATCGCCAAAGCGATCACGATCGCGCGAATCCAAGTCGTTTGTTCGTGCGTTTCCTGATACGGCATACTGACGCGGAACACGCGAAACGGATATTGCGATGCGAGCTTGGTTGGATCTTCGTCGGGCGATGTCGAAATCGCGCCCCCGGTGGGACTGTGACACGACAACACGCACGTCGGTTTAAAGAAAACGGGCGAGTAATAGATGTAACGATCGTCGACCGGACCGTCCTCGGCAAACACCGTGGTGCCAAGTAAGCCGATCCGGCTCATCGCTTCGTTTTCGCCCAGATCGAGCGGCCGCTCGACATCAGGCCGGTCCTCGGCGATCTGGCGGCTGAGCCATTCGCGATACTGAGGCTGCAGACTTTTCAGTCGCGCTAGCTCCATCGCTCCGAGCGGCGTGTTGGCGGAGGGCAACTCGATTCGCGGCAAATTGTCATAGGTCGCCGAATCCTGTAACGCCAGAATCTGGAAGTCAATTTTGGCGTTCAGCAGCTCGGATCGCAGTCCCCCGAGCAATTCCTTTTCGCGGTTCACCACGTCTTCGGGCAATGCCGAGGACCACTGCGCATCGCTGTGGATCATCATCAGTTCCGCCGCCGCATAGTCGCGAGCCCGTTGGCGGGTCGTGTTGGTGACCAGACTTTTGGCCAGCAATTGGACGACGAAAAAAGCAGCGCACATCAAGACGAGCAGCGCCGAACCAAAAAAGAGCAGACATTTCCGCTCAAGGCTCATCGATGCAAAAACGCTCTTGATGAAGCGAAACATGAAAATCCGAGGCAATCGTAAACGAGAAAAATGACAAAGCGGCATGCACGTGGATGCAATCGACAAAAATGACTGGCACGCCAGCGGCCTCCGACCATCGACAAGCTGTGTGGTGCACGGCTGGCGACCCTCGGTGTTCGTTGTCCAGTCAGTATACTTTAACCGAAAGCTTGCACGATCGAACTTAAACCATGGACGCGGCAAAGCTTACAACTTTGCACCCGCCCCTGAGATCGACCGTTTTCCCCGCTAAAAAAGGGGAAAAAACACTGCGACGAGCGTCCCCGCAAAATACAAACTAGCGTTCCCTCAGCAGGCCTGGTCCCCGATCGGTTCCCCTAGTGTGACGAATTATTCCGATCCAGGGGAGGCGAATTTCGACCTCCACCCGACCTCCACATGGGGCACTCGAGCCACCCTGGCTGATTCTCACCGGATCATTAAAACCAGACCTGATTGCGCAAAGCTCTCCATTTAACCTGAATTCGCTGCTTGCTTGCTGATTTTCTGACAACTAGCATGTGAGGCAGGGTGATAGCAGAAGCCTACCGGTCAAATTGATTCATTTGGTTATCGAAGAAGGCCATTGCCCCAAAATCCCACCTTAGAAACTCGCACGCGACCCGCACTTCGGTGTGGAGGAGACAAAACGAACTATGAAACGAACGGCCCGAAGTCTATACCGATGGAGCCTCGTTGCCACGTTGACTTGCTTGCTCGGTATTAGCCCTGCATCCGCCGGATGGCTTCTTCGACACGCTTGCAGTGAACCGGCTCCCACCTGCTGTGACCCGTGTCCGCCTATCCATTGCCCACCTGTTCACTGCCCCCCGATCCACTGCCCACCGGTACTGCACTGCCCTCCGGTCCAGTGTCCACCGGTTGTTTGTCCTTCCGTCGCTTGCCCACCGCTTCATTGTCTTCCCGCCCCCGCGGCTCCCTGCTGTGGCGAAGTCTCCTACGAAGCGGTCGATAACAACGGCATTTGCGACTACAGCGGCGTCGACAACGGCACCGTGATCGAATCGGCGCCGATGCAATACGATGGCGGAACCGAATATGCAGCTCCGTTCGATCACGGCAGCATGCCGATGGAAATCGAAGACGCTCCTCCGGTTCCCACCGACCTGGATTCGTCAAACGAAGCAGAACCCAGCTCGCCTTCGGATTCACCGTTTGATAAAGCTCCCGCCGCCGATGAAGATCCTGCGGATCACGCCGAGCAACCTGCTCCTGTGATGCCGCTGGAAACCAAGCCTGAACCGCCTGCGGCACCAGACATGCCTGAGCCGCCTGCGACTGAACCGGCGCCAGCGGACGATTTATTCAGCAGTCCTGCTCCGGCAGAAGCCGAGCCCGCTCCGGCCGAGCCTGCTCCTGAAAAACCTGCTCCTGCAGAGCCAGCCAAGCCTGCCGCTCCAGACGCAGCGGACGACTTGTTCGGCGCTCCTGCTCCTGCAGAAACCACGCCCGAGCCAACCGAAGATCCGTTCGGTGCCCCAATGCCTGCAGAAACCGAACCTGCTCCGGCAGACGACTTGTTTGGCAACCCACCAGCTACCGAACCTGAAACCAAGCCTGCTGAAGAGCCTGCCCTGGACGATCTGTTCGGCGGCGACGCTTCGCCAGCAGGCGAAGAATCGGCTGCCAAACCGCCTATGGATGACGACATCTTTGGCGGTGCTGCGGATTCGCCAGCCGAAGCGGAAGCTCCAGCGGATATGCCAGCCAACGAATCGCCCGCCAACGAATCGATTGACGATTTGTTTGGTGGCGATGCTCCGGCCGAAGAGGCTCCTGCGGCAGAACCACCTGCAACCGAAGCACCGGCTGCCGACACCAGTCTGGATGATTTGTTCGGATCGGACGCCCCCGCGCTGGATACTCCTGCCGAAGACGCGGCTCCGATGGAGGCACCTGCGACCGACGCACCGGCCGCGGACGCGGGTCTTGATGACTTGTTCGGCAGTGATGCTGCGGCCACCGATGCCGCCCCTGCGGGAAGTGACACCAGCATCGACAGCCTGTTCGGTGACGCCCCCGAAACGCCTGCAGCACCTGCGGACGCTCCGGCTGATCCTCCTGCCGACGCTCCCGCAGACGACATCGACGGTTTGTTCGACACTCCGCCCGCCGACGATGCGGCTCCTGCATCCGATTCGATCGATGACTTGTTTGGCGCCCCTGGCGATGCCGACGAAGCCACACCCAAGACCGAAGAGGCTGGCACGTCAATCGATGATTTGTTCGGTCACGCCGAGCAACCTCAAGCAAGCGAAGTCGATTCGAAAGAGTCGACACAGCTTGTCGTTTCCGAGAAGAACACGGTTCGAATCACTTCGCTTTCCGACACTCGCTCGCGAACTTGGATCGATAACACCGGAAACTTCCGCACCGATGGACGTTTGATCGAAATCAATGCGACCAACATCCGTCTGCTGAAATCGAACGGCAAAAAGTGCACCGTGCCATTCTCGCGAATGTGTGCTGCGGACACCGCTTATGTCGAATCGATCGAAAAGCAGATCGAAGCTTCCAAAGTGGCAATGTTGATCAGCCGATAATCAAACCCCTTTGATTTCAAAATTCGAACCGGGCCAACGAGCAATTCGTTGGCCCGGTTTTTTTGTTGGCTGTCGTCTTGTTGATCCGTTTTTTTATGGACCACATCCCGAATCATCCAACTTCGGCTACATTCAATCCTAGAGCTGCTCGTCACTCCCCGATCCCGAATCCCCTGATCTCGAATCCCCCGATCCCGCTACACCGACGCGAACTGATCAAGGCATTTTCGTCATGGCCTCTCATCCCGTCCGCTTGATGCACTTTGACCCAAGGTGGCGTCAAGAATTTGAGCAAACTCGCAGCAGCATCCTGCTGTCGTGTGAGGGGCGGGTCGTGGACGTCGTCCATGTCGGCAGCACGTCAATTTCAGGTCTGATTGCTCGCCCGACCATCGATGTCTTGGCCGGAGTGAACGACGTGGCGATGATGGAATCCGCAGCGTTATTAATCGAAGGACTCAATTTCCGCCGCGGTAAAACGCCCGACTGGGCCGGCGCAGCGATCGCGCTCTTCAAACCTCGCTACGTTACGCCCGATCAGCCTGATCCGACCCATTGTGTCTATTTAATGCAGACATCCACCCCAGCCTGGATTCAAGCGGTTTCCATTCGCGATTATCTACGGCAAAATGCGGAGTCAGCACTCGATTTCGAAGAGGCCAAAGTGCGACGTTGGCGACACGGCGAGGGAGATTTGCAGCAGTACGAGGCGGACAAAGCGATCTTCTTTGCCCACCTCAAAGACCAAATCGACGCGTCGTAACCGCCCCCCCGCCGAGGCAAACTATAATCAATTCAAATTTGGCGGATTGTTTCATTCACATTCTCATTCCCAAGCTTTAGTCTCCTATGCCGCGCAGCCGACTTGGCCCGTTAGCGATCGAAGCGAAACTCGGTGACCATCCGTCACAGAGTTCGGTATGGCGTGCCATTCACGTCCAATTGCACAAAGCGGTTGCCGTCAAGGTGTTCTCGTCCCCCTTTGGCGCGACGCCGGAAGCCCGCACCCAATTTGCCGCCGAGTGGGAAACGCTAAAAACGTTGCAACATCCCGCCATCGCCCGCTGCTTTGGCGGCGGATTCGAAGACAAGGACGCCTACTTGGCCTACGAGCTTGTCGACGGCGAAACATTGGCGGCCGAGATCGAGCGGCGCAGTCGGTTGCCATGGGAATCGGTGCTCGAGTTTGCCGAGCCGATCATCGGTGCGCTGTGCTATTTGCACGAGCACAACATAATCTATGGGATGCTGGCCCCCGACAAAATTCTGTATGCGGGACTGAGCCCCTTGCTCGTGGACGTTCGCACCGATCGATTTAATTCCAACTTCAAGACCTCGCGTCCCCCCACGCCTCACGAAATCGCCTTTCGTCCCCCTGAATTGATCGACGATCCGACCTCGATCACCCACAAATCGGATCTCTATTCGTTTGGTGCGACGCTCTATTATGCGATCACCGGCCGACCGCCGGTCCAAGGCGATACGGTCGAAGAAGTCACGCGGAACGTGCGTGAACAAACACCGACGTCGGCCGCATCCTTGGTTCTGGATTGCCCGGTTTGGTTTGACAAATTAATCACGCAGCTACTGGAAAAGGATCCCAGCAAACGTCCGTTTGGTGCCCCGGCTGTCCAGCTTGCTTTGGCAGAAGTACGACGTCGATCGATGTCTCGCACCGGGGTGGCTGAGCATGCTTCGTCGGGATTTAGTCCGCTGAGTGTGACGGACCAAAAGGAGCGTGACGAGGCTCGTTCGCTGCTGGGGCGTGAATTGGTGGACGACGAGAAAGAATCGCTCCCCGATGCAACGATATGGCATGACAAGCCGTGGTTTTTGATCGGCGTTTTGATCGCGATGTTATTGATGCTCGGCTGGGTGGCGTGGCCGCTGAACGAAAATCAAATGCGAAAGCGTGCCGAGGACCTGCTAGCGCAAGAAACGCAATCATCGTTGAATCAAGCGAAGAACAATTATCTGAAACCGATGATCAACAAATTCCCCGACGGAGAACACACAACGTGGGCGGAAGAGCAAGTTGACCGAATCGAGATGATGCAGGCCGAGCACGCATTGTCGGTCAAAATGAAACGGAATCTCGCACTGAAAAACGAAGGCGAACGTTTGTACGCCGAAGCCGAACAGTTTGAACGCTTTGGCGATACGTCCACGGCGCTCGATAAATACCGCAGCATGGAAACGCTGCTCGGGGATGACCCCAAATATCGCCCCTACGTCAACCTTGCCCGTCGCCAGATCGCCCAGATCGAAAATCGTTCCTTTATCAAAGATGAAGCCGCGACGATCATCCAAGAAAAACTAGATGAAGCCGAACGAGAACATCGCCGAGGCAACGTGGTCGCGGCGCGTCAAATTTGGTATTCGATCATCGAACTGTACGGCAACAACAGCAATGTCGGCCCGCTCGTCTTGCAAGCCCAACAACGTCTCGGCGGCAGCAAATCCTCGGCCCCCGATGCTGATTCCTCGAGCCCGCTAAAGCCACCCCAATGACTTTTGATGCCGAGCCTCATGACACGCCGATTGAGGCGAAATTAGCCTCCCATCCTGCACGAACATCATCGACTGATCGCATGATTCAAAGTCGGGGTGCCGTGCTGGCCGTGCTGTTCTTGGTGATGGGGGCACTAGGTATTCCGCTGCTGTGGATGAACAAAGCGTTCTCCAACGCCGAGCGTTGGTTTTGGGCCGTGGTCGTGACGATCTATACCGCGATACTGATCTACATCGCCTGGCGAATCTGTATGTGGAGCTACCACCAAATCGTTGGTTAACAAGGTCGTTGATCACGCTCGCGTGCATCGATACACGAACGCGGGGGGCAAATTTCGCCATACCGTCGGACTTCGCCCCACTTGCGGAAACGTTTTCTTTAACCGAGACGAAAAACGTTGCCCTGCCGGTAAAGCCAATCCCTGCCAATACGCGAACGTCGCGAACTGGCCTCCCGGTCGCAACACCTCCAACATCGAATCCATGATCTCGGCTTGCAGCGATTCCGAGAACGAAGCCCACGGCAAACCACAGATCACCGCGTCGACATGAGGCATCGATTCGCGGCGACACAGATCGACCACATTCGTCACGCTGTCTTCGTAAACGGTGACCGAGGGACATCGTTTGCGAGTCGCGGCGACCAGTTCGGCGGAGCGTTCAATCGCAAAAAACTTGGCGTCAGGATGCAGCCGCTGGACAATCCCCTCGGTAAAAACGCCAGTCCCCGGTCCAAACTCGACCACGTTGCGAGCGGACTCCCAATCGAACCACTCGACCATCGTTTTGACCAATCCAGGACTGCTCGGGGCGATCGCCCCCACCTGGGTCGGGTTCCGGATGAAGTTTTTCAAAAATGTCAGCGTGTTATTCATGGACGTAGCGTATCGCAATCGAGCCACCACGCGGTAGGGCGTATTATTTTCTCGAGCCGCGTCCGTTACATTGACGCTTATGCGAGTCCCTAATCCCAACAACACATCTCCGGTCGGCGCCAACATGACGCCCATGATCGACGTTGTCTTTTTGCTGATCATTTTTTTCTTGGTGTCCAGCCACCTGGCTCGCCAAGAGATCCACTTGCCAGTCGAATTGCCGATCGCCAACACCTACTTGCCTGAAAACCCTGATCGATCGGCGTTGACCGTGACCGTCGACGACCAATCTCAGTGGCGAGTGGGCGGAAACGTGGTCGCGATCGACGAACTGAAGCAGATTTTGAACGATCATGCGTCACGCAGCGGATCAAGCGCCGCAGTGCGATTGCGAACCGACGGATCGGTCCATTACCAATACATCGAACCCATCCTGCGAGAAACGGCACTGGCAGGCATCTATGACGTCACGTTCTCGGTGCGTGAGGCGACTCGCTGATGAAAATCCCGTCATCTCGATTGCAAGGATCACTGAAAGTCGAAATGACTCCGATGATCGATGTCGTGTTTCTATTGTTGGTGTTCTTTGTTTGGACCAGCAGCTTTGAGCTGCCTGAGTTCGATCTTCCCAGTGCAATTGCGCAGCCGCCCAGCGTCGGCACGAATAACGAATCGACCGACACGCCGCCCGTCGAGATTTTTGACGAGATTATCATCCGCATGCTCGCCACGTCGGCGGGCAATACGATTCAGCTGAATGGACAACCGGTCGCGAGCACTGACGAACTGGAAAGCCGTCTTCGCAAGATTCTAAAACTGGGCGTCCAGCCGCCGGTGATCGTCGATCCCGAACCCACGATTGCGATGGCCGATGCAATCAAGGTTTACGATACCGCTCGCGCGGCCGGCGCGGACCGAGTTCTCTTTACCGCCAACGACGAGTCGTGATCATCATGCGTCCCTTCGCACTGCATTGTTTGTGGATGCTCGCCTTAGCATTGCCGCAGCTGCATGCGAGTGCGGAACAAACGCCCGTCGCCCGCATGACGAACGATCGCGATGCCGATTTGAACCGCGAGCTGATTCGTCGAGGCGAATTCGATACCGCCGAGCGATTGATTCGCCGTGTCCTTCAATCTGCGACCCCCAGCAGTGATACCTACGCACGCCAAATCATTTGGTGGTCCGAGCTCGAAACGGCTCGGCGTCGCACGATCGACAATTTTGGGAACGAAGACGTCACCGCAGCCCAACAACCGATTACCGCGTTGATCACTGCCTATCCCGAGCACTCTCGAAGGCTGTTTCTCGAGTCACAACAGATCGCAGTCGAATTGGCTGCCGCCGAACATGACCTGTTGGCGATCATGGTCAATCCCGGCGACACCGACCGCAACGAGCGTGCACTCCACCGTTTGACCGATGCTGCGGCAAAATCCGAATCGCTTTCCAAGGCAGTTGCCGAAGAAAAGACGCGTTTGAATTCACAAACCAGCATGTCACCGAGCGTCATGGCAATGCTCGGTGACTTGACGCGGTTAGAGCAAGAAACGCAAGTACAGATCGTGCAAATCAAGCTGATGGAAACCGAGCTGTTCCCCAGTGGCAGTGACGACCGGTTGGCCGCCGCCACTGCGGCACTGCGGTCGGCCGATCAAGCGCTGACGCGACTTCCGAGCGAATGCCAAGCACGTAACGAAGTCGAGCGACTGCGTGTCGTCGCGTTGTTGCGAAGCGAAGATTTTGAGCGAGCTCGCACCGCGTTTAAGGAACTGATTCGCGAAGTGCCACTGGATTCCGACCCGCGCGTTCGTGCACTCGATATACAAATCGACCTCCATTCGGATCACCACGCCGACGCGATCAAGAAACTTCGGGCGTTTTATGGCAAGCAACCGACGCAGGCCCCGCTATCGATCGAGATGGATCTGGTCCGCTTGGAATCGCTGCTGACGCAGAATGACACGAACAAGAACAGCGTCGGTGATTGGATCGATTCGATTGGCACTCGGCATGGCGCGTATGGACGTCGCCGCGCCGAAACGATCGCGATTGGTTCGCTGCGATCCCAATCAGGCGACGCGTCCGCCGATGGCACGGGCAACCGGATGGATCCCTCGATCATCGCAGCCCAGGGGCGACAATACCTGCGTGACGGCAATCCGCTGAGGGCGGCACAGTTATTGGCAAGCGCCGCGATGACGGAATCGAACCCCGATCAGGCGATCCAGCGGTCGCTCGAAGCGGCGGCAGCCTTTGTTGCTGCGAAACAGCCCGGCGATGCCGCAGACATACTGGCAGGCGTTGCCAAATTAAAACCAACCGGCAACGGTGCCGCCGCGGCACACCTGCAAGCGGTGTTGCTGAAAACCAAGACCAAACCGGCGGCCAGCGAAATCGAGGAAATGCTGCGAACCACAATCACCACGTGGCCCGAGAGCGAACACGCACCGCAAGCGGGTAATTGGCTGATCAAATTGCTGTCGGGCGACAAGCGGATCGTCGAAGCGGCCGAGATCGCCACGGAACTTGCACTCGACCACTATGAAACCGCGTTGGAACTTTGGCGGCAAGCGTTCCGCGAAAGCGATCCCGCCGATCAAAGTGATCTGACGACGCGAATGAAGCAAGCGTTTACCACTGCGATCGGCGAGGCAAGCGTTGCATTGCGATACCGCGAATTTGCAGCCTACCTTTTTGATCGCGACGCATTGAGCGATCTTCCGGAATCTGCCGCGACGAATTCCTACAGCGAGTCGTTGTTGCAATTTCGTCTGCGTGGCAAACAAGCGACCGAGCTGCCCGCTCCGCCCGCAGACGTTTTGGACGACACCGTCGCCCGCTTGATGCAGGACGGTCGACAAAACGCGTCGCTGCGATCAAAGATCGCGACACAGATCGAAGGTTGGCCGGAGCTGTCGGGCGACTCATTGGCGAAGGCCGAGCGACAGATCTGGCTCGGACAAATCGAGGACGCCAAAGCGACAGTTGAAGCCTTGGTCAAGGACTCTGCTTCGCCCGGTTGGGTCATCCGTGCCACAGCAACACTGTTTGGCAGCAGCGACAATGCCGACGCGCAGCGTGAATCGATTCAGTGGTGGGACCGGCTAGCAGCCGGATTGCCGGTCGGCAGCGACGATTGGCACCAAGCAAAAATCGAGTCCATTCGAGCGATCAAGCAGCTCGGTGATGCCGAACAAGCTCAACAGCGAGCACGTTACATCTTGCTAACGCGGCCGCCGACCGCCGCCGACCTTCGCCGCCAATACCAAGACCTACAATAGCGAAACTCGCCTACTCGTAGGCTGGAACGCAGCGGAGCGAAGTTCCGGCTCTGAGGCTGCAATGACGCCTGCATCCATGAAAACCCCGTTCCGACCGAGCTTGCCTCGGCGGAGGAACAACTGGACGCTTCTGATAAGCGCAAACCGAAACGGGGCTCCGCTGCGGGCTTTTCCCGGTTTCCTGCCACCTCTGCACCGACGGAGTTGGTGGAGAGGTAACCGCATGTAGATTCCATTTGTCTGCTCCGCCCGGTCAAGTCGGACGGACGCGAAGACAGCCGTGCGGTCTTGCTCTTCCTGTTCAACCTCAACTCGGCCATCCTGTCCCCTCTGCCTCTTGCCCTCTCATTCCAGCACTGGTTACGAGCAATTTTCACCCCAGATCCTGCGTGCTCTTGCATCTCGTATTGTGGGCGAGATCGGCAACATTGTGACCATTTGATCCAAGTCAACCGAACACGGCACACCAAGCACGAGTGTGTGCAAGTGATCTCGTCGACGGTAGCGCAGCTTCAGCCGTATCCGGTCCTGGCGATGGACATACAACTGAATTGCAACGAATTGATCCGCGTTGATCTGCAGCCCCGTTTGACCATGTGATTTTTGCAGTCGGTCAGATCGCAACGTGACGCTCGGACGAATCACGGTGAGCATTCCGAATTGAAGAACCAACGCCAGCAGTAACATCGGAATCGCGGCAACCACGTGCCACAGGTTCGGAATCACCAATGCCGGAAACGCAATCTTAAGCACGCCGACAATCGCAGCGCAGGAAACGAGGGTCCCGACGCAAATGTTCCGCATCGCTTGACGATTCAGTATGCAGCGGCGTAGCGATTGCCAAAGCTGGGGCACAAACGCCCAGCGAGGAACCGACCATGTGATTTTGGATCTGCCACTCATCCCCCAACTCCTCTAAAAGTGCCGATATCGATCCAGGGCACGAAATGGGTGGAGACGGGGCGCCGATTCGGCAAACCATTGTCGGTCAGCTTTCCAAGCTGAAACCGGCGTCGGTGAACACGACGTTTATATGGGACCGTAGCTACTCTCGCATCGGCGATCACACGTGCGGCACGCTAACGGCTTGGAAAGCCGTGCGACAATGTAGAGCAAGCCATTGTCGGTCAGCTTTCCAAGCTGAAACCGCCGTCGGTGAATGCAGCGTTTTTATGGGGCCGCGGCTACTCTCGCAGCGGCGATCACACGTGCGGCACGCTGACGGCTTGGAAAGCCGTGCGACAATGTCGGGCAAACCATTGTCGGTCAGCTTTCCAAGCTGAAACCGCCGTCGGTGAACACGACGTCTCTACGGGACCGCGGCTACTCTCGCATCGGCGATCTCACGCGTGGCACGCTAACGGCTTGGAAAGCCGTGCGACAATGTAGAGCAAGCCATTGTCGGTCAGCTTTCCAAGCTGAAACCGCCGTCGGTGAACACGACGTTTTTATGGGACCGCGGCTACTCTCGCAGTGGCGATCACACGTGCGGCACGCTGACGGCTTGGAAAGCCGTGCGACAATGTAGAGCAAATTATTGTCGGTCCGCTTTCCAAGCTGAAACCGTCGTCGGTGAACGCGGCGTCTCTACGGGACCGCGGCTACTCTCGCAGCGGCGATCACACGTGCGGCACGCTAACGGCTTGGAAAGCCGTGCGACAATGTTCCGGCACAGCGGCGGTTACGAGCGAAATTCATAGCGGAACCGCAGATGAGGTCAAATGCTTGCCTGTCACGCAACATTAAGACGTCAGTGCCATGTCGACGACTTTGACGAGCTCGCGGCCGGTGCGACGACGGGCCCATTGCTTCAGCTCGAATTGCGCGGACCAGGCACTGTGGCATACCTTGGCCCACCAACGTGGCGCGACGACTCGTAACTGCAGTAGCGGCGTCGGCTCGGCGCCGCTGCGTGGTTTGTATGGCTCGTCGCCTCGCATGTATTCGATCCCTCGGAGACCTTGGTCATGCACGTACTTGTGCGTATTCACGGCGAGAATCCGGCCAGGCTCGAGATCGGATGCGTCCAGATCAAAACCGCTGCTGTAAATGTACAACTGGTTGTCTGAAAGAATCCCCAGCTCTCCACCGATGATTCGTCCATCCAACCGCAACACCGGTAGATACAGACGTTCATGTTCGAACATTTCATGAGCCATTTGGATCACGAAATCGCGGAGTCGTTTGTCGGCATAGCTTCCAGGTTCGCCTACTGCGTTCCAGCGGCGTTGATGCAGCTCGATCATCGCGTCCATGAATTCGTCCACCTGCTCGCTCGACTGGGCCAGGACACGCTGCATTCCGGGGGTTTTGTCCACCGCTTCGAGGAACCCTTTGGTCTTTTTGCGAGTCCGTTTGCTATGGTTGCTCAACTGCTGCTCCCACGATTCAGCCGACTTCAGAAACCAGGTGCTCATGCGTGATTGCGCGTGAACGATCACCCCCGCCTTCGCGAGCGACGCTGAGAAGCAGCGCATGACCGGATCGGCGGCGCTGACACCATCGAGCTCGAGAAAATCCCAGCCGTAGGAGTCACTGCCTGCATGGAGACACAAAAATTGGACCATCGCGTCAACAATGCTCTGGGCGACAATGCTTTGGGCGGCGGTAGCGCCGGAGTCCAAAAGAATCGAGGCAAAATCGGTACAAGCGTTGTTATCCCCCATAAAACGCAGCGTTCGCGGAGAAGCGAGCTGTCGACAGAGCGGCAAAATCCCGCAGATTTGCCCCTGATCATCTCGGGCCACCACCACGTACGCTTCCAACGCGTCGCCAAACTGGTCCCACCACGGCTTGAGCCAGCGGGTTTGACGAAAGGGAATTCCGTCCGAAAGCGAATTCCAGCTCTCGGGATTTCCGAACAGGGCGTTCACGCTGCTCGAACATTCGACTCGGTACATATTGGGGCCATCACCGTGGAGATTTTCATGAGGGATTCACCTGAAAATCTAGCCCGGGGGATGGGTCGCGTACGGACGCAGCGCGAGGTTTCGCTTACAATGCAACCTGCAAAAAAACGCCAAAGCTTCGTAATCGGAACAACCGTTGCAATCGCTCTTGGCCTTCATTCACAGCAGACTCCGCTCTGCACACCGCCTGCCTGCTTCCCTTCCCACCGTTTTGTTCACCTTCATTGTCCTGGAAATCAAATGACGTCATCCCCTTGGCTTGTGGGTAAATTATCGATCGCAATCCTCATCGGACTCGGATTGCCAGTTCGAATCGTTGCCGAATCGCCGCTGTCCCAACAAAGTGCAACCGCGAATCCGGCGTCTTGGTCTGAATTCCACGGCGCCCATGCCCAGGGGTTTACGGCCGACGGCTCGCTTCCAAAGCGTTGGAGCGAGGACGATTACGCATGGCGTCACGACACCGGCGACTACAACGTCGGTTCTCCGATCGTTGCCAATAACCATGTGGTGTTCCTGGCGTCCGATGTCAAAAAGCAAACAATCGCGGTCCGAGCCTTGGACTTGAAGACCGGACAATTGGCTTGGCAACGTCCCTATCCACACCACGTCACCCATCTGCACTCGCGAAACACGGCAGCGTCCAGCACCGCGGCGGCCGATGCAACCCACATCTTTTGTTCATGGAGCGATCCAGAGCACACGATGCTGAAGTGTTTCGACTTTGACGGCAACGAGATTTGGTCTCGTGATTTTGGAACCTGGCAAAGCCAACATGGCTTCGGCACGTCACCACGAATCTTTGGTTCGCTCGTCATCCTGTTCAATTCACAACAAGGCGAACAATTAAAGCCGGGCGATACTCCGGGGCAAAGTCGCATGATTGCAGTCGACCGCAACACCGGCGAAACCGTTTGGGAAACGCCTCTCAAAACCACGCGGACGTGTTATGGGGTGCCCGCCATTTTCCAAGGCAAAGACGGAGCCGCACAAGTGATCAACGCCAACACCGGAAACGGCATGTTTGGCTTGGACGCAAAAACGGGAGAAATGCTCTGGAGTCTGCCGGTATTTGGTGCACGTTGCTGCAGCACCCCGTTGGTCGTGGGCGACTTGGCGATTGCGACTGCGGGCAGCGGAGGCGGTGGCAACCATCTTGTTGCGGTTCGCATTCCACAATCGAAAAACGAGCAACCCGAACAAGTTTACCGGATCGACCGCGGATCGCCTTACGTCCCCACCCCGGCGAAGAAAGGCAACCGATTGTTCATGGTTGACGACAAAGGGATCGCGTCGTGCGTCGATGTCACGTCCGGCGAGACGATTTGGAAAGAACGTATCGGTGGCAATTTCGGAGCCTCGCCAATCATCGTCGACGACACGATGTTGATCATCAGTCTGGACGGCAAGGCAACCCTGCTGCGGGCAAGTGACAGTTTCGAGAAACTTGGTCAAGTCGATTTGGGCGGCCCTGTCGGCGCGACGCCGGCATATTCAAACGGACGTTTATTGCTTAGAGTCGGTAACGAAATCCGCTGTTTGGAAACGTCCAAAGGCTAGATTTCGAGTAGACCGTAGTGGACGAGGCAACGAGTCCTTGCAGAATAGGAGCGGGACTCGTAGCCTCGTCCACTACAGATGGCGGGACTTGTAGCCTCGTCCACTACTAGATGGCGGGACTCGTGGCCTTGTCCACTACAGTGGGCGGGACTCGTGGCCTCGTCCAATACTAGATGGGGGGGCTCGTGGCTCGTCCTCTATGCGAAAAATAATCGTCCCTTTTCCCAATTTTGCGTTTTGCAATGTCCAGCGTCTCCTCTAACGCCGAGCGATTGATCGGGCGGATCGCATCGTTTCGCCGCGTCACCGTGGCGTTTTCCGGAGGCGTGGACAGCAGTGTGGTGGCGGCAGCGGCGATGCGTGCCAAGCTCGATTCGCTGCTGGCCGTGACCGCGAACTCGCCCAGCGTGCCGCAGTGGCAACTGGAGTGGGCAGCCCGAATCGCCCAGCAGATTGGCATTCAGCAGCAGCTGGTCGCCACCGACGAAGGCAATCGCGAAGAGTACATCCGCAACGACACCCGGCGGTGCTTTTATTGCAAAGAAACGCTGTACCGGACCCTCGCTCAATTGGCGGCCCATGATCCGACCACCGTGCTGGTGTCGGGCACCAACGCCGACGACCTGGGCGACTATCGCCCTGGGATCGAAGCGGGAAACCGGGCTGCCGTGCAGACGCCGCTGGCCGATCTCGGACTCGGCAAACAAGCCGTTCGTGAGTTGGCTCGATTTTTTGGGCTCGAAAACGCCGACTTGCCCGCATCCCCCTGCTTGGCGAGCCGAGTGGCGTACGGCGTCCAGGTCACGGCCGAGCGATTAGCACGCGTCGAGCAAGCTGAATCATGGTTACGTGATCGCGGATTCAGCGACGTGCGGGTCCGAGTGCACCACGACGAACTGGCCCGTGTCGAAGTCCCACAAACGGAACTTCCACGCTTACTTGCCGGCCCGCTGGCAACCGAACTAAACGAAACATTGCGAACGATGGGCTTCCGATTTGTGACGGTTGATTTACAAGGCCTTGAATCGGGCAGCATGAATCGGGTGCTTGTTCGGATTGGAGAGAAAATTCATTGACTTCCGAAACGCCCTTGCCGACACCTCCCGATGACACCGATCTGGCTTCGTCCAAATTGATTGGATGCCGACTCGGCGACTATCAAATCTTGCGGAAACTTGGACGTGGCGGGATGGCCGACGTTTACTCGGCACGTCATCTGACGTTGGGCCGTGACGTTGCAATCAAGATTCTGCGCAGCGACTACGCGCGCGACAAAGATTACGTCACTCGGTTTCGCCGCGAAGCCAAGGCGGCCGCGAAATTGAATCACCCGAACATCGTCCAAGTCTATGATGTGGGCAGTGTCGATTCATTTCATTACATGGCCCAAGAACTAGTCGACGGCGAAAATCTTCGCAGCGTACTTTCTAAACGAGGATCGTTGTCTGCCGACGAAGCGATCGAGGTCATCGTCGGCGTCGCCTCGGCGCTCGAGGTTGCGTCGGAGGCATCGATCACGCATCGCGATATCAAGCCGGAAAACATCATGCGATCCGATCGCGGCATCGTGAAGGTGGCCGACTTTGGATTAGCGCGTCTTGGCTTGGACGTCGACGCGACGCGAGGCGACTTGACGCAAGCGGGGCTGACGCTTGGCACGCCGCGTTACATGAGTCCCGAACAGGTCCAAGGGCATACCGTCGATGTGCGCAGCGACTTGTACTCACTCGGGGTGACGATGTATCACCTGCTTGCCGGTCGTCCGCCGTTTGAGGCCGATGATCCTTTGGCGTTGGCGGTGATGCATTTACACGAAACACCGCAGCCACTCGACCGGACTCGGGGAACGCACGACATTCCCGAGTGGTTGGTTGCGATTGTGATGAAATTGATTCGCAAACGGCCTCAGGACCGTTTTCAATCTGCCAGCGAACTGCTTGAATCCATCCGGTCCCAGGCCACGGACGCCGGATTCCCGACGGGCGCAACGGTGGGCACTGCGGCTGCTACCATTCGGCTGCAACGGGTAACGGACGAAGCACGCAGTCGTCGCAATCAGCGTTTGCGCCGCTACGCCGCCGTGATCCTATTGCCGCTGCTGTGCACCGGTGCCGCAACCGCCGTGATGTTGTCACGGCCTGCGAAAAGCATCGGCCGTTTGTTACGCCCGGACCAAGTCCCGCAAACCAATTCGGTGCAGGAACAATACCTTGTCGCACTGACGCGAAACGACGAAGCCGGTTGGCTGGCCGTTTCCGAGAACTTTCCGCCCGAAGCCAACTCGATTAACACCAATTACTACGCCAAGAGCATGCTGCAGTTAGCTCGCGTCTTGTCCGGCGAGAAACAATGGAAGCAGGCCGCAGCAGTACTCGAGCGGCTCAGTGCCGACCCTAGGATCGATCGACTGTACCGCACCTTGGCATTGACGCAGCGCTGTTTGGCGTTGGAACAGATGAATGATTCAAAGCGACTTGGCGAGACACGGACTCAATTGCAGGCGGCGTATCGCGAACTAGAAACAAGCAATCGCGATGCAGCCCTGCTGGTGAATCGTTTGGTCCCCGAGAAAGAACGGGTGCGGCTCGGGCTACAGCCCATCGCCAACAGCCCCCCAAGCAGCTAAAAAGTGACCCAAACAGTGATGGGATGCGAATTGGCTGCGGAACCGCGGCATTGCGATTAATGCACCGATGCAACGTGTCGCCCGCCGACACACCGCAACAAAGTGCTATGATCTAAGGATCTGTTCAAAAATTCAGTTAGGAGAGATTGATGAGTTTCACCGTTGGCTATTGCACGAATGTGCATGCAGGCATGGATTTGCCGGCCATTCGCCAAAATTTGCTTCAGTACGCCGTGCCGGTGCAATCAAGTCTGCCCATCGACACACCTCTCGGAGTTGGACTTTGGTTGCCGGCCCAAGCGGCCGGTGAATGCTTTGATGGCGGCGCCAAACCACTGCGTCAATTTCTCGACGAACATCGGCTCGAAGCGTTCACGATCAATGGATTCCCCTACGAC
This sequence comes from Novipirellula rosea, assembly GCF_039541335.1. NCBI lineage: Bacteria > Pseudomonadati > Planctomycetota > Planctomycetia > Pirellulales > Pirellulaceae > Novipirellula > Novipirellula rosea. The sequence continues at coordinate 40,777 of NZ_BAABGA010000090.1, read as the reverse complement.
AATTTTCACCAAGATGTGGTCAAACACCGAGTCTATCAACCCACTTGGTGGGACCTGAGTCGATTGACTTACACCAAACAGCTCGCCGTCATCCTCACCGAATTGCTGCCACAAACGCAAACCGTCGGCTCGATTAGCACCTTACCGATTGGATGGGCGTCGGACAAAGTCACCGCGGAACAACTTGAAGCTGCCGCAGAAAACCTACGTCAATTGGCGGAGTTCTTGGCGGCATTGGAAGAACAAACCGGTCGCCGCATTGTCGTTGCAATCGAACCCGAACCCGGCTGCATCTTGGACACAAGCCAAGATATCGTGGATTGGTTTGACAAACACCTCGACAAACCGATGCACCGTCGTCACATCACCGTTTGCCACGACGTGTGCCATGCGGCCGTCATGATGGAATCACAAGCCGACGTGCTTCAGCGCTATGCATCTGCCGGCATTACGATCGGAAAAGTGCAAGTCAGCAGTGCAATTGTCGCAGAGTGGGACGCGATGTCGCTCGGTCGGCGGCAAGAAGCGATCGAGCAGCTGAGCAAGTTTGCCGAAGATCGCTACTTGCACCAAACCGGTCGTATCACCGGCGACGACCAATTTGAATTGACCGAAGATCTCCCAGCTCTCATCTCGCGGGCTCCCGCATCGGGTGACCCTGCATGTGGCGACAAACGATGGGTTGTCCATTTTCATGTCCCGATCTTCCTGGAGCGATTCGGACACCTAACGACCAGCCAGGATGAAGTGCGTGACTGTTTGCGAACCTTGCTCAGCAGTGATACGTCGATTGATTTTACTGGTCACCTCGAAGTGGAAACGTACGCCTGGAGCGTGCTGCCGGACGCGATGCGAAAGCGTAGTCTCGCCGAAGACATCTCCGAAGAAATTCGCTGGTTGCGACGCGAGCTGATTGATTGCATCTAAGTTTCAATTCACGTTTCGTATGGTAAATTTGCCGTTTTGCCGCTAGCCACGGTTTCCATCCCCCCCTTCTGCTACACCCCCAACATGATTGAACTCGGCGTCAACATTGACCATGTCGCAACCGTTCGCCAAGCACGGCGCACCTATGAACCCGATCCGGTAATCGCCGCAGCGCTTGCCGAGCAAGGGGGTGCCGACGGCATCACATTCCACTTGCGTGAAGACCGTCGTCATATCCAAGAACGTGACGTCGAGGTGCTGATGCAAACCGTAACGGTGAAAACCAATCTCGAGATCGCCTGCACCGACGAAGTGGTCGCGATCGCATGCCGGGTTAAACCGACTTGGGCGCTGCTTGTTCCTGAAAGCCGAGAAGAGGTTACGACCGAAGGGGGGCTGAATGTCGTGGGTGACAAAGGTCGCATCCGAGATGCGATCGAAAAATTGAAGGGCGAAGGCATCCTGACCAGCCTGTTTATCGATCCGGATTTGGAACAGGTCCAAGCGTCCGCCGACTTAGGAGTGGATGCGGTCGAACTGCACACCGGGCCCTACGCCTTGGCTCGCGGTGCAGCGCAAACTCAGGAGCTTCGGCGATTGATCGCGTCGGGCGAGAGGACATCCGAATTAGGCATGCGGCTGCATGCAGGCCATGGTTTGAACTACGCCAATGTTCGTCCCGTTGCGGCGATTCCGAACATGATCGAATTGAATATCGGCCACTCGATCATCAGCCGCGCCGTGATGGTCGGAATGCGTGACGCGGTAGCGGAAATGCGGCGGATCTTGGATCTAGTTGCGTAGCTGCGATCACACCACCGGATTATCGCACCAGCCCAAACGGGTGGATTGGTCTAGCGGCACGGCGCGAGCCTGGACTGCTAACTCTTTGCTGTCGTCATCGAATCTTCGAGGTGAATTTTTCTTCCGGCCTTTGCGTTTTGTAGCTACGCTCGCCAGAGCGTGGATGGTTGCCGGCCAATACGAATCACCACCTTCGGGCGTTGGTAGCTACGAGAAAATGCTTCACAGCGTTAACCCAAACGGCTAACAAAACCAGCCTCACCCCCTCTGCGGCGGCGTGGCGGCGTCTCGCGCAAATGCGACGTTTTTCGTTAGAATACGGACCTATCGGCGGGTACGAAACACCGATGGGATACGTTGAATATTGTCGGACGCGACAATATTTCCGGCGTACGATCAAGATTGCTTGTTTTACCGTCCGCTATCGTTTTGATTCCTCCTCCGCGTCTGTCTATAACATGAAGACGCTTGTCTCGTTGCTTCTCCCACCTCTGCCTCCCCCTCTGCCTTTTGCGGAAAACGAATGTCCTTTTTTAAGATCTCCTGTCCTGGTTGCAACAAATCGCTGAAGGTTTCCGAAAGTCTGGCTGGCAAAAGTCGCGCTTGCCCTTATTGCCGAGCGACGGTGCGAATTCCCGAGACCGCGCCGCCGGAACCCGAACCCGCATTCCCAGGCATCCAGATCAGCGAGACTCCGGCATCCGGCAAACCGCGTGCGAAGACGACCACAGCGGACATCGCCTCCGAGCCTGCGGGCGCCGTTACCCCGGCAATCCAAACAACAGTGGCACCCGCAGCGGCTCCGGCCAAGAAAGCAGTCAAACGGCGTCGACGCGAAAAAAGCTGGTTCAGCAGCAGCAGTGATTCGGCCAGCAGCGACGTTAGCTTGGTGCTCAGCTTTCTGATCGGCGGTGGCATGGCGGTGCTGTGGTACGGCGTGACCTACCCGATCCAAGACAGTGCGTTTGGCCAACTGTTTTGGCAGCGCGGACCGGTCCCCTTTCCGACAACGCTGCTGATGTTCTGGGCGATTGCCATCTTGGGGCTGAAGTGGCTGAATCTGAAAAAGCAAAAGGACGCGATGCTGTTGGACGTGTTGCCAACCGAGGTTTCGCCGGAGATCACGGTCGCTTCCATTGACCGTTTTATCCTGCACATCAACGAGCTTCCCGGAGCCAGCAGCGATACGTTCCTGGTCAACCGCGTGGTTCGTGGGATCGAACATTTTCGTGTCCGTAAAAGTGCTGCCGAAACCGTCACGATGATGGAGTCGCAATCGGCGATCGATGCCAACAATGTGGCTGGTAGTTACACAATCTTGAAAGTGTTCATTTGGTCGCTGCCAATCCTCGGGTTCATCGGGACGGTCATGGGGGTCAGCTCGGCGGTCGCAAGTTTGGCGTCTAGCCTCAGTGGCGGCGGCAGCATGGATGCGATGAAGGCGGCGCTACAGGACGTGTTCGGCGGGCTCGGTACCGCGTTTGACACCACGCTGCTAGCGCTGATCATGAGTATGTTGGTGAAAATCCCCGCTTCCGCACTGCAGAAAAGCGAAGAGGATGTGATCACCAACGTGGACGAGTATTGCAACGAAAACCTGCTGCGTCGGCTGAACGACGGACGCGAAGGGGGCGCCGAGCGTGGTGCAACCGCAGGCGGCGGTGAGTCCGACATTTTCCGGCAAGCGGTCGAACAGGCGTTAGGCACGCATCATGCCGAAATGGAACAGTGGCTCTCGAAACTCGATACGATCGGCACCCATCTGACCGACCAGGTCTCGGCGGGCTGGGACAAGGTCAATAAACGAATCGAAGAACAACAACAAAAACATGTCAACGTGCTGCACGAGCAACAGCTCGACCAACAAGCTCGGTTGCAGGCCCAGTTGGATCAGATGGCAAATGCGGCGGACAAGATCCAGCAAACACTCAGCTCGCTGGCCGAACAAACCACCACGCTGCAAACTCACGTCAACGAAACGTTCTCGCAAACCAACACGTCGCTCTCAGATCATCTATCCGGCGTGCAATCAGGTTTAGCCAGTTTAAGTGGCGTGCTCGACAAACTCGGTGACCAACAAGTGGTTGTTCAGCAAGTCGCGGTACAGCCCGAAACGAGCCGCAACGGATGGTTTGGCAAAAAGTCACGGACACGTGGGCGAGGTTAACCATGGCACGCAGACCAAGAACCTCCGACGACGACATCTCGCTGTTTCCGTTTCTCAGCATCATCGCCAGCGTGATTGGCGTGCTGACGATGATGATCGCGACCCTTGCGCTCGCACAAACCGACACGCCGGACATTGCTCAGATCGAGCAGTACGAGAAATCCAAGAAAGAACTCGACGAAACACTCGAAGAGGTCGCCGAACTGCGGCGTGAAATCGAGGTTTCCAATTCGACCGGTTTGCAACTGCGCGAAGAAAAGAAGTTGCTCAACATCACCCTCGAGCAGCTCGAGGAACTGCTGAAGGAGCAGGAAGAGATCGAGAAACAGCTCGCCGAACAGGAAAAAGTCAAAATTGTCATCCCGACACTTAGCGAGAAAGAACGCGAAACCGCTGGCGAGATGAAAGCGGAACTCGAAGCGTTGCAAGAGGAATTGGCGCAGCTTGAACGTGAAGCGGCCGAGCGTGCCGACGCTGCCGAGTCCAACGTGACGGTGTTGCCACAAGGCAGCGGATTGAACTTTGTGCCGCATTTTGTTGAATGCACCGAAGGGGCGATCGTGATGCATCACTTACAGCCGCCCAAACGCATTCGTGCCAGCGAAATGGCTAAGGACGCGGACTTTATCGCTTTATTGGAAACCACACTCAATGGCAAGGACGATACGATCGTATTTCTAGTCCGCAGCGATGGATTGTCGGTCTATCGTGCGGCGAAGAAGATTTGTGACAGTCGTGGAATCCGCAACGGCAAGATTCCGGTTGTCGGCAAAGGACGAATCGATTTGAGTGCCTTTGCGGCTTCCAAGAAAACGGAGCGTGAACAATGAAACGCCAACCCAGCAATGATGATGAAGACGGCGGCTTGGATTCGCTGCTTGATACGATGACCAATGTCGTCGGTATCTTGGTGCTTGTCTTGATCGTGACGCAAATGAGTGTCGCGGAGGTCGTGACACGCGTCACCGAGGAATCCCAAGTCGACGAGGCTCAGGTCGAAGAACTGCAAAAGAAACTGCTACAGAAAAAGCAGGAGGCGTTTGAACTGAATCGGATGCTTGTGGATCCCTTGGACATCGATGCCGATGCGCAGCGAGAAGAACTGCGAAAGAGCAAGGAACTGCTAGCCCGACGCAAGAAAAACATTGAAGATCGCAAAAAGCAGATGAACGAATTTGCCATGAAGATCCAAGCGGATCGTGAAATGGCAGAGAAGAAGGCGGCCGAGATTGCCAATACCAAAGAGCAACGCGAGAAAATGCACACGCTGATCGCAACGTCGCTAGAGCGTAAAGCGGAACTCGAAGCGATCCTCGACAAAACGCCTCGGCGGCAAGCTGCACCGGACATCAAAGTCAGTATTCCGAATCCGCGTCCGGCACCGCCGGGGACGAAAGAGGCGACGTTTATCTGCGTCAACAACTTGGTTTATCCGGTGAATGCCGAGTTCTTTCGCAAGCGAGCCGAATTAAAAGCCAAGGCGATCATCCAGCGTGGCGGTTTGGACCGTGATCCTGCCGCTGGCATCGATCCTGAAAAATTCACGGCATTTTATGAGAAGCTAAAGGACCAGGACGAATTTTTTGACGTCGAGTATTTCGTCCAGTCAAAGACGTGGCCGCGGATCCGTTTGATCCCTCGCGAAGGACGCGGTGCGAACGAATCAGCGATCCTGAACCCTCGCTCCAAAATTCGCCGTGACGTGCTCAGCCAACTCGACACGACAAAGTACTACGGACGCTTCCACGTGTTGCCGGACAGTTTTGATGTCTACGTAGCGGCACGAGGACTGTTCAGCGACGAAGGAGTCCTCGCGGGCTGGGAACCTCAGCCAGCCGATTGGGTCTACACGACTCACATTGACGGCGGCATCCGGCTCGGCCCGCCACCACCGCCACCGAAAAACCCACCTGACCCGAACGCGCCCAAACCAAAACCCGCCTCGGTGATCGACTAGAATGCGTGAGCGGCCATTTTGGGTGTTGTTTTCGTCTCGGCGTTTCGTCACTGGATTAGTCACGAAGTGACGACAGGTAGTAGCTCCGGACGCCAGTCCGGGGTTTGGGAAACCAAAGCGAAGCAAGTCGCAACGCGACGACAGGAAACGCGGGTGTACGCGTCAATGGACCACGGGGATTCGACACCTGTCGTCGCTTTGCGACTAAGCCTGCATGAGAGGCGATGTCGCCCTCCGGACTTGCGTCTGGGGCTATCTCCTGCCGTCGCTGTCGCGACAATGAATTGAAAAAAAGTACAAGGAAACTGGCTGATGCATCGCATTTTGTTGCTCGGGATACTTCTGCTGGTGCCCTCCGTTGCCAACGCCGAGTTTCCTCCGCTTTTTAATACCGAACCGCTTGCAGACGCTCCGGTGATGACCGCTGCTGAATCTGCCGAAACGTTCACGGTCCCTGACGGGTTTCGCGTGACGGCGGTGGCATCCGAACCTGACGTGATGAACCCGATCGCGATGGCTTGGGATTCGCGTGGACGATTGTGGATCGCGGAAAATTTCACTTACGCGGAACGCCAACAACGTTTTCAGCTTGACCTACGTGACCGGGTCGTCATCCTCGATCCCGCACACCAGGACGAAGCGGAGGACGAGTCTTCGCCAAATCGCGTCCGCCGCACCGTATTTACCGATGACGTGCAAATGTTGACCGGAATCGAAGTCGGCCATGGTGGGGTTTGGTTGATGTGCCCTCCAAAGCTGATCTTCATTCCCGATGCCGACGGCGATGACGTTCCCGATGGTCCCGGCAAAGTCGTGCTGGACGGGTTCGATGTGGCTCAACAAAACTATCACAACTTTGCCAACGGTATCCGCTTCGGCCCCGACGGTTGGCTGTACGGTCGTTGCGGCGGTTCTTGTCCGGGACGCATCGGTAAACCCGAGACGCCTCGCGATCAGCGTCCAGCACTCGAAGGAGGCATTTGGCGTTATCACCCGAAACATGAAATCGCCGAAGTCTTGACTGCGGGAACGACCAACCCGTGGGGACACGACTGGAACGACGTCGGCGAAATGTTCTTCTGTAACACCGTCAACGGCCATTTATGGCACATGATTCCGGGTGCCCATTTTCCGCGTCCCTTCACACTCGATCCGAACCGACGTGCCTACGAGATGATCGAAATGCATGCGGATCATTGGCATTTCGATACGGGGCAGAGCTGGACCAAGTCGCGTGACGGTGCGGCGAACGATTACGGCGGCGGTCATGCTCATTGCGGCACGTTGATCTATCAAGGCGATTCTTGGCCGGACGCCTATGTCGGCAAACTGTTGACGTTCAACTTCCATGGTCGACGTGCCAACCAAGAACGGATCGAGCGACACGGCAGCGGTTATATTCTGCGACACGAGCCCGATATGATCTTGGCCAAAGATCCCTGGTTCCGCGGTATGGATCTAAGCACCGGCCCCGACGGAAACGTGTTTGCTATCGATTGGAGCGATACCGGTGAGTGCCACGAACACACCGGAGTGCATCGCGAAAGCGGACGCGTCTTCAAAATCAGCTACGGCGACGAATCCACTTCGAAAAAGGCCTCTTCATCGAGCGATGTTGCAATGTGGTCGCTATCCGAGTTGGCCAACGCTCATTTGCCAGGCAATCGCTGGCAACGCCGTCAAGCTCGCATCGAGCTGATCGAACGATCCAATGCGGGGCAAGACATCACCGCGGCAACAGATCGACTGCGTCAAATTTTTGCGGCGAGCGACACACGCGAATCGACTGCGGTGCAGTCACTGTTGACGTTGCACGCTTGCGGTGCCACCACGCCAGACGACTTGGCTGCGTTCCTGGACCACCGCCACGAACATGTTCGCGTTTGGGCGATTCGGCTCTTGAGCGAGACGTGGCCGATCGATGATGTGATGGGTGCGGAATGGAAATCGCAATTGCCGGCCCCCAATTCGTCAACCTCCAAAGCGTTGACCCGGCGTTTTGCCACGATTGCGAGTACGGATTCCTCTGCCGCGGTTCGTTTGGCGCTGGCGTCGACGCTGCAGCGATTACCGCTGCAGCAGCGTGCCGCACTGGCTAAACCGCTGGCGATGCGAATCGAAGATGCCGACGATCACAACATTCCGCTGATGATCTGGTACGGCGTGATGCCGCTCGGAAAAGGTCACCACGACGACTTGGTGTCGGTGGCAACCGGTTGCCAACAACCTCGGTTAACGCGATTGATTGCTCGTTGTTTAGCCGAAGAAATCACGCGATCTCCCGCTGCGATTGACGCTCTGTTGACGAAGGTCGCAGAAAGCAATGATCGCCACTTTCAACTCGCGGTTTTGAGCGGCGTCAGCGACGGGCTTCGCGGCTGGGCCTCCGCGACTCGCCCCAAGTCATGGGACCAAGTCGTTCGCGTTGACCACGACGAACTTCGCCCACTAATTCGCGAATTGAGCGTAGTGTTTGGCGACGGCCGCGCGATGGACGAAGTCAAACAGATCGCACTCGGTAAATCAGCGACGGATTCAAACGAGCCGGTCTCTTTCGAAACACGATTGGCCGCGTTGCAAACGTTGATCCAAAGTCAAAGTAAAGAGCTGAGACCTGTTTGCGAAAAATTGATCAACGATGCTCGTATGAATGTGTTAGCTGCGAAAGGCCTGGCAACGTTTGACGACCCCAAGGTCGCCGCGACGCTGGTATCGGGGTACAACCGATTCCGTGGCCCCGACAAACCTCAAATTGTATCGTTGCTGTCGTCACGCAAATCGTTCGCCCGCGAGTTGCTCGATGCGATTGGCGAGGGCAAGATCCCACGTCAAGACTTGTCGGCGTTCCAGGTGCGGCAAATCCAAAGCCTCGGCGACGCGGCGCTGAACCAGCGGATTGGCGAAGTCTGGGGCGAGGTACGTGAATCGCCGGAAGACAAACAACGATTGATCGAAAAACTGAAAAACGAATTGTCCGCCGACGTGTTGTCCCAAGCGGATCGCAGCGCCGGCCGGGCATTGTTTCAAAAACATTGTCAAAATTGCCACCGCTTGTATGGCGAAGGAGGCCAGGTCGGCCCAGATCTGTCGGGTGGTAACCGCAGCAACCTCGATTACTTGTTGTCCAACATCATCGACCCCAGTTCGGTGGTGGACAAGAACTATCGAATGACAATCCTGTTGCTCGATGATGGCCGCGTGATCAACGGGCTGCTGACCGACCAATCCGACCAAACCGTAACGATCCATACCGCAACTGAGCAGATGACGATACCTCGAATTGAAGTCGAACAGCAAAAGGTAACTGAAAAATCGCCGATGCCTGAAGGGCTACTCGACACGCTATCGCAGCGTGAAATCCGCGATTTGTTTTCGTACCTCAGCCATCATTCTCAAGTCGCTCTGCCGTAATCGATCGAAGTTGACGAAAATGGTGGCCCGCGAAAATGGTTCGGAACGGGCGATTCGGACCTCGCCGTGGTTGCACGACGAGGGGGCTACACGCGATAATGGTAGGTGAGCGGAACTGCACATTTCGAAAATTATTTTTGAGCCCCAAGCCCACGCATGAGCGTCCCTGCTGCACTCGACACGACGATCGCGGTAGTGACGCCGGAGAACATCGCCTTTAACTATCAGTTGGCGGGTCCGTTTCGCCGATTGCCGGCGTATTTGATCGACGTCGCGATCCGCTGGCTCGTCATCATCGGCGTCGTCGTGCTGATGTTGATCACCGGCACGATTCTCGATTTGCGATTTTTCGGACCGTTCATCGGTGCGGGTGCGTTGATTTTGAATTTCGTGGTCAGCTGGTTTTACGGAGCCACGCTGGAGACCTATTTCAATGGGCGAACGGTTGGCAAATGGGCCACCGGGATTCGCGTCATCGATATCGAAGGCCGACCGATCACCGGCAAACGAGCGTTGATTCGCAACCTGTTGCGGATCGCCGACTTTTTACCCGTCGCCCCGCTATCAAGTCTTGGTGCCGAAGACGCGCCACCGGCCTTCATCATTCCGACTGCGATGGTTTGTTTGTTGTCGATGATCTTCACCCGTCGGATGCAACGGCTTGGCGACTTGGCCGCCGGCACGATGGTGATTGTGGACGAGCGGAGTTGGCGATTGCCGATTGCCAAAGTCGACGACCCGCGAGTGCCTGCGTTGGCATCGTTCATTCCCGCCGATTATCGCGTCTCGCGAAGTATGGCAAAAACCTTGGCGATCTATGCCGAGCGACGCCACTACCTGACTCCAGCGCGTCGACGCGAAATCGCCAAACATTTGACGATCCCGTTGATCGAGCGGTTTGAATTTCGCAACGACATTGATCCCGACTTGCTGATGTATTCGCTCTACTACAAAACCTTTCTTGCGGACGCGACGGGCGAACTTCCCGACCTGGGAAATCTGGCAGACTTCAGCCCCTTGGCGAAAGACGCAAACAAACCAACCCAAGTCCTTGCGGGTAACCAACCTCTGACACCGATGCGGGCTCCCTCATGAATGTTGCCTCGATCTTAGACAAGCGTCGCGTTCAGTGGAACGAACTCGAATCGTTGTGCGATGCGATGGAATCACGTGGACGCACCGATCGCGCGGGTGGTCCTGAACATCGCGGCGCCCAAGGGATTGCACGATTTTCGTCGCTGTATCGTGCTGCCTGCGCCGACCTGGCACTGGCCGATGCATACCAATTGCCTCCCAACACGGTGACCTACCTGCACCAATTGGTAGCCCGAGCTCACAATCAACTCTATCGGGCAAACCAATTTGAACCGTCCACTTGGGTCGATGTATTGTTCTACGAAGCTCCGCGACAAATCTTTGCAGATTCGTGCGTGCGAGTGGCCACGATTCTGTTTTTCGGGCTTTTTACGCTCGCGATGTATATGGGTTACAACGAAGAGCAGTTCCCGGGATTTGCCAATGCGGTGATGGGCGAATCGCAGTTGGAAAGTCTCGAGTCGATGTACGAGCACAAACTCAATGGTTCGCTCGACCATTACGTTTCGATGGCCGGGTTCTATATCAATCACAACACCGGTATTGGATTGACCTGTTTCGCCTCGGGTATTTTGATCATCCCGTGTTTGTTCAAATTGGCCTATAACGCGGTCGTCCTGGGCGTCGCGTTTGGCTACATGGCCAGACCCGATGTGACCGGCGGCGACAATTTCTTTCAATTTGTCACCGCACATGGTCCTTTTGAATTAACCGCGATCGCATTGTCCGCTGCTGCCGGATTGCGGCTTGGCGTCGGATGGTTTCGCACCGGCGGACTGAACCGAATTGATTCGCTTCGTCGCAGTGCGGTCCAAGCGATCCCGGTGATGGCCGCCGCCGCAGCGATGTTCGTGTTGGCAGCGTTCACCGAAGGATTCCTGTCTCCCAGCCCGCTGCCGTTCATCTTCAAAGCGGCATGGGCGATCATGTCATCGGGCATGATTAGTTTTTACTTTGTGATTCTTGGGTTCCCGTGGCCCAAGCGATCACGCGGGTCGCATTCGGCCCGGTATGAACCGACAACGATCGAGTCGGACTCGGGTGATTCCGCATCAGTGGGGCGAGTGACACATGCAACTTGATCGCACCCATGTGGTGGTTCGCCGCCGAACCTTGTCCGAGATCGGTGATTTGTCCTTAGTGATGCTGCGCCGCTACCCGTCCGCGATTGGGGTTGGCTTTTTCGTGGGCGCGGTTCCGTGGGCGCTGCTCAATGCGCTTTTGCTTTACTGGATCCCCATCACCGAATCCGACTATGGTGCAGATGACCCCGATGCGGTTGCGGAAATTTGGCGATACGTCTGCTGGATCTCGCTGTTGGTCGTCTTGCAGACGCCGGCGGCGGGCGTCGCCACCACCATCTACCTTGGACAAGCGGTATTTGAAAGCCGCCCCACGTGGACAAGCGTTTTCAGTGATGCAAAACAATATTTTTGGCGATGGTTGTGGGTCTTAGGCGTCGCACGCTGGGCGATTCCCGCGATGGCAATTTGTTTGTTTCGACTAGGGCAACCCGCAGATTGGTTTTGGGATGGCATGATTCCCATATGCATTTTGGTGGCCGCAACCTTGGTGCGTAGCAACCGCCCCTTTATGCCCGAGATTCTATTGCTCGAACAATGTCCGCTTCGCAGTCGATCGGTGACCGACATCACTCTGTCACGCCGCAGCAAGGCACTGCATCAACCGATGGCGAGTGATTTGGGAGGCCGATTCTTGGCGTCATCGTTCATCCTGTTTTGGATCTTTATGAGTGTCCTGTGTTCGATGTTGTTCGTTCGTGTGATCGCGACCGGCAATCCCGATTGGGATCTATTTTTCTTGACTGTCATGTTTCCCGCGTCGTTATGGTTGGTTGCTGGCGTCAGCGTGGTGATGCGATTGCTGAACTATTTAGATACTCGAATCCGGCTGGAAGGATGGGAAGTGGAACTGGCGATTCGCGCCGAGGCGATGCGGCAATTTGGCGAAGAGGCCGGACTGGCGGTTCGCCCTCAACACAAACAACCCGTCAACACCCGAGGTAAAGTCGTCCCGGCGAATCCAGTCCCCGCGACCGCGGCACCTACCCCCGCTGAGCCGCTTGTTCAAAACAGTCCAGGGGCGTCATGATGCCAAACAATCCACTGCACTGCCGCATCGTGATGCTTGTTGTCGTGACAAGTTTGATCTGCCAGCTAAGCACTCGGGTATTCGCCCAAGACGCCAGCGATACGAAACAGCGATCGTTCGCCGAAAAAGCATTGCCGTCAACGGTTTGGTTTGATCCCGACGAAGGAAAAATCGTACCGGTCACGGTACAAACCAGCGTGGACGATTCCGAACACCGCGATAGTCGCTGGTTGCCTAAGGCTAAACAGGTAGCCAAAAAAACGCCTCCTTCCGCGGCTTCGCCCACTGCCACGGGGTCGACAACCACCGGTTTGTTTGGAACCGATTTAACGCTCGGCAACCTGTTTGCTTGGATGTTTTTGGCTGCGATCATCGCTGGACTTGTGGGAACGTTGATTTACGCGTTGTCAAAAACAGACATCGACTTGAACGCGACATCCAAATCGGTTGCGACGGACGATCGAGCGGGACCAGACGAACAGACGATCGAACGAATGAAACACCTGCCCGCAGAATTGCGACGCACCGATGTTAATCTTCGCAGCGAAGCAGCCCGCTTAATGGGGTTGGGGCAATTCGACCAAGCGGTGATTTTGTTGTTCGCGCATCAGTTATTGTTGCTCGATCGCTCGTCCCTGATCCGGCTCAATCGCGGCAAGACCAACGGCAAATACGTTCGCGAATGCCGCAATGCCAACCCAGAACTGGGCTCGTTGTTAAAGGAAACCACCACCGCGTTTGAACGATCCTATTTTGGACGCCAACAGATCACCGATGCCGAATTCCGCGATCTGTGGAACCAAAACGAAACGCTCGAACGCATCGTCCAATCGCATCACGAGGTGGCGGCATGATGCCAACAAAATTCCCTCCGCATCCCGAGGCCATGGTCGGCAATTCGCGTAATCCGTGGATCATCCTATTGTCTCTGCTAATCAGCGTGACCATAGGTTGCGGCGGTTTATCGACAAAGTACGGCGACTCATCTGGTCGCAACGGAGAACAAAGTCTGAACGGCTTTGGTGCCCTACGTGAATCCTTCAAAAATGCCGGATTCCAGCATCGTGATGTCTCGCGGCTTTCCAATCGCGTGCTTACCAACGACGCCCTTGTCTGGACTCCGACCCATTTTAATGGCTTTAACCCTCGCGTCACCCGCTGGATCGATCGCTGGCTTACCCAAGGCGACCGCACCCTGATTTTTGTGATCCCCGACAGCGGTAGTGAAACGGATTACTGGATCGACGCCAGCAAGGTGGCGCCTCCCGAACAGCGTTTAGAGTATCGTCGACGCGTCGCAAAAAGCATCAACCGGCGGATCCAATCGCGGCTGATCCGTAATGCAGCCGTCTCTAACGGTTGGTTCACCTCCTCTCCCCTTCCCGCCGGCCACCCCATCACGAAGCTCGATGGCGAATGGGCTGACCTATTTAGCTCGGAAACCAGCCAATCCGGTTCGTACACGATCGAGTATGAAATCGAGCCCTTTTCCAAAAGCAAGCCGGCTAAAGCAGCGGCCAACACGACGACCGGCGGTGCGGCGGCGGCAACCCCTGGAACCACGCCCACACCTGCGACCGCGGTGGTCGTTAGCGATAACGAGATCACGAACACTCCGGTAACGCTGCAGCCGTTGCTTCAGGACCAAAGTGGGACGACGATCGTCGCCCAAGTGCAATCCAAACGTTGGAACGGTTCGCAGATCATTGTCGTCGCCGGCGGATCGCTGCTGACAAACTATGCGTTCACCAAACCGCTGGCCATCGAATTGGCCGACCAACTCGTCCTCGCCTCGCTGCCGCCGTCCACCCCACCCCCAAGTGCCGGTTTCATCAGCGTTGATCCGCAGTCGTTGCCTGTCAGCGAATCGAAACCGGGCGTCCCGAAGGCGTCGGGCTGGGAGTTATTGACGACGTGGCCGATGAGTTTGGTGACGGTCCATGCGGCACTCTTAGGCTTGGTGATCTGTTTGATGCTGTTACCGTCGCTCGGTCGCGCCCGCCACGTCCGCTATAGTGTCAAAGGCAGCTTTGGCGACCATTTGGATGCGGTCGCTGCGTTGATGAACCGTGCCGGCGGCGAGCAATTTGCCCGGCATCGCATCAGCGAGTACATGCGGCGAATTCATGGCGAAACCCAAGGCCCCTGGGTGCTGCCGGAACCCGAGCACGAAGCGATCCACCGTCCCGCGATTCACCCCACGACCACGGAATCGTCAACGCCGCCCGGCCTACCAGATCCGCCCGCGGGCGGTCATACTCAACCCTCAAGTCAAACCACGCGTCCTCTCGACCCAACCGACTCTGACATCACGGCGAACTCTTGAGCAATCTCCCACCTTCGAACGACCCGCTCTCGTCCGCGCGACCCGAATCCCCTACTGACCCGGGGATGCAAGATCGCGGTGCGCCACCCTCGGCAAGTGAATCCCAAGCCGGGCCGCCACCCCAGATCCCCAGGGCGGTGGTATCGGATGCGGCGGCCTCGAACGCAGCACCCTCTAACGCAGCGGTGTCGCATGTCGCCCCGACACGGTCGACGAAGATGCAACCGATCCAGCAACTGTATAACGAAATCTCGGCCGAGATCGGCAAGCTGTACGTCGGTCAGGACGAATTGGTCCTGGGAACGCTGACCGCGTTGTTTGCGGGCGGTCATGTTTTGATCGAATCGGTCCCAGGCCTCGGCAAAACGTTGTTCGTGCGAACGCTCGGCCAAGCACTTGGTTGCGAATTCGGACGGATTCAATTCACTGCCGACTTGATGCCGTCGGACATCACAGGGGCACCGGTCTATGACATGCAGCGAAGCGAGTTTCGATTCCGTCCCGGACCGGTGTTCACTCAGCTGTTGCTGGCTGACGAAATCAACCGCTCGCCCGCGAAAACTCATGCGGCACTACTGGAAATCATGCAGGAGTACCGCGTCACTGTCGACGGAACCAGCCACCGAGTGCCACGGCCGTTCCTCGTCTTGGCGACACAGAACCCGTTGGAGAGCGAAGGCACGTACAATTTGCCCGAAGCACAACTCGATCGATTCATGTTCAAACTGCGAGTCGATTATCCGACATCGGATCAAGAGGCCGAGATTCTTCGCATGCACTCTCAGCAAGTCGATTTGAATCAACGATTGCGTGACGAAGTCAAAACGGTCACCAATCCTGAACGCTTGCTCGAAGCGATGCAGTTATGTGGCCAAGTATTAATCGAAGACAGCTTGCTCGATTATATCAACAAGATTGTCCGGGCAACACGAACGTGGCCCGCGTTCCATATCGGAGCATCGCCACGAGCGGGGATCGCGCTGATGCAATCGGCTCGCGCTCTCGCCGCGTTCTCAGGACGCGACTACGCGATCCCCGACGACGTGGTGGAAATCACCCTGCCCGCGATGCGTCACCGAGTTCAACTGACTGCCGAAGCCGAGATCGAAGGACGTAGTACCGACGAAGAACTGCAAGCGTTGGTGCGAGGGATCGAGGTGCCTCGGGATTAGTGTTTTGCAAGGCTTAAAATCAATGAGGTCCGTAGCGGAAGTCGTCAAGACTTTCGTTGCAGTTCCAAAGCCTCAGCATCACCTTTGTTGCAATCACAAATTCGGTAAGCTCGAGTCTTTCCGCGAATCAGCAGTTTTGGCGACCGACTTGATGCCGTATACCGATCACTCAATGGTTCAAAACCGCGTTTCAGTCATCGTCGAATAACACCGTTTAATAAAGTCGCCCAATGAAATTGAATTTTGAAAGTGTTTGACGTGTCCTCTGCTTCCTCTGCAAACGACGATTCCACGGCGCCCCATCAATCGCTCAGTCTGCCGGGCGACACGTTCTTGCGTCGCGTACGTCATTCGGCCACCAGCGTGCTGGCCGACAGTCCGACGGGCCGCGAAGTTCTGGAACTGTGTGACGACCACGCCGAAGCACGGCGAATGATCCTGCAAGACCGCAGCAGTGGCACGTCGGTGATCGCGATTGTCGGCGCGACCGGGCAAGGCAAGTCGTGGTTGATCCGTCAATTGATTCGCAAATCGTCGGCCGCCAATTCGATTCGCAGCGGCAACAACGCGGACGAAGCGACCGAGAAACTCGTTTGGATCGGCCCCATGCCGCCCGCCGATCTGGACCCCCGTTACGAACAATACTTGCATTGTGATCCGGCTCACATGCAATCGATTGGCATCACCTACATGCTCGTTGACGCGCCCGGGTCGACCGACGATCGGCGTGCGATTGCGGGCGTTGCGGCGCGAGCGTTATCGCTTGCCTCGGCCATGTTGTTGGTCGTCCGGCGAGACCAGATCCGCAGCGTCGCGGTCGGCATGCTTGCCGAAGCGAGTGAGGGCAGTATCGTGATCCCGGTGATCAATGCGGTGCGTGAGCACGATGATCGCTTGGACGCCGACATCGACGCGTTTGCAAAACGGATGCGAGAAATGGCGCCGACCAGCGTGATTGCGCGTCCGATTGTGATCAAAGATTTCGAGATCGAAGGCCGAAACGAATCGGAAATTGCCACAACGGCCGCGGAAAATGTCGCGTCACGATTGCAAGAAGAACTGGGGCAATTGTGGGAAGGTGATCGTCGCCGGAGCACCCGACTTGCCGCACTGGACGGCCGTTTTCGCGCCGCCCTGCACGGCGTTCTGAGTGATCAATTGCCTGGATTGACCAGCGCCGTTCGGCGACTGAATCGCGAAGCGACTGCCATTCCCACGCAAGTTGCCGAGTCGTTGATTGGCAGCGACGGCCCGCTGCGAGCCGCCGTACGATCGCGACTTCGCTTGGCGTTATTGACCGAAACCGCAGCGTTCTGGTTTCCCTATCGCTCACTGCTTGGGCTTTTGAATCTGACGCACGGTGCCTGGGACCGCGTGATGATCTCGCTTTCAGGTTCGCTGCCGTCGTTGGTTAGCGCGGTATGGACGACCACCAAAAATTTGACCGCTCAACAAGGTGCCGAGCAAGACGTTCGCGACGGGCTTCGGCGCCGCAGTACCGCCGCGGTCGCCGATCGACTGGGGCCGCTGGCGAGTCGATTTCGTGATGAACTGGCCGAATTACGACGACAACCGGTCAAGGCGGCGGCGTGGCATGGCGACGACGACGACCACTCGCGTTCGCAACTCGCTTATCTGGCGGGCATCGATACATTACAAGAAATGTCGCAAACGATATTTGATGAAGAGGTCAATCGCGTTTCGATCTCGCGGTTTGCGACGGTGGCGTTCGCGTTGCTCGCGACGTTTGTGTTTTGGTTGTTCATGGCCGGCCCCGTCGTGGCGTTGTACCGAGACTATTTCGTCGCCAGTTTTTCCACGCTGACGACACTCTCAGGCGACCTGGATCGCTTTCCACGCCCTGAGTTGGCAATGATGTTGACGAGCCTGTTGTTGGCGATCCTGCCGACTGCGGTGATTTCGATGTTCGCATTGTCGGTTGCTCAAAGCCGCAGCCGCGTCAATCAAGCGGAACAGCGGATTCGCGAGCGACATCATCAAACCATTACCCATTTGCAAGACGACGGCGTACTGCGACTTCGCTGGGACGACCCGCTGCTGTCGGACGCCGAGTTTTTACTATCGGTCGGCGCGGCCGATTACGACGAAAGGTCATAGCCATGGATGAATCGACCAGCTTCGCTCAATCCTTTTTCAACATCGCTCTTCAAACGCCGACAAATCTGATCGCACAATCGGACACGCCCGAGACCGCGGGGCTTTTTGACATCATCCTCAGCGGTGGCATCATCGGATTGATGATTCTACTGGTGCTGTTTGCACTCAGTATCGCGGCTGCTTATTTGGTGTTTGACCAAACGATGACGCTTCGCAAGACCGAGATTCTGCCTGATGGCGTTAGCGATACCGTTCGCCAAGCGTTATTGAACGCACGACCGGCCGAAGCCGATACCGCGTGTCGCCGCGAACCGAGCGTGCTGAGCGTCGTGTTGTTGTCGGGGCTAAGCGAGCTGGAATTTGGATGGCATGAAGTTGAAAAGTCAGTCGAAGATTCGTTGGCCGAACAATCGGCTCGTTTGATGCGGCGAATTGAATACTTGTCGGTGATCGGCAACATCGCACCGATGGTGGGACTGCTTGGAACCGTCACCGGGATGATTTTTGCTTTCCAACAAGTCGCCACGACACGGGGTGCCGCCGGAGCCGGCGATCTTGCCGAAGGAATTTATCAAGCGCTGGTAACCACCGTCGGCGGACTGGTCGTGGCCATCCCATCGCTGGCGGCCTACGCGATCTGCCGCAACCGAGTCGATTCGTTGATCGCCCAGGTGGCCTATCAAGCGCAGCACGCGTTGACGCCGATCAAACGTCGCCCCACCGCTCGCACCCGACCAGCGAATCCTAATCCCGCCGCATCGCCCGCCCCACGCCCGCAAGGCGGCAACCCGCCGATGCCTCCCAAAACATAGCACAGGCTGCCAGCCTGTCTGTTTCATCCTCGCGCTAGTCATCAAGACTTCCGTCCGGCTCTGCGCCCCCCTCTCCGAAACTCTTGGCGAGTTTCGCTACATCGTTTCGCTACGTAAGCTCAGCTTTCATCCTGGCGTCTCCCCCCAACCGTGGACGCGATATAATCGCAGGCATGAATCCTCGTGCCGCTGCCCATCCCGACGACGCCGATCCCGGTTGCTTTGCATCCGATGGTGAGATCGATTGTCTTGCCGAGATCGATCTTGGCGGTGACGACGGGATCGATGGACGTGATGGCAGGTCGATCTTCACCCCCAATCGTGGCTATGGTGCGGATGGCCAGCGAGGCGAAGACGCGGGTGCTGCCACCGCGGGCCAACGAGCCGCAGCGGCCACTCTCGAACTGACCTATCCTGAACACGACACAGAATCGGGAACGATCCTGATTTCAGGGACTGCGGTCGCGTCCGATGGTTCGTCACATCGGATTGAATTGCAACGAATCATTGGCGATCACGGATACGTGTTCATTCGCGCCGTCGGCGGCAAAGGAGGCAACGGCGGACGCGCTGGCGATGGACAACCCGGTGCCCCCGGACGCCCCGGTCAAGATGCCACCCGCTTTTCCAGTGGAACCGACGGAGGACCTGGAGGCAACGGTGGTGACGCCGGCAACCCGAGCGACGGTCAACACGGCGGCGACGGTGGCGACATCACGCTGCAAATCGATCATCACCATCTCGGTCTGCTGATGCTGGTCACAGGCGACTTGTCCGGCGGTGACATTGGTTTTGCCGGAGAACGTGGACTCGGCGGTCGTGGGGGCCCCGGCGGTCCTGGTGGCAGCAGTTATCACTGGACCACCACGCATCGCACCGGTGGCAAAAACGGTCACACTCACACCGTCCATCATTCCAACCCAGGCGGCAGCCCGGGACGTCGCGGCCGCGATGGCGCTCCGTCGTCTTACCGAGCGGATGACGGAACCCCGGGAAAAAACGGTCGTTTGCGGATCGTCGTCAACGGTCCTCGCGGCGTTCAAACACAGTACGAATCGCCCTACGATCTCGAACTCGTCTCGTTCGACATCGCCAGCGAGTACCGTGTCTACGAACCCGACAGTTTGGCGAGCCTCGAGCGGATCAGCGTTCGAAACCGCGGCGGAATGCCGACGCCTCCCAACTATAAAATCCGCATTTTGCTGCCGTCCGATACATGGATCCAATCCGAAGAAACCGAATTGGTATTACCCCGTGTTCTGGAACCAGAGGAAACGTATACGTTCGATGATGAATGCTTGTCGCTACGATGGACCAATGTCATCGTCAACGAACCGCGTAAGCAACCGTTCCATCTAAAGCACGACGTTAACCCAAGAGCATTCGTCGAAAGCGGGATCCATCGCCCGTTTCGCGACTTCGAGAACGAGGAAACGGTCGATGTCCGATTCCCGTTGCAGCTAACCGAGATCACGGCGCTGAACAGTCTCGCGCCAGGCGAATCGACTCGCGTCCGATATGCGATCACCAACATCGGCGATGAAACGTATGATGATCGAGCGTACCATCGCAGCGTCCGCACCGGCATTCGCTTGCTCGGCGGCGATATCGACAAGAACCAATTGCTGTTCTTCAACGACTCGGACATGCCGCATGATCTGCGGGCCGAAGAATTTCGCGACGCCGTACGCAATCTATCCCCAGGTGAAACGCGTTGGATCGAAACTCGCATTGGCATCCGCAACCACAGTGACGTGATCGCCTACCAAAGTTTTACGCTCGGCGTCGATTTGTTACTGCAACATCCCGGGTCGAGTTCGCGGCATGACCAGTACCGCCGCATTGATTATCGCAAGGAAACGATTCGCGTCTCGGAACAATTTCGCCGCGATGAAGGATCGCGTTTTTTACTGATTGCGAATCAAAAAACTGACGTCAACGACATCCAAAAATGGACGCAACTTGCCGACTATTTCGGTAGCGGCTTGGATGTGTGGGACGTTTCCTACTATGGTTTTCTGGACCTAGTCCGCAAGATCGAAGCCGACAAATCGATGCTCGAAATGTGGCGTGGCATGACGATCATCATTCCCAACAACTACTACCAAACACCGATCGGCAAAAAAACGGCATTTGAGCAACTTGCCAAGTCACAGTTTTTGGTCGCTGCTGCGGATTTCGACATCAATTTCTATATCGTGGGCGATTCACGCAGCGGGGGCGCCGCGGCGCTGCAGTCCTACCTGATCCCAATCAACCGCAGCAAAACGGCCAGCCAAATTAAAACCCAGCGAGCTTTTCTGAAACAGATTCACCGTTGGAATCAATACGTCCAGCGGACCGGCGACGTGGTCGGCGGAATCACATCCGGCGCCGATGCAATTGCCGACGCATCGCTCGGTGCGGTCCACGAATTCGAGATACAAAAACGGACGTTCCTATTTCAACCGAAACCGAAATGGCTCGAACAAGAAGCCGTCCGGCTACAGAATCAATTGCGGAAGCAAGATCCACTGCACCGCTGGGTCATCGTTTATCGCAACGACACCGCCGATACCGATACGTCTTGGGGATTTTTTCGCAAACGAAAAATTGGCAGACTCGAAGCACGACGTTCGCTGGATTCAAGCAAAGGGTCGGCGGTCTTGTTCGAAGTCGACTCGATCGACATCATCGGTGACGACTTTATCAACAGCGAGGCGAACAAGCACGGTATTTTCTTGACACTGAAATTCGAAGACAAGGTGGATCGCTTCATCCGTTTGGTCAGCGAACGGACTTTCCCCCGCTTCCGCGAAAACTACATCGACCGCCCGCTAACCACCGACGAGATCCAGCAGATCGGCGACGCCTTGATCGATTCAATCGTGGTCGATCTGTATAACGAGCAGCGAATCGCTCGTGAAGCGAAAACCTGGGGCACCGGCGGCGTCAAATCACTGATGCCGAAGCTGAATTATCTGGCCGAGCGTTCGCTGAACTATGGATTGACGTATCGTCAGATGCAAGAAAATGAAGCGTCGATCTCGCTGCTGTATCAGTTGCTGGCGAACATTCGCTATATCGCAAAACAGTCACGAACGATTTGGGACTATCCCATCTTTCCTACCGCGTTATTCAAACGAAGTCGAGCTGTCACACGACACATGCTCAATCGTGTCGACCAGATCATCGCGAATCTGTTCGGGCCCAAACTCAGTTGGTGGGACAAATGGAGTTCCGCGGGCGACGATTACGATCCGTTTGGTACTCAAAAAAACGCAGCACCCAAAGGGATCGCTCGCGAAGCCGCCATCGAAGCGATCGATAAGTGGGAAGCGGAACTGCGAACGCACACAATACCGCTGACACACTTTGAACGCGCTCAACATCATCCCGGTCTGACATACGATCCCGAACTGCTGAGGGCCGAGGACCGCGTGGTTTCGGGTGCGGTTTACGATCAATGGGTGCAGCACGAAAGGGCGTTGGAAATGCAGCGGGCGGAAACCGAATACGCGGTCGCTAAACAACGCAGCGAATTCCTAGTCCCCTTGGAAACCGAATCATCGATGCCGCGCGAAACAACCTCTCAACAAACGCAGCAATAGCGTGGCCAACGAATCGCGGGCGAAATCCCCGTCTTCCTTTTCGCGGGCAATTTACCGTATGCTTTTGTGGACCCGATCCGCGTTTTTTTCAGGATGCATTTTTCGTAGGTCGAATCAAGCAAACCACGAAAACGCCGGACCGGCGCGGACGCAATTGTAAATTTCAATTTTGTCCTTTAGCGAATACGATCAAGCCACCGTTTGCGACGATCCGGCATGATCCTGCGTCCTTGATCCGGCCAACAATTGACATTCTTTTCTATCCACAGGAGAAACACGGTCGTGAACGAATCCATCGCGCAACGTGTGGCAGAGTTACGAACCGAGATCCGCCGTTTGGATCACCTGTATTATGTCGAGGCCACACCTGCGGTCACCGACCTTCAGTACGATCGATTGCTCGAAGAACTCAGGCAACTCGAGACCGAGCATCCCGAATTCGCCTCGGCCGACTCACCGACCCAACGAGTGGGTGACGCACCGGTCCCGCACTTGGTCCAAGTCGCTCATTCGGTTCCAATGTTGTCGATCGACAACACCTACAGCCGCGAGGAACTGAAGGCGTATTTCGACCGCACCGAAAAAACACTCGGCGAGCCGATCCAGTGGGTGATGGAATTTAAAATCGATGGTGTCGCAGCCTCGATTCGGTACGAGCAAGGCAATATGGCTGTTGCGCTGACTCGTGGAAACGGACAAGTCGGCGACGATATCACTCACAACGTACGCACCATCCGCGATGTGCCGCTGCGTCTGGTCGGTGAATCGCCGCCGGACGTGCTAGAGGTTCGCGGCGAAGTCTATATGACGAACGCGGATTTGGCGGACCTCAATCTGCGACAAACCGAGGCGGGTTCCGAGCCTTACAAAAACACACGCAACGTCACCGCCGGGACGATTCGGTTGCTCGATCCGGCTGTCGCGGCCGAACGCAAACTCCGATTTTTCTGTCACGGTATCGGCGAAACAACTGGCTTGAAGGCTAAAAACCATATCGAATTTTTGGACGAAGTTGGCAAGCTTGGTATTCCGCCGACCCCCGAAGTCCAGGTGTTTAAAAGCTCCGCCGACGCACTGAAGGCCGTTGCGGTGTTTGAAGAGGAGATGCCCGATTTGCCGTTCGAAGTGGACGGGATCGTTTTCAAAGTCAATCGCTTTGACCAACGTGAACGATTGGGGATTCGCAGCAAGAGTCCACGGTGGGTGATCGCGTATAAATTCGAACGTTACGAAGCGGTCACGGTGCTCGAATCGATCAGCGTCCAAGTCGGCAAGACCGGAGCGATCACTCCGGTGGCTCATCTAAAACCAGTCGATATCGCTGACACCACGGTGTCGCGAGCGTCGCTTCACAATGCCGACGAAATCGAGCGATTGGATGTCCGCGAAGGTGACGTCGTCGTCGTGGAAAAGGCCGGCAAGATTATTCCCAAAGTCGTCCGTGTCGAAAAACACGAACGCAAAACCGAGCGACCTCCGTTTCAGTTCCCGACACATTGTCCTGTTTGTAGCACCGAATTGGTGCGAGATGATGGAGGCGTTTATATTCGTTGCCCCAGTCCCGAATGTCCCGCGCAATTGCGTCAACGCTTGATCTATTTCGGCAGCCGCCCAGGCATGGATATCGATGGACTCGGAGACGAGTTGGTCGATTTGCTGGTGCAACGCGGCATCGTTTCCAGTTATGCCGATCTGTATCGATTGACCGCCCCAGAGCTTGCCGATGTCAACTGGCTGAAACAGCGCAAAGGCAAAGACGGCAAAATGATTGACGTCCAAGTCGGCAAAAAGAACGCGGAAAACTTGGTCGCTGGGGTCGAGGCAAGCCGGACTCGGGGGCTAGCCCGCGTACTCGCGTCGATTTCGATCCGGCACGTCGGACCGCGCGTCGCTCAGCTGATCACGCGGCATTACCCGACAATCGAGCAACTGCAATCGGCATCGATCGAAGACCTCGCATCGATTCATGAAATCGGTGACGCGATCGCTAAAAGCATGCACGAGTTTCTGCACAGCGACTACGGCAAGAAAGTCTTCGCCGAGCTTGCCGAAGTGGGCGTCAAACTGAGTGAAGATGTCACGGCACGAAGTGGCGGTCCGCTCGAAGGCAAAACACTCGTTGTCACCGGAACGCTTCAGCAATTCAATCGCGACGAAATCAAAGGTCTAATCGAAAAACTCGGTGGTCGTGCATCGAGCAGTATCAGTAAAAAGACCGACTACTTGGTCGCTGGTGAAAAGGCAGGCAGCAAGTTGGCAAAGGCCGAGTCGCTGGGGGTGAAGGTTTTGACGGAAGCCGAATTTAAAACGCTGATCGAAGAATAAACCTTGTATTTCTAAATGCAAGACGCATCGATACTTTTCGGTGAATGCGAATAAAAAGACGCGCGTTCTCAGGCTCCAGCCTGGTAACAAAACGTAACGCTGGACGGCTGATTTAGTAGCAATGATTACAGGCCGGAGGCCGACACACCCTTTGCCGGTGGCGTGAGCCACCGGCTAGTGGAGGTGGGGAAACATAGCCCAGCGGGCGACACACTCTCGGACAGTGTGTCGGCCTCCGGCCTTATGGCGACAGGTCGCTCCTAAACCGTTGGCTCACGCCAACGGCAATTTATGTTTCGGCCTCCGGCCTATTCGACTGCTACTAAATCAGCAGTCTTCGAAGTTGGTGGAGAGGTGACAGTAAGCCTACGCAGCCAAAAATTAAGTCAATACCATTGTTTTAGCGACCCAGCAGTAGCGATCACCGGAAAGCATCCCGTTCTTCATCAAACTGCATTCACCGGTGAAAGTGCGAGTGGTATTTGCATTCGTACCATCACCGACGATACTTGGTGCCTTGTATTTTTTAGCGAATACGAAGTATTCCTACCGACGAACGATGCCCCTGCCCCCTTTTTCTCGTCACCGAGTGAGTTAATGAAACCTTTGATTGCGACGATGTTTGGTTTGATGCTTTCTGCAGCAGCGGTTCCCGCGATGGGCGCGGATGTCTACGTCACACCGGACGGTGCAGGACGTAGGGATGGCAGTAGCTGGCAGCATGCGTTCTCTGGCAATTCGCTCCAATCCGTAGTCGACGATCATTTACACCCCGGTGACCGATTGCTGATTGGAAGTGGTGTCTACAGCAATGCAAAGATCACGATCACCGAAGGAGGCGAATCAGAACGACCGAAACAAATCGTGGGTGTCGACCAAGGTGAGGGACTGCCAGTATTTCGTGGCACTTGGAGTGCCGACGCGCCAACCAAAGGTGTCACCGCCGTTCGGATTGCCGCTGGTGTTGGCTATGTCAGCTTGAAAGGTTTGCGGATCGATGGCTACGTGACCGGTGTTTCCATCGTGAAAGCAAGTAAGGCAGAGGACAGCTCTCATCTTTTGTTTGAGGACGTCGATATCAGCCACACTCGCTATGGATTCTACGTCTCGGATAGTGACGACTTACGACTCGTTGACTGTGATTTGACTCGCTACACCAAACATGGTTTCCGCTTCGAAAAGGGATGCGATCGAGTGGAATTGTTGCGATGTACCGCCGATTGCTCCGAAGGCGACGAGTCGTGGGAGAAAAAAACAGAGTTGCTGCCGTTCGGCTTTACCGTCAACAACGGCGACTCGCCCAACCGTGATTTCCTCTTTAAGCAGTGTGTGGCCAGCAACAACATGATGCCGCTGCAAAAGGGAAAATACAAAAACGGAGACGGTTTTGTCGTCGAGGGTAGTGCTCAGCGAGTCCGTTTCCACCACTGTCGCGCGATTCGTAATCAAGACGCCGGTTTTGATTTAAAGGTGGAAGACGTCAGGCTGATGGGCTGTGTCGCAGTGAACAACAAACGCAACTTTCGAATCTGGTCCACTGGCATGCTGTGGAATTGTTTCGCAGGCGGCGGAGTCGTGGGGTTGTGGTGCAACGGCGGTCCCGTGTTGGCACAGCGATGTACTTTCTTCGGCTCACGCAGTGCCGCGGTGCAAACCGACGACCGAGCGAAGTTGCCGGTCACGCTTCGTGATTGCATTATCTCTCACGCAGAGAAAGCCTTTCGTAAGACCGCTCGTGGCCCGATCGATTCCGAGGGGACGATTATTTCAAGCCCAACCGGTTCGGACCAAGCCTCGCAATTCAACGAGCCTACGGAGAACTGGGACGGCGTCGGAGCGGCGTTTGATAGTCGCCAGTTTCCTGACAAAGGTTACCGCAGCGATCTAGAAACGATGGTCGATCTGCATGGAAAATGATCCTGCGATCTGCAATGCCGGACCACTAGAAACGAGGGTGACGGTAGTGGATCTTGCTAAAGATCCCCAAGATCCCCATGTGGCAGGATCTTTAGCAAGATCCACTACGGCAGAATCCATCAAGCTTGACCGTCGCGGAAGTCGAGAGTGACGTTTGATGAATCTCTGAACAACGACGGAACTCTTGACGAGTTCCGCTACCGGAAAACAGCTCGCTTATTTTGTCTTTGTTTTGGGAGCCTTTGGCTCTTTAGGGTCTTTCGATTTACCCTTTGTCTTTAGCTCGTCGACGTCAATCGAAACTTCCTTCGCGGCGACGGCCGATCTCTCGTACAGGAAAACGGACAGCATCGCTTCTTTCTTACCTGGCTGTTTGACGACGACACGAGCGGTTGGCATTGCCGAATCGGTTGCAAAAATCTCGCCTTCAAAGTCAGCATCACTTTTTAGTTGAGCAATCGCTTGCTGTACGAGTCCGTCAGCGATGTGACGTCCTTGGATCGCCGTTCGCCGCGCATCGACGCGCGCGATCGCAAGCTTGCTGGACCTCAATATCGCGATCGCCGACATCGACAATACCGCCGCTGCAAGCGTGCACAGCAGTAATGCCGAACCTGAGCGGGTGCGTGCGCTGCGAAGCTTGTGCAAGCGTTTTGACTGGATCATTTCCCGCCCTTTTTCGGTTCAGGAATTTGCGGTGGGAACACAACAGTCGCCGTCACTGCAACCTTGCGATTTTTAGTCGTATCCAAACCAATAAGGTCGATTTCGATGCCAACCCACCGGCTTGACGGCTTAGGCTGGACGATGGAACGAACCGAAAAGTCAAGGATCTCTTCAGCCAACACCGCGTCCGTCGATTTGCCGTCAATCATGACCAATTGATTGTTAGCACGAGTAATCTTGACGATCGTGCCGTCACGTCGCTGCAAAGTCAAGCTGGACGCGTTCGCAGTCACGACCGTTCCATCGTCGATCATCCCCGACAACCACGTCAAAGTATTTTGTAAATTGGTGGCAGCCGAGCCGCCCGATTGGGCACTTTCAATCGTTCGCGCCGAAGCACGAATTACCCCGGCGATCGGAATGAACAGAATCGCGACAAGCGCCGTACACGCGATCACTTCGATCAAACTGATTCCGCGACGACGCGATTGTTGATTGCGAGGCACGGTCATGGTTCGCCCCAGTGCGATTGCAGTTCTTCCACCGGCTCGTCTTCATCGACGCGTCCGTTGCGATTGCGGTCCTGCCACACTTGGCATGTGATCGTTAATAATTTGGACGACTTGATGGTCGTATTACGTTGGACCAGCACACCGGCGGCTAGTTTGTGGCCGTCTTCGGTCACGATTGTTGACCGTTCAGGACTCGACATCGGGCGCGCCCATGCCTTCGTAAACGACACCTGGTCCGAAAGCAAAATCTTTCGCTGCTGCAGCAATTGGTCGGCCTCGTACAACATCGAGTCGTGCAACTTCAATCGGCGATTCATCTTCTGTGACCGCGTAACTAAATGAAGCGACGGAATCAACAGAACCGAAAGCAACATCGATCCGGTGACGACGTCCAGCAATGTGGCTCCGCGACGATGTTTCGATTTGACTTTTGCTTCGATCCGCATGATGTACATCGAGGTTAGGGAACTCGGCTTTGAACGTTGCCCGTGGTGGGCGACACTCGAACCTCTCCGGCGACGCCGCCCTGAGTGATCGTCCAGCGAAGGTCACGGTCGGCGCTGCCCATGGGCGAAAAACGAATTTCCGTGGGCGATCCTGTCACGGTGACCTCGGTCCCCAATTCAAAGAACGCGATCTTTTCATCGCGGATCGGCCCCGCCGCTTCAGTGATTGCCAGCATCGTTTGGCCGTCTTTGCGAATCCGCTGAACCCTGACATCGGCTTGGTTTGTGATCGCAGTATTGCGTGCCATCATCAGCGTATCCGCGACATGCAGCGTTACCCCCGTCACACTCAGCTCCGATGACCAACGCGGCCTCAACACAAACGAGCTCGCGACCGCCGAAGCGCTCAGCAACACGACCACCATGACCGCTTCGATCAAGGTGACACCGTTTCGTTTTGATTGGGTAAACATGATCGACACCCAAAGGATCTCGGCAAAAAAAATGGGTCGACGTGGAGGTGCAAACAATTTCTCGCTCGCAGCGTCTCCTCGACGACCCCAAATGTCCTGCGAATCGTTCACGCCATATGTCGCCGTGAATGATTCGCTTGGCCTGGATCGCAGCCAGCTCCTCGCGGAGACTGACTACGCCTATTTAGCGTTTCGTAAACGTACCGGTCGCACGAGCGTAGGTGTAATTACGACGGATTGCGGTAATGCGTGTTTGTTCGGCCGGAGTTGTATTGGCAAGGTAACCGCCCGTAACCAGGTCGTTGACACTGCGGGGGAACGCGCCCGTTTCGAGGAAGTAGGTTTGTGCCATACTGTTTAGTGTCGCGACTTCTTGTTCAGACAACTTTTGATCGCTCTTCGCTCGCATCGGCGCGACCGTAGCTACGGTGGCAGCGGCGACGACAGCGAGGATCACAACTGCGGCGATCACTTCAAGCAGCGAAAAGCCGTTCTTTTTATTTCGTTTCATCTGAGTATATACTCCGTGTGTGGACTTTAGATTGCAGGTGGCCAGACAAGAGAGCTATTCTCGTCTACCTAAACCTAGGTCAGAAATCGAAACACGATCCCGTTGGAGTCGAGAAATGCCTAAATTGTTTCAAAGCGTGAGTCCACTTGATGACACAATCCTCTTTGATGGCCCCGAATCGACGCCCAAGCAAATCGAGCGAGCGATCGCAACGGCACGGCAATCCGCGATACTTTGGCACCGTACTCCGCTTTCACAACGGATACAGATCGCACGCAACTATGCAAAACACTTGAGCGAGCATCGTGAAGAAATTCGCGAGCTCATTACAAGCGAAGTCGGCAAATTGCCTTGGGATGCCGACGCCGAAATCGGCGCTGCGATCGGCAAAATCGATCTAAGCGTCACAGCCCTTCATGAACGACGCGGCAAAACGGTGATTGAATCGGGCAGCCTGGCTCGTGTGGTTCGTTATCATCCGCTCGGTGTCGCCTTGGTCTTGGGCCCGTTCAATTTCCCACTGCATCTTCCCGGTGGTCAAATTGTCCCGGCGCTGTTGGCCGGCAACACGATCGTGTTCAAGCCGAGCGATCAAGCCACGGCGGTCGGGCAATGGATGATCGATGCATGGCGGCAAGCGGGACTTCCCGATGGTGTGATGCAGATGGTCCAAGGGGGCGTCGAGGTTGCTGTTCATGCAATTGACTCGCCGCTAATCAATGCGGTCTTGCTGACCGGCAGCCGCGCTGCGGGCCGCGCCATTCATCGCCAATTAGCAGGTCGCCCCGATGTCTTGTTGGCCTTAGAACTCGGCGGCAACAATCCCGTCGTCGTCAGCGACTCGATCCCATCGGCGACCGTGGCCGAGCTTGTGACTTTTTCGGCTTTCGTTTCCGCAGGCCAACGCTGTTCGTGTGCCCGACGTGCCTTGTTTATCGAGAACTCACACAGCGAAGCTCACATCGATGCGGTCATTGAGCGAACACAATCGCTGGTCGTCGGATTACCCGGCGACCAGACAACACCCCAAGTCGGACCGTTGATCTCAGCCCTTGCCGCCAAACAATTACGCAAGACCTATGACGCCCTGTTAGCAAACGGCTGCCGTGCGGTCGTGCCTTGGAAAGTCAATTCGCGTCGCGAGAACTTGGTGCACCCTGCGATTGTCGATGCAACGCAATGCACTGACGCTCAGCTCTCGGCGATCGGCGAACTCGAATGGTTCGGCCCGCTGCTGGTGATCCAGCGAGTCGCTGATTTTAATGCGGCGGTCGCAGCAGCAGCGAACACGCCCTATGGTTTAGCCGCCACGCTACTCGGTGGCACAACCAGCATGTTTGAAAACTTTGTCGACAGCGTCGGTGCCGGAGTGGTCAATTGGAACCGGCCCACAACCGGAGCCGCAGGCAGTTTGCCGTTTGGTGGCATGGGCGACAGCGGCAACCATCGCCCTGCGGGTTATCACGCGATCGATTTCTGTAGCGATCCGGTAGCATCACTCCAGTCCCCAACCGAAACCGAATCCTTCGCCACGCTCGATCCTTGGGACGTCGTCAAGTAAAAGATTAACGTAGTGGATCTTGCTCAAGATCCCACCGCACCAAAATCTCAAGCACCCCGCGGCCGGTTGAACTGCCAGCCGCATCGCCAAGCACGCCCCCCGATTCAATTTGAAATTTACAATTGTCAATTTAACTTTTTCAAACTCCGATCCTCCGTCGCCGTTGTGGAGGAGCCCGATAGAATCCGAACCATGGAATTCGATTGGCGGACGATCAACGCGAAGATCGACGAGCGATTTGCGCCAAAGCAGATCGAGCGCCAATATGGTATCGTTCTGATTGACAAACGCTAGCTCACAAGGAATGCTGCAAGGGTTGAAGACCGAAGATTCACCTTTCATCCACTTTGAGGTTACAGCTCCAAGCGTGGCCGAGCCATCAGGGTACTTGATTGCCGGCCTGTGTTTGATCAAGGTTTCCACCCAAAACCCACTTAAGCGGAGTGTGGTTGAGGAGCTGATACCGAAGAAATGACGCAGTCGAATCGGTGCGTGTGATCTGCGCGGTCGATGATTTCATTGCGACTCCAAGAGGCCGATCCAGTGGTTCGCGCTGGTTCAGTCAACACTCAAAATCGCTGGAGATCCTCGCCGCTGTGAAGCGGACGTCAGGATTCTTTCTGCAGTACATCTCCGGCAAAAACATGTGAGGCAAAAAGATGTGTCAAGTTTAAAAGAGTTCAGCGTTGCGATCGCTCCAAATCAAATGACTATTTTTTTGCCATCCATTTTTTTGCCGCCGAGACGATTAGCACTGCCGGATTGAGCCGCAGGTCGCAGACGAAACCGAGTCGCGGGTCATGCATCCGAGGACGGCTGGCGGAGTCGGACTAAGTTTTCCTACCTAGACATGAACGAAGCGTATACCCCACCGCATCACCCCACTGTCTCATTCATGGCATCTGCAACGCGTCCGCTTGACACTCTTTGTTTCGTCATCAACTTCACATTTGCCATTCTCTTTTTGATCGTCTGCGTTATCGCAATTGGTGCTGCCGATACCCCTTTCTCCTTCATCGGTGGCTTTATGTTGGTACTGCCGGTGGCCTGCTACGCGATCGCCGAATGGATCTGCTGGTATCGAAAACATCACGAGCTTACTCGTCCGCTTGGCATACTGAACCTATTGCTTGCTGCGTTTTTTGTGTTTGGACTTGTGACGACTGTCGGCGAAGTATTGATGGCCGAGGAGCCGATGGATCTCTGGTTCATCCTGATCTTTGGGACTGGCTTTGCGATCATCGCGGGATACCTTGCTTGGTGTGGGTGGCGACGCGTTCGCTCGATCCCGCGTGTCTCCGACACCATCCCAATCGATAATTAACGCCCCGCATTACATAACCGGCCAACGTGAGCATTCTCAAGCGAGAGATCAACCGTTCGCTGCTCCCCCACATCACTAGCGATATCCAGTTGAGATGAGTCCAAACAGCACTAGGATCCCCGGCACGTCGCTGCAACTCTGCGGATTGACGCAGCGGTTCAATTCGAAAAAAGTGCGTGAACGAATCACCGCGTGTTGCAACGAAACGACCATCTACGATCGGCTGTTCCGTGAACGACTAGCGGGAAGGTCTTACACGTCGGACGACGCGAGAGACTTCATTCAGTGGGCGGCGGCGGGATGGAGTAGCCATCGGTATTACGTGTTTATCGCGAACGATCCCGACGGTCTTCCGTGTGCTAGTTGCGATCTAAAAACCGCAACTCGAACTGATGACGAGATCGGATACTGGCGTTCCCAGAGAGTTGAAGGGTCGATGGCCATGATCGTTCGGCAAGTGCTGTCCCTGGCATTGGAGAACGGATTCAATGGTTTCCACGCTCGCGTCGCACGCGACAACCTCGGCTCAATAGCCGTTCTCGAACGTCTGGGTTTCGTGCTGTCGGATCGCCACGACGTAAACGGACGTCTCGTGTTCACTCGACGAGCACGCGAATCTCAATCGACGTAGACGCGGTGTCACCCCAAGTATATGTCAGCGGCAATTGGTTCAACTGTTACGCCACGGATGTTTTCAGTCGCTTCCGACTGACCAATTCGTTTGCAACAAATTGAATTGCGACTCGATCGCGGGTCGGGTACGATGACTTACGAACGTGATCATCGGGGTCGCGATCACCCCCTGTAACCGCCGCGACCAATGTGATGGTGCCGGAGCTGTAGGATCGTTTTTGGAAGTGACAAATCACCACCCGTTCCCGGCTACACATTTTGTAAGCCGAGCAAGAACTCCAACACCTGACACTTCCCGTATGGACTCTCTGCGAAATATGAATGGCCTTCAAGTACTGTGGTCTGCATCCTTACTGACAGTGTCGCTTGTTGGATTCAGCTTTCCCTGGACCTCCCGTTTCTACCTCGCTCCGCTTGGATATTCGGCGTTGGCCCCCTGGTTGTTCATCCCGCTTTTTCTCGCTTCGTTTCACGTATTTGCTCATAGCGCTGCTGCAGAACTTGGCTGGTTGATACCACAGCGTTGGGGCAAGATAGTCCACCCCATCTTGCTATGCGTGCTCGTTTGTTTGCTTTTGCCTGCTCCTCCCGCAACCAAACTAGGGTTGGGGCTTGCAATCGCTGTTACTGCGGCCTGCATAATGTGGGCTGCGTATGCCTTGCGAACCGAAAGGAGTCCACAGGTCACACTCCCCGAAAAGCAAATCGAGTGACCTCCCTTCTGCACTGGAGCGGCAGAGTCGTATTTTCCCGATTGAGAATTTATTATCGCCGCCCCGTAATCGGTTGCGTCGCCGGACTCAGGTCAGCACTGCTGTCTGAAGGATACGCTCGGCAAGCAGCTCATTTGAATTCGCCTGTCCTTCATTCGTCTGTCCTTCGCCTTTCCGTTTTTCCGGCCTGATTGGTATGAGACCGGTTCGGCAAACAGGAGAAACACAGTTACCCAACGAAGGGCAGCTCCTTTGCACAGCGTCATCGTGTGCGATTAACGCAGAGCAGTGTCCTCAATATGCTGGAACCGTCATGGTCCCTCATCAACACCAATCATTGCTCGCCGCCGCGTTGTTCCAGCCATCGCTTCTCATTTTCTAACCTGTGATTTTTTAACCTTTCCTCACCAGTGCCCCACCGTGTGATGGTATGACGAGGCATCGCGTCGTATCAGCCAGTGAACCAGCTAAGCACGCGACAATCGTCGTTACCGATGGATGCCTTCGTGGATCGAGGAACAAGATAGACAGAAAAATTGTTGCGACAGAAAAAATGGGAAAGACGTGATGTCGGATGATTGAACCGGGAACGAACCCTGTTCAATCACCTCCATTCACGGGCAAATTTGCAGATGCTGGATCGGCCACGAATCAAACGAGTCTCAATACGGGCGACTGGCAACAAGACCATCGGCGGTCCTAATCACTATTTCGGCTCGACATAGTTATCGTATCCCTCGCCTTCGGATTGAGCTTGATATTGGTCGATCACACTCTGGTCGAGTCCGGTGGACACAGGAGCCGCCTCTTTCTCGGCAGAATAGACCTCAAGTACCGGATATGCGATAATCAATAGCCCCCATTCTCGCCCCCTCCTATAGCGACGCCAGCGGCAAAACAGGGCGGCTCAGTGGCAACGGATGGCTTTGCGACAACGGATCGCTGAAAAAAAAAATGATAGCGTAAGAGACATTTCCGCACCCCTTTTGGCTCATCTCCCTTGAAACTAATCGAAGTCCAAGTCGATCGTCTTGTCGGCCCTACACATCATTTTGGGGGTCTCGGCGTGGGCAATGTTGCTTCGCATTCGCACGCGGGGCACGTTTCGAACCCCGCAAACGCGGCACTCCAGGGGCTGGACAAGATGCGGTTGATCGCCAGCTATGGCGTGCCGCAGTACATTTTGCCGCCCCAGGCTCGGCCTGATGTCCCGTTTTTGAGGCAAGTTGGTTTTCAAACTGCCGATGGCGAATCACTTGAAAAAGTCGCCTTGCAAACGCCGAATGTCCTTTCGGCTGCAATGAGCTGTTCGGCGATGTGGACGGCAAACGCCGCCACGGTTTCGCCCGCAATCGACAATCGTTTTGGTTTACCAGCGATGACGGTGGCGAACCTCGACGCGAGCTTGCATCGAGCGATCGAGGCCGATTCGACGCGACAAGAACTTCGCAACCTCTTTCCGCATGCGAACGTGCTGCCGCCACTTCCGGGTGGATCCGCGATGCGTGACGAGGGAGCCGCCAACCACATGCGATTTGGCAGTGACCAGAACCAACCCGGTATCCATCTGCTTGTCTATGGCGACGGCGATCCTGAACCGAACCAATTCTGGCCTCGCCAATCGCTACTCGCGTCCAGAGCGATTGCAATCGGCCAGGGGCTCGATCCGGAAAATACCTTTTTTGTAAAACAACATCCCGACGCGATTGATGCAGGAGCGTTTCATAATGATGTCGTTGCCGCCAGTCATCACGACTTGCTAATCCATCACGAGCGAGCGTTTTACGATCCCGGCGAGGTGATCCCGCAGATGGCTGATCGTTACCAAAATCTGTACCACCGACCTCTTCGCCGCATCGTGGTAAGTGAAGACGAATTGTCGCTTGCCGATTCGGTCAGCACGTATCTGTTTAACAGCCAGTTGATCAGCCCCCACACTGACGACGAAAAATCGTCATCGCCGGTATTGGTCTGCCCCGCGCAAGTGGAACAACACCCTCAGGCTCGTGCGCTGGTTGAATCTTGGGTCGGCGGCTCAGGGACCGCAGCATCAAAACCGTTCAGCGAGGTGCGTTATGTTGATTTGAACCAAAGTATGGCGGGTGGCGGTGGCCCTGCCTGTCTGCGGCTGCGAATCCCGCTCACGCCGACGGAGCTGAAACAGTGCAACACGCGACATCGCTGGACCGCGGAGCTTGACGATCGGCTGCGACAGACGATTCGCCAGTACTATCCCAAGGCGGTTTCGCTCGCGGATTTGGGTTCGGCCGAATTGATTTCGGATTCGCAGCAAGCTCACGCGGAAATCGCTAAACTATTTCAGTAGCACGACTTGTGGCGTCGACACACAGTCGCCCTCGCGGAACTTTGCTATTTTTCCGTGGAACCTCCCTAACATTCTTTTCTTGGTTTCGTTGTCGAAGATGAAACCCACGTCTCTCTCCTCATCCAATTCCATCATCATGCCGGATCACGCCCAAAATCAGTGGCCCGCTGAAACCATCAGTGCATTGGTGGATCGTTTTGAGCGACCGCTGTTGGCGTACGCGTCGCGGATGCTTGGTGGCGATTGGCAAGAGGCTCAGGACGCGGTGCAGGAAACGTTTCTGCGGTTGTGTCGCGAAGACCGTAAAAAGATCGAATCTCGCGTCGCAGCTTGGCTGTTTTCCGTTTGCCGTAGCCGAGTCATTGACATGCAAAGAACAAAACACTCGACGCCGATTGATGCGTCAAAGGTCTCGCTCGCCGACCCTGCACCGGACGTTTCCGAGGTGGCCAGCGACGAGGAAGCTCGCGACCGATTAACCGAAATGGTGGATCAATTGTCACCGCGACAACAGGAAGTATTGCGTTTGCGGATGCAGGCGGGATTGAGTTACCGCGAGATTGCCGAGGTGACCGGATTGACGGTCAGCAACGTCGGCTTCCATCTGCACGAAGCGGTTCGCAATCTCCGCAACTCGCTGGCGATGAGCTAAACGCACGGAAAAAGGTGTCCGACACCTTTCTTCGCAACGCTTCCGATCCATCCACAAAAAAACTGAGTGCTAATATGTCTGAATCCATCTGGAATGATCCTCGGATCACCGCTTACGTGCTCGACGAGCTGCCGACGGATGAACGTGCAGCTTTCGAAAGCGAAATACAGTCCTCTGCCGAATTGGCCGCGGCGGTCGAAGAAGCTCGCGGTGTGACGAGCAAGCTCGACTCTTTGTTCGCATCCGAGTCGACCCCGCCGCTGGACGCCAATCGCCGCGACAAGATCATCGCCGGTGAAAACAATCCAACGTTTGTTACGACCAAACCGAACCGAGCATGGTACCAACTCGGCACCGTTGAGTTGGTCGTGACTGCGGCAATCGTCTTGATTATCGCTGCGATCGCGATCCCGGCCAGTATGTCGCCCAAAATTGCGATGAACGGGGACGCTGTGGCCGATCCCCAAGAGGAACCGACACTCAGCCAAGAAGACTACATGCGAATGGCAACGAGTGGGCAAGAAGAAAACGACGAGATCGTGGAGCTATCGGCAGATTCGCTGGGCGGCACGGGAGAGTTGACGCCCGACGATGTTGCCGACGCCAGCGGATTTGCAGTCTCCGAAGCAGCGGCACCGACAACGTCTCCGATGGCAGCGGCGCCAATGTCAGCAGCAGCGATGTCCGCCGATTCCGCATCCGATCAATTTCACAGTCGTGCAAAAGCAAAACGTGATGCTGACACAGCTCCCCCCCAAGTCGCAATGCGATCAATGCTGAAAGAATCGGCCGCAGATCAAGGGCGTGACGGCGCGGGGCAAGCCGGAGCTGCTGGAGCACTAAGCATGTCGCAATCGCCATCCGAATCGCTGCAAGCCCAAAGCGGATCGCGAACGGCATCGGAGCCTAAGCCTGAAGCGATGGAAAAATCTCGACGTAGCATGATGACGCGTCGATCCGATGCAGCCAAAGAAGCAAAGGATTCGGAATCGGCGAAGAAGTCCGAGGCGAGCGAATTGCATTCCATTGCGCCGGATGCACCTGCGGCTCCGGCCGGTACGGATCCGTTCGGAGAATCAGCGGCTCCCTTTGGGGATTTCTTTGGGGGTGCTGAAATTGCCGAATCCGACGCACAAATGGGGATGCCCGGAGGTGGAATGGCGATGGGCGGATTGCAGAATGAGTCCAACGAGAGTTTGAGAAGGGGAAGAAGCGGAGGTATGGAGATGGAGAGCATGGGTATGGGAATGAGTATGCCGGCGAGTCCATCTGCGGATCGTTTTGAAAGCAAGCCCACCAATCGCGGCGACGAAAGCATGGCGGGTGGATATGGGCTTCCGATGGATACGGTGCCCTCGAACACCAGTTTAAGAACCGAGTTTAAACAGTCGATTCCGGGGTTACCCAAAGCCATCCAATTGCTGGACGAAGAAGTTCGCAACCCCGAAGGCGCTGGTCCTGGAACCCCAGGTGACCAGTTTGACGTGATCGAGGACAACCCGTTCCGGCGTGTTTCCGAACATCCACTAAGCACGTTTTCAGTCGATGTCGATACCGCCAGCTACAGCAAGGTGCGTGATTTCCTTGTTCGTGCAAAGCAGCTGCCTCGGCCAGACGCAGTCCGAATCGAAGAGATGATCAACTACTTTGATTACAACTACGAACCGCCTGCTGGCGACGCGGAACATCCCTTCGCCGCTCGCGCCGTCGTGACCGAATGCCCGTGGAACCAGGATCATCGTCTCGCCCGGATCGCACTAAAGGGAAAAGTGATTGAACAATCCGAGCGTCCTCGCTGCAACTTGGTGTTCTTGCTGGACACCAGCGGCTCGATGAACCAGCCCAACAAATTGCCGCTGGTCCAAGACGGTATGAAAATGTTGTTGGAGCAGCTGAACGAGAACGACCGAGTGGCGATCGCAGTCTATGCCGGATCGGCCGGATTGGTACTCGATTCAACCAAAGTAAAAAACGGCAAGAAAGTTCGCAAAGCGCTGACGCAACTCTCGGCCGGCGGCAGCACCAATGGCGGTGCCGGAATAGCCTTGGCCTACCAAGTCGCTCGCGACCATTTCATCCCCGACGGCGTCAACCGCGTGATTCTGTGTACCGATGGTGATTTCAACGTCGGCACGACTGGCACGGACGCGTTGGTTCGCATGGTGGAAAAAGAAGCCAAGGGCGGCGTATTCTTGTCCGTGCTCGGGTTTGGGATGGGCAACCATAACGATTCGATGCTCGAGCAAATCAGCGGCCGAGGCAACGGCAACTATGCCTTCATCGACAACGAAAAGGAAGCTCGCAAGGTACTGGTCGATCAAACCAACAGCACGCTAGTGACGATTGCCAAAGACGTCAAATTGCAAGTCGAATTCAACCCAACGCAAGTCAACTCGTACCGCTTGATTGGCTACGAGAACCGGGTGCTGGCGAAAGAAGACTTCAATGACGATCAAAAAGACGCGGGTGAAATTGGGGCGGGGCATAGCGTCACCGCACTGTACGAAATCGTCCCGGCCGGCAGCGAACCCGACGCGGCCAAACCGAAGGTCGACGACTTGAAATACCAAGCCAAGGTCAAGCCAACCAAGGCAGCTCGAAGCGACGAGATGTTGACGATCAAACTGCGTTACAAACAGCCTGATGGTGACACCAGCACCTTGGTCGAGTTTCCGGTGACGGACGAGGGCGACAGCTTTGACAAATCCGACAAAGAGACTCGCTTTGCCGCCGCCGTCGCCGGTTTTGGGATGCAGCTTCGCCGCAGCGAGTACAAAGGAAACTGGACGCTCGGCGACGTGATCCGCGTCGCCCAAGCCAGCAAAGGCGAAGACCGATTCGAATTGAGAGCCGAGTTCATCCAGCTCGCCCAAAAAGCGAGTCAATTGATGGGCCAAGAGTAGACCGACGCCAGCGGTGCCCGCGTCAAGGTTCCTCCGACGCAATCACAGCTTCCGTGAAGCCGTGATTGCGTTTTATTTTTTCACGCTATC
The DNA here is from genome assembly GCF_039541335.1 of Novipirellula rosea. Taxonomy (NCBI): domain Bacteria; kingdom Pseudomonadati; phylum Planctomycetota; class Planctomycetia; order Pirellulales; family Pirellulaceae; genus Novipirellula; species Novipirellula rosea. The sequence continues at coordinate 1,234 of NZ_BAABGA010000090.1, read as the reverse complement.
GAGACTTCACGACATACGTGTGTGGAAAACGATCGTGCCAACCTCTCGAAGTTTCTCCAAGAAAGGAGAACGCTTCGAACGGAATGAGCCGCGAAAAACTGCGACCGACAATCTGGCCAAATGAGGGTTTGCCTCCCTGTTCGTTCACCACTTTCGTTCCCGTGACCAATTTCCCCAGCGTCCTTGACGTCGTGGCTTCGCACAGAATGTAGTAACCGAGCAGAATGGGCAAGCCAATCAGAAAGCCCGGCGTTCTATCAATAAAGTCCATACCGTCTTGGCCGCCGACGACCACGACGACAACTCCGAAAGCAAAACTGATGGCAAATTGCACGAAATAGTCGATAAAGAAATTTGCCAAGCGAAGCCCTTTTCCAGCCGGCACGACCGCGCCGCCGGTGAGATAAGGATCCGACTCGTTCGGCAACGCCGCAGCTGCGGCAGGTGCGGCATAAGGATTCAGGGGTTCATTCATTTTTTCACAGCTCTAATTTTCGGAGGGTTTGGGAAGCGGAACAGAGGAATCGATTAACACTTGATCAAACGCAGGCTGGGGAGAACTGGTTAGCATAAAACCACGTTGCTGTTTTCCGTCAATGTACCAGTGGGCATGTAGGCATTCGAAACAAATCACCAGTTCGTAGCGACGACCGTCCACGATGGCGCGGATCCCATGACGCGGACTGAAGCAAGCAGAGATCTGGCCATCGTTTTCGGCGACACCGGCGTCCAACGCATCCATAAGCGATTGACGAACCGAAGCATTCGACACACGCGTACTGCCTAGCACAGGCCATCGATAGAAGTGATCACCCTGTTCCGACCCAGACGGCTCGGGCGAAAGCGACAGCACCTCAAACGAGGACGCTTGACGAAGCGAATTAGACGCATGCTGATAATCATAGGGTGCAGTCAACACTATCACAAACAGCACTCCCGCTGTCAGCAAAACGAAATAGCTAGCGAGTCGTAACCGGTATCTCATTTTCTATTTTTGATTGGCGCGTTGCCCCATGATTAGGATCGCCTTGGCGCAGATTTCAGTAAGCCGCGAGGAACTGTGGCCGACACCGGGAACAGTAAACAGCTGAACCCCTGATTCGACCTGATTCTCAGTCGCGAACTTCTCCATTTCCTTGACGTAGTGCTGAGCCCGATCGAAACGCGTCCAACCTAGTATATGATCATTGTGGTGTTTCGACCGGTTTTCACGTCGATTCGCTGTGATGATCTT
>NZ_BAABGA010000089.1:0-9459 GCF_039541335.1 Novipirellula rosea | reverse complement strand
TTTGATAAGCGGCTATTGCCGAATTTTAACACGGTCGCTCCCAGCTTCGCTGGGCGGGTGACATCGGTAGCGGAAGTCGTCAAGACTTTCGTTGGCGGTGTATCCGTGCGGTTTCGAAACTTTTGACAAGTTCCGCTACGGGAAGCATTGTCGCTCGGCTTTCCAAGCCGTTGGCGTGCGTCGGGGTTAGACGCCAGAGCGAGAGAGACGCTTGTACTGACAATGGGGCCTTCAACGCTAGCGGTTCCAGCTTAGAAAGCTGGCCGACAATGGCGTCCGCCGAGGTTTCCGAAACTCTTGACGAGTGTCGCTACGGGTGAGTTTGCTGTCGCCCCTGCCGGGGCTTTGCGAATTCGGTTTGACCGCATTCCTTGGGCTTACGCCCAAGGCTACATGCTGCCGCCACGTCCTTGGCTGAAAAGTGTTAGACTTTCAATTTACAATTTTCAATTGTCAATTTTACCTTTTCAATAATTCGGTTTGCTAACACGTGCCGCAGGGGGCATGGGGATGTCGATAATACCGAAACTTTTCGCGAGTTTCGCTACGGGGAAGCATTGTCGCTCGGCTTTCCAAGCCGTTGGCGTGCGTCAGGGGTTAGGCGCCAGAGCGAGAGAGACGCTTGCTCTGACAATGGTGTGTTTAGCGTTAGCGGTTCCCGCTTGGAAAGCTGGCCGACAATGGTGCCGAAACTCTTGACGAGTGTCGCTACGGGTGAGTTTGCTGTCGCCCCTGCCGGGGCTTTGCGAATTCGGTTTGACCGCATTCCTTGGGCTTACGCCCAAGGCTACATGCTGCCGCCACGTCCGTGGCTGAAAAGTGTTTGACTTTCAATTTACAATTTTCAATTGTCAATTTAACCTTTTCAATAATTCGGTTTGCTAACACGTGCCGCAGGGGGCATGGGGATGTCGATAATACCGAAACTTTTCGCGAGTTTCGCTACGGGGAAGCATTGTCGCTCGGCTTTCCAAGCTGATTGCGTGCGTCGGGGTTAGACGCCAGAGCGAAAGAGACGCTTGCTCTGACAATGGGGCCTTCAACGTTAGCGGTTCCAGCTTGGAAAGCTGGCCGACAATGGCGTCCGCCGAGCGGTGCCGAAACTTTTGACAAGTTCCGCTACGGGGCGGGTTCCCTAGCGTGGTTTGCTGGGGGACCAGCCGTAGACGTCGATCAGGGCGCCTATGACGACGTCACATAGCTGGTTCAGCCGGATTGGCTTGCTGAGCACTTGGTAGGCCTGCATCGATTCGGCTTCGCGGCGGATCTGCTCGTCCAATTCCGCGGACATCAGCACGCAGGCGGGACGGTCGGGGGTGTCGACGAGTTGCCGCATCAAATCGAGTCCCGTGACGCGTGGCATGTGGACGTCGACCAAGGCCAAGTGGACTCGTCGGTTGCGGATCACGTCCAACGCTTCGTCGCCGTCGCTCGCTTCGCTGACCTGGAAACCTCGGCGCACGAGTCCCTCGCAGACGACACGTCGAAATGCCGAATCATCATCCGTCACGAGCAGGTTGGGCACAATCATAATTAGAACGTCCTCTGATTGTAGGATCCCTTCCGTCCTACGAGCCTACGGGGCACTGCCAAACGGGCAGCCAGGCGAGTACACTATTATAGCTTAGCAACTTTGATGCCGGTGCCATTTTAATCCGCTGGCGGCTTCCATTTGCGTCGTTCTGAATAGGCTGCTTGTGAGTCCTTCTCCGCCAAAACCACCTGTGACGACTCCTTCGAATCGACCAGCTACCTCGCCAGCTGCCGCTGCTACCTCGCCGGCTGCCGCTGCGGCGGTGGGAGAGCTGGCCAAGCGGATCATCGGCAACGTCGAGCTGGCGATCGTGGGCAAACGTAAACAGTGCGTGCTGTCGTTGGTCGCATGGCTGAGCGGGGGGCATATCTTGTTGGAAGACGTGCCGGGGGTCGCCAAAACGATGCTTGCTCGAGCGTTGGCCCGCAGCGTCGGCTGCCGTTTTAAACGGGTTCAGTGCACCCCCGACTTGCTGCCGTCGGATGTGACCGGCACGTCGATCTTTAATCAAAAAACGGCCGAGTTCGAGTTTCGGCCTGGCCCCGTTTTCACTCAGATTCTGTTGGCGGACGAGATCAACCGGGCCACGCCGCGTACGCAGGCATCGCTGCTGGAGGCGATGGCGGAGTCGTGCGTGACCGTCGATGGGACGACCCATTCGCTGAAGCCGCCGTTCCTGGTCATCGCGACTCAGAACCCGGTCGATCACGAGGGGACGTTTCCGCTGCCCGAAGCGCAGTTGGATCGCTTCATGATGCGATTTTCGCTGGGGTATCCTTCGATGGACGAAGAGTTTCGGATGTTAGAGATGCTGCAGGGGGCGCATCCGGTGGACGGGTTAAAGCCGGTAGCGGCAGCCGAAGAATTGGTGCAGGCACAGCAGGAGATCAAGCGGATCCATGTCGATCCTCGCGTCCGCCAATACTTGCTGCAGATCGTGCATCAAACACGTTTACACGAGGATTTGGCGCTCGGCGGCAGCCCGCGAGCGACGATCGCATTGTTCCGTTGTTCGCAGGCGATGGCGGCGATCCGGGGACGAGCGTTTGTCTTGCCGGATGATGTCAAACGCATCGTCGCACCGGTGATGAATCACCGCTTGATCGTCCGTCCCGAAAGTCGATTACGCAAAGTGACGGCGGAAAAAATCGTCGAAGAGATCCTCGGCGAGATCGCCGTACCGACGATCGAAGCGGCGTGAAATCAGGGGGCTATCGGTAGCGGAAGTCGTCAAGACTTTCGTAAGCATTGAAAAGGTTAAATTGACAATTGTAAATTGAAAAATGGTGTTGTTCCGTTGCGGCGTGATGCACCCATTGTCGCACGGCTTTCCAAGCCGTTAGCGTGCGATGCAGTTGATCGTCACGGAGAGAATAACCGCGTCCACCGGGAGGAGTGTCCACCGTTTGCGGATCCAGCTTGGAAAGCTGGCCGACAATGGAGCCGAAACTTTTGACAAGTTTCGCTACGGGTACGTGACGCCGTTAGCGTTTCACCTCCCCGAAACTTGTTTTGGGGAGGTCAGAGCGAGCGGAGCAAGCTCTGGGTGGGGCCTCGGTGTGTTAGAGATAGAACGATCAATTTAGCTGCCACGTTGCCCTCCCCGGAAAACTCGCTGAAGGCTCGTTTTCCGACCCTCCCTGCTGCGCCGGGCGGGTAAGTTCGGTAGCGGAAGTCGTCGAGACTTTCGTTGGTGCGTCGGTCGGGACGAAACTTTTGACAAGTTCCGCTACGGGGCGGGTGAAGTTGGTGGAAGAAATTGAAAAAGTTAAATTGACAATTGTAAATTGAAAAATGAGGGTGCGTGCATTGTCGCTCGGCTTTCCAAGCCGATGGCGTGCAGCGGATTTTGTCGTCGCGACAAAAGTAACCTCGTCCAGGGAGACGATCGTTCACCGTTTGCGGTTCCAGCTTGGAAAGCTGGCCGACAATGGAGAAAGTTTACCGGTGGGGCCTCGGTGTGTTAGAGATAGATGGTTCGATTTAGCTGCCACGTTGCCCTCCCCGGAAAACTCGCTGAAGGCTCGTTTTCCGACCCTCCCTGCTGCGCTGGGCGGGTGATGTCGGTGGCGGATCCAGCTTGGAAAGCTGGCCGACAATGGTGCCGAAACTCTTCGCGAGTTTCGCTACGGGCACGTAGCCGGTTAGAAACGGGTGATCGTTTCGTGCAGATTCAAGATCACGCGGCAGACTTGTCCGAACGCCGCGATCTGACTTTCCTCGGCTTTGGATTTTGTTGCCGACGTGCGACCGACCGCGATGTACTTCTTCGCCTCTTCGGCGTTGGATTGATAGTAAGCTAATTGCCGGTCATACAATCCACGCAGTGCCGCTCGTTCCTCGTCACTGGGGTGCCGCGATAACGCGACCACAAAGGCTGAGTCCAGCCAATCATCGAACGTGCCGTCTTCGTGATCCGCTAACAACCGATCCGCCATCGCGTGCGACGCTTCGGCAAACGACGGATCGTTCAATAACGTCAGCGCTTGTTGCGGACTGTTGGAAAGCGGGCGATCGGCAGTGCATTCGTCTCGCGATGGAGCATCAAAATTGACCAGCATCGGATGCAAGAACGTACGCTGCCAATGCATATACACGCCGCGGCGATATTGACGCGAATCACGGCTGGCTTCATAGCGGCGATTCGGAAACTGCAAATTTGAATAGTGCCCGTCCGGTTGGTAAGGATACACGCTGGAACCGCCCACGAAATCGGTGACGAGCAGTCCGGCGATCGCCAACGCGTTGTCGCGAATCACTTCGGCTTCGAGTCGCCGCGGCGATTGGCTCGCCAACAACCGGTTGTACGGATCACGTTCGCTCAGATCCGGTCGCTGAGCAGCGGTTTGCTGGTAGGTGTGACTGTTGACGATTCCACGGACTAGATGCTTTAAGTCCCATCCGCTCTCGATGAACTCCGCTGCCATCCAATCCAATAACAACGGATGACTCGGCCATTCACCTTGGCTGCCTAGATCGTCGAGCTTGCCTGAGAGCCCGGTGCCAAAAAATTGTTTCCATGTGCGATTGACGACGTGTCGTGAAGTCAACGGATTGTCGGGCGAGGTGACCCAGTTGGCCAGATCGAGGCGAGTTAGCCGTCGCTCGCTGTCGATTTTGGGTTTAGGCAAAAAGTGGGGCGTTGCCGGTGGCGCCAGCTCGCCCGTTTTGTCTTGCCAATTGCCTCGTGGCAAAACGCGGCTTTCGGGAATCCGGTCTGCCGGAACCGATTGGACGCATAGCGACATCGCCATCGCAGAATGCTGCTGCAGAATCTGGTCGCGATAAAAATGGCTGCTCGATCGCTGTTGTGCATAGGGGACCGTCGAGCGATGGAATGCACTGACGAGCTGTGCGTTTTGCTGCTCGCTACGCTTGGACGCAGCCGTTTGCAGCGCCGATCGCAATTCGGGCGTTGCGGCGTCCCAGCCCGCAATGGCGTGTGCGACCGGAGTCACCGAAATCCGCACGCGTCCGACATCACCACTGTGCAGCGTCGTTTGCAATCGATCGTTCGGCGTGATCCATACGGGGGCGGCGAAATGGTAAACGGCGGTGTGCGGGTACTCGGTTTCGTTCGCAGGCAACTGCCACGCTGCCGGACCACTTCGCCACACGTCTTCTAACACGAGCGGTTCCTCGCCACTGGTGTAACGCTTGGGATTTTTGCGGTCCGCTTCGCCCCAAGCAATTTCGATCGCTTCGCGAGTGTCCGCAACCACTTCGTTTGGAACGGCGATTTCGACGGACGGATCGGGGGTGGCCGGAGAAAACGATACCAATTCGCTGCGTTGATCATCCAGCAATTTAACTTGATAACGGCTCAAGCGTTTCGCGTACTCGGCGGAGTCGGTGCGGTTCCAGATGACAATTTTTTCAATTTTCTGTGCCGCGCCGAGATCGACTTCCCACCATGGATCGTTGCCTGGATTGGTATGGGTGACCGATTGAGCGTTGTAATAATGGCCATCGGTGTTGCCGTCGATCGCAAGTGACGCGTCGCCCGATTTGTAGTTGGCCGAGTGGCGAGCTTTGCCTTTGACCGCGATATTTTGCAGTTCTCCGTCGGCGTCTTTGGTAAACACTTGGACTTCGGCGAGCGACAGGATCTTGTTTTTTCCTGGTAACTCGATTCGCACAAAGCGAGGGGTAACGGCGATGGGTTGTTGCGGTTCGGCGGTACCACGATCGAGGTTGACTGAAACGCTCAACGAAAAACGTCCCTCATCACTGCGGCCGACGCGGTTGCCGTGGGCCGCATCGGGCAACACTTGCACGCGGATCGAATTGACCAGCACGGCATCGTCGAGTTTCGTGTCCAGCGTGATTTGCTCGGACTTGTTGGCCGGTCCCGTCAATAGAACCGATTGGTCGTCTTTCAGCGTCGGCTTGGTCTTGCCGCTGGCGACTGCATCCACCACGTCGGCAACGATCCATCCCGAGGGGTTGGTTTTCAGTGTTTGTGCGAGCGACTGTGTCCATTTTGTGTATTCCGCATCTGGCAACACGGAATCCGCCAGTTCGGAATAGAGTTCTCGGTCGCGTTCCGCTTGCAAAAACTTGATCTCGTTTCGTGCCGCTTCGCTTTCGATGCGAATCTCGGGTGGAAACGGATAGTCATTGTTAAAGCCTCGCAGATCAGGATTAGGTGTGTATCCGTAGTCGGCATAGACGCCCCATTGGCGGATATCGTCAAAGAAGGCGCCGAGCGAATAGAAATCATGTGCCGAGAAGGGATCGTATTTGTGATTGTGGCATTCGCAACACGCCAGCGTGCTGCCTAGGAACGCGGTGCCCATCATCCGCACGCGGTCGGCTTTGGATTTCGCCAAGTATTCTTCGGGTTGCGCGCCTCCTTCGCGAGTGACCATGTTCAGTCGCAGCAAACCGGTCGCGGCCAATTGCTGTGGCGTTGGATCGTCAAGCAAGTCGCCCGCCAATTGTTCGCGTGTGAAGAGATCGAAGGGCTTGTTCGAATTAAATGAATCGATCACGTAGTCACGGTAGGGAGCGACACGTTGATTTTGGTCTCCGTGGAAACCGACGGTATCCGCAAAACGAACGAGGTCTAACCAGAAGCTGGCCATCCGTTCGCCAAAATGTTTTGACGATAACAATCGTTCGACTTGCCGCTCGTAGGCATCGGCCGAGGTGTCGTCTAAGAACGATTTCAGCTCGGCGGGTGTTGGTGGCAATCCGGTCAAATCCAGACTCAAGCGGCGGAGCAGCGTGCGTTTGTCGGCGATCCCGCTGGGCGAGATCCCTTCGGCTTCGAGCCGTGCTAGAACGAAGGCGTCGATGGGGTTGTACACCTTGTCGGCGAACGTATTGACCACAGGAACGTCGGGGCGAACGATCGGCGCGTACGACCAATGTTCTTCGTATTTCGCACCTTGTTCGATCCACCTGCGAAACAGAGCTTTGTCGTAATCGGTCAAACGATGGCGGAACTCAGGGGGCGGCATCTGTTCGCCATTGCCTTCGTCAATGATCCGCAAAAACGTCTCGCTGTGCATCGGGTCACCGGGCTTGATGCCGACGGCTTCGTCGTCCGATGGCAACACACCGGTGGCGGCGGCGAACGAATCGATGCGGTACCCGCTGGGGTTTTCTTCTGCGTCGGGCCCATGACACGCAAAGCAGGTGTTGGACATGATCGGGCGAATATGAGCGTTGAACGTCACCTGTTCGGGGATCGCCGGCGTCTTGGACGTGCTGACCAAGGTCGCTGGTTCCGCCGCATCCGCGACCGCGGTGGTGACAAATCCGTGACCCAGGATGCTCAGCGTCGCGAGGACGAAAAAGGTTCGTTGGAAATTCATAATTTAAGAGTTAACTCGATTGTTCGGTAATGTTGGGGCAGCGTTTCAAGCTGGATGCCGCCGTGGACGTTTCTCGCGGGTGAGAAAAAAGAACTATGCGATGATTTCTTTGACAACGCGGCTAGGTTCCACTCCGGTCAACCGCAAATCGAGACCTTGAAAACGTGCGGTCAAACGTTCGTGATCAATGCCGAACAGATGCAGCAGCGTCGTGTGCAGGTCATGAACGGTGACGATGTTGTCGACCGAGTTGTAACCGAGTTCGTCGGTCGCGCCGTAGGCCATGCCAGGTTTCACGCCGCCGCCAGCCATCCAGACGCTAAAGGCGTTGATGTGATGGTCGCGTCCGCTGCCCTGTGCCATCGGCGTACGCCCAAACTCGCCGCCCCACAGCACCAACGTGTCTTCGAGCAGACCGCTACGTTTCAGGTCGGCCAACAACGCCGCGGTGGGACGGTCGGTGTCGCGGGCAGAGATCGGAAAGTTTTTCTCTAGATTGCTGTGATGATCCCAGCCGCGATGGTACAGCTGGACAAAGCGGACGCCTCGTTCGAGCAGTCGTCGGGCCAGTAGACAATTGGATGCGTAGGAGCCGTCGCCAGGACGCTGGACGCCATAGGCATCGAGTGTGTCTTGCGTTTCGGTCGACATGTCAGTCAGCTCCGGCACGGCGGTTTGCATTTTGAAGGCCATCTCGTACTGCGAGATCCGTGTGTCGATCTCGGGATCGACGTACCGTTCGGCGAGCATGGCGTTTAATCGTTGCACTTCGTCAATCACTTGCCGCTGAGTCGATTGGCACACACCGTCGGGGTTGCCGATATAGTGCACCGGCGATCCACTTGCTTGAAAGGCAATGCCTTGGTAGCGGCTTGGCAAGATCCCGGCGCTCCATTGCCGTGCCGAGACCGGTTGCGCCCCGGGGCCGGACGACGTCATCACGACGTAGCCGGGCAGGTTTTCGGTTTCGGCGCCCAATCCGTAAAGCAACCACGATCCCATACAGGGGCGACCTTTAATGATCGAGCCGGTGTTCATGAAGGCATGAGCGGTGTCGTGATTGATTTGTTCGGTCGTCATGCTGCGGATCACACACAAATCGTCCGCCATCGCGCCGGTGTGCGGAAACAGCTCGGACATCTCCAGTCCGGACTCGCCCCATTTCTTGAACTTGACAAACGACTTTCGTGCTTTCAGTTCAGATCCCTGCAATTGGGCAAGTTGTTGGCCTTGTGTGAACGAACTCGGAAACGGTTGTCCGTCGATGCGGTCGAGTGCCGGTTTGGGATCGAGCGATTCGACGTGCGATGGGCCGCCCGCCATGCAGAGATGGACGATCCGTTTGGCTTTAGGAGCAAAATGCGGTAATCCCGGAAGGGCTGGCCAGGGAACCGAATCAGCCCCTCGTGCGCTCGCGGTTTTTTCCGCAGCCGAGGCATGGGAACCTGTCAATGATGCCAGGGCGAGACTACCGATTCCGGCAAACGATTGGGTCAAGAAAGTGCGACGGGCGACGTCGGCCGCGTATTGGGCGCTGGAGCGTTGGGCCAAAAAATGCGATGAAGTCATGAGATCGGTGGGAATGGCGGGGCGAAATCGTGGCGTGAGTATTGGTAGTGCTATTTTAGCGTAACGGAAGTCGTCAAGCCCTTCGTTTCATGGCATATGCCCCCGAAACTTTTGGCAAGTTTCGCTCCCGGGCTTCGCTGGGCGGGTGAATTCGGTAGCGGAAGTCGTCAAGACTTTCGTAAGCATTGAAAAGGTTAAATTGACAATTGTAAATTGAAAAATGGTGTTGTTCCGTTGCGGCGTGATGCACCCATTGTCGCACGGCTTTCCAAGCCGTTAGCGTGCGATGCAGTTGATCGTCGCGGAGAGAATAACCGCGTCCACCGGGAGGAGTGTCCACCGTTTGCGGTTCCAGCTTGGAAAGCTGGCCGACAATGGAGAAAGTTTGCCGGTGGGGCCTCGGGGTGTTAGAGGTAGAAGGTTCGATTTAGCTGCCACGTCGCCCTCCCCGGAAAACTCGCTGAAGGCTCGTTTTCCGACCCTAGTATATGATCATTGTGGTGTTTCGACCGGTTTTCACGTCGATTCGCTGTG
>NZ_BAABGA010000088.1:0-35811 GCF_039541335.1 Novipirellula rosea | reverse complement strand
ATGGAGCATTTAGGTGGTCCCTTTACTAGATTTCATTGATCTGGGGGACATACCAGGTGTCATAGGGATCAAAGGTGTCAGGACTCTTTTCCGCCAGGGAGAAGGCTTCGCCTGGGCCAAATCTTGTATTCGGTGTTCAGTGAGCCAAGTCGATCGAAGCGGTCATGGAAGGTCCGCTTCACTGCACCGGTGCCGACGCTGGTGCTGGCAAAAACTACGCATTGGCGGAAACTTCTCTGGCCGAGTCAACTCTGAGAAATGTCAGCGGAGATCAGGGCGAGTCAGGGAAATGAATTCAAACGGCTCGATTCTGCACCGCTTTAAACAACCAATCGTCTGCATCGAAGTAGCCGTCGATTTTGGGCGCTAATCTTTTTCCTCCGGCAACTTCCTTAGCTACCTTGCCCCCGACGAAGTCGACTGCTGATTTAGTCGCATTGATCACAGGCCGGAGGCCGACACACCCTCTGCCGGTGGCGTGAGCCACCGGCGAGCGGTGGTAGGAAAATATAGCCCAGCGGGCGACACACTCTGCCGTCAGTGTATCGGCCTCCGGCCTTACGGTGACAGGTCGCCCCTAAACCGTTGGCTCACGCCAACGGCAAGTCATGTTTCGGCCTCCGGCCTCCGGCCTCCGGCCTCCGGCCTCCGGCCTCCGGCCTACGCGCTTGCTACTAAATAAGCAGTCTTCGAAGTTGGTGGAGAGGTCGAGCACGCCCTAAAGGCGTTGCTCGGGTGAGGGGGGGACCGCGCAACTGGCGAGCAATTTAGATGGACGTGACAATGCCGCCGCCGGCAACTTGCTCGGTCAGCCCCCTCACCCGAACGTCGCTGAAGGCTCCGTTCGACCTCTCCCCCAATAGAAATTGGTGGAGAGGTGGCAAAAATGCCAACGCAACGACAAGACCGCTGCAACCCCATAACTTGGTTGGTGCCACCCACCAAAGTTCGCACTTGGAAAATGACTTTGCCGACATCGAAGTGGAACGCTTTCCTGAGATGCTCAAGCGGCACGGACGCAAAGATGAAATCACGTCCTATCAAATGCCCGTTCCCAAGGATTTGACAAACCGATAGAAGTGGCCGGTTCTCATTTCAGCAATGGTGGTTTATCCCATAACGATCGTCACGGCGAGAGAGACCACGATCCCGATGACGATGATCATCACTGCAACAATCAGCCAACTAGGATTCCGGCTGATAGTGATGGGTTCGGTAATTACAACCGCGTTCGGGTGATCGATCGGAAGCGAGTCTTTATGATCTAGATTGAACCAGGCCCAATCAGGTGGCCCGTCGTCGTTTGACGTGCGGACGTACCATATGCCCTTGCGACCTTCGTGATCCACGCGAAACTCGTAAAGAATTGGAAACACTCTTGTGTTTGGAAACGGTGCCTCCGTCGGCCGGCCGATCGCACGCTGCTGAATCACCTTGCCGCCCCAAGATTCAATTTCCTTGCGAAGGTGTGATGGCTCGGACAACGCACGCTTGTTCCGATTGTAAATGTCGAAAAATCTAAACACCGCTATCACTTTAATCTAAGGTACCGCAGGGAGCACGCGACGCATATCGCTCTAGGACTTCCTCAGGCCGTACCGACGGGTTCAGCTTAGTGGAGGCCATCAACGGTTTGTCAATTCTCGTAAGCAGCGACGCGTTAGCGAAGTCTGAGCAAACTGCATACCGTTAAAGAAGCGGACGAGAACTGATGGCGAGCTGGGTGGACTTGGATATTCCGCGTTCGCTACCCAGGACGAACTGCCCTCTTCAACCAACGTCGATCTTGTTCTGGTTTGATCGAACGGTGACTCCACCGGGTCGGCCACTAGGGCATCGAAAAGATCGGTCAAATCTGGTGAATCAGTCTGATTTGAAAAATCGACGGATCGGGCGTGCATCGGAGGCTGACACCGGAACAGGACTGGGCTTTTGCGGACACCGACGCGTGTTCGCGAGGTTTTAATCCTGCAGAGGTAGCATCGACCGAAGCGTTGCAGTTCACCGCCCGAGTCGCATCGGTGCCTGCAGCATGGCGAGTGCACTCGCAAGATTGATCCGCTGCGAAGGCGAACTTAGCAACGTTGAATTCAATATCGTTCGGAACGGCAGCGGAGCGTGTGCGAAACGCGAAGTGTCGCGCTTTTGATCTGCCATCGTTTCCGCAATGATTTCGCCCAGTTGACTTCCATGATTCGGCGGTTGTTTAAATAGAAACCAGTGAACCAATCCGCCGATTGCATAGATGTCCGTTTTGGGACTGACACGACCAAAGGATGGATCGATTTGTTCGGGCGCGGCGAAGCCGAGAGTACCGCCCAGGATTGGAGGCGTGTCCGCTGCAAAGACTTGTGAGAATCCGAAGTCGGTAATTGTGATTCGATCGTGCGTGTCAACCAAGATATTGCTTGGCGAAAGATCGCCGTGCACGAGACCGGCGGCGTGGACGGCATCAAGAGCAAGGCAGACTTGAATCAACCAACCCGTAAATTGTTCGATCGTCGCAGTGGCGATGTCATGAAGCGATTGGCCGTCGACCCACTCGCTCAAAACGTAGGGGCCGCCATGCGGTGATACGCCGTAGCCAAGGTAACGAATCACGCCGGGGTGGTTGATTTGAGACGCTGCATCAATTTCACGAAGGAAGGTTTGCCGCGCTGGCTCGTTTTGCCAGAATGCCTTACGCATAAACTTGACCGCGACGATGCTGCCGTCGACCTGCATCGAAGCTCTATAAACCTTCCCAAAACCGCCCGCTCCGATCAATCTGCCAAGAACGAATTCGTGGTAGCTCACTCGCGGCAGCGTCGGTTGCGTGATTGTTGTTTCTTGTACGTTGGTAACGACGGCACGCTCTGGGGCGAGCATCGTGCGAACCCGCGAAAGCCGGCGCCGGACCGTTCGCTCATCGATTCCAAGTGAATCGGCGATCTCTCGCTGAGTTTGACCTATCAATAATCCCTCGACGATAACGCGAAGTGATTCGGGAAGTTCTGCTCGGAGCGTCTTCAGAAATTGGCCGGCTTCGTCATCATCGGACTCGTTTCGGTCGTCGATCGGGGCCGACAGGACATCGTCCAGCGAGATTCTATTCTGGTCTCCACCCCGTTTCGCGGCCGCTTGACGTTCGATCGATCGAGCCATCTTTCGCCGAGCAAAGGTCGCTAAAAGTCGCCATAGCGAAACATTACCGCTGGCGTGAATGCGGCTGTGTTTGACGGCATCAAAGAAACTGCCCAACGCAGACTGAACGACCTCTTCAGGAGCGATCGTGCTTCGGTATCGGCGATTCAGGCGGCTGGCGACCAGGGCGACTAGGCGGATGGCATAGCGGTCGAACAAAACCTCGGCGGCACGTTCATCCCCCAATTTCCACTGCCGCAGCAGCCATCCATCCGGCTGATCCGTTAGCACGAGGAGATTGTTTGTTTTTTTTACTTCGCCCATGTCCGGTTTCCATATTCCTTTCTCACTCCCGTATTGGACGAGAAACCAACTTAAAATGAAAGGCGATTGAATGACAATGGTGGTTACCCAGCCCTGCATCGGCTGCAAAGACAAAGCTTGCTTGCCCGTTTGCCCAGTTGAATGTTTTCATGAAGACGAGGCGATGGTTTACATCGACCCGGACGAGTGCATCGACTGCGGAGCCTGTGTTCCGGAATGCCCTGCCGAAGCGATCTTCTACAAAGACGACGTGCCGGAGGCGTGGAAAGGATTCATCGCACTCGGTGCGACAAAATCGAAAGAATGCCCCTCGGCCCACGACTAAGGCTAACCCAGTAGCTTACGCATCGCCGCAGCCACGCCGAGCGTGACTTCGGTCATGCGTGGATAGTCGAGTGTCTCGGGGGTGTCGGTGGCTTGATGATAGTTTGGATTGCGAAGAAAGCTGGTGTCGGTCAGCATCAGTGCCGGATAGTCTTTGTCCCAAAACGAACTGTTGTCGCTGAGCCGAATCTCTTGAATCTTCTCGGGCAAACAGATCGAAAACAAGGGCATTCGCCGTGTTCCGCGTTTAAAGCCACGGCGGAACTGCCAGCACAATTTCCACGATGGCATATTGCCGACGGCGGCTAGAAAGTTTCCTCGTTTAGGAAAGAACCGGTGCATCCACTTGGGAATCCCCGGAGGAATCGATTGTGAGCCAGGCGTTAGGCTGTAGTAGCCCACCATTTCCAAGCAGAGCATGCCGACGATCTTGTCGCCGCGATTTCGCGATTGACGAGCATGATGTTGGCTGCCCATGGCGATCATGAAGTACGGTGGTTCTTCGCACGCGAACGCGACGTATCGAGCGGTTCGCCTGCCACGGTATTCTCGAAGCAGCCGACTGACTTCCAACATAACGGCGACGGCGGACGCATTGTCGTCAGCACCCGGGGTGCAGAACACGGTGTCGTAATGGGCACCGAGAAGCACGATCTCGTCGGCACGTTTGGTGCCAGGCTGCTCGACGATCAGGTTCGTTGCCTCGTCGCCCTCTGCGTCGTAGCTTTCACGATCAACCGTATAACCCATCTCCTGCCATTGCGTCTGGATGTAGCCAATGGTCGCCTGGATCGTTTTGGGCTTTTGTAGTGTGCGTGGACCGATCAGCCCCGCAAGTCGATCGACATGCAGACGTAGGTTCGCTTCGATGGGTTCACGGTCAATATTCATCAGTACGGCGGAGCAAGACGGCGGAAACCGTGGAAGAGGACAATCAATAAGAACAGCAAATTGCGAAGCAGGACAGCGATGGGGTTGATGGCCGGAACGGGCGCGGGTGGTTTGCGATCGACTGCATCAGCGAGCGATTCGCCAAGCTTCTGCATCCATGAAACGCTACGCGGATACTCCGCGATTCCTTTGATCCACGGCTGTGGGATTCCATCGCGTCCGACCGCAGCACCAACGATTCCGCCAACGATCGCGGCAGTCGTGTCAGCGTCGCCACCGCACTCGATAATCGTCGCCACCGCACGGGAAAAGTCTCGCGGGTGTGACAGCCAAACGTGAATGGCCACCGGAACGGTGTGATAGGTGTACCCCGTCACGCCATGGCCGAGTCCCAGTGACTGAGCAAACGTTTGCGTCGAATCGCCGGAATGGACGCTTTGGATCGCTTGCCGAAGCAGATCGACTAGTTCGGCAGCGTCCTCACCAAGCGTATCGACAACTTGCTCGAGCCAAAGGTTCGCATCGGGTGAGATGTGTTCGCGGGCATGCTTTGCGGCCAGCGCCACGGCGACCGCACCAAATTCGGCTTTGGGATCGGTATGGGTGAGCCGTGTCGATGCGCGAACCAGTTCCAGCATCAACGAAACGTCGTCGATCGCCGCACCGAAGATCGCAGCACGCATCGCGGGCCCGTTTCCTGCAGAAAAAACGCCGGCGTTTTGTGGCTTCGCCCCCAACCAAAGTTTGATTCCCGCCCGAGCGGTCGCTTTCCCGACCCCGGCGGGGAAAGCCAAAATCCACCATCGCAGCCTCCATGCAAATCGCTTCGTGAACCGATCAACGTCAACGCGTTCGCCAGAATTCGACAGGGCCTCGATCATCGACTGAGCCACCATGCAGGTGTGTTCGGTGTCATCTGAGATCATGCCTCGCCCAAAGAAAAACCGATAGCGATCCGGCGGGCCGAGTAATCGCGGTGCTCGATTGGGCGAAACACCTTCGTACGGCAAACCGAGTGCATCGGCCACGGCGGTTCCCAAAATGCATCCGATGATGGCGTCACGCTGCACTCGATTGGCTCCAAAATGAATCGTAGAAGGGGGAAACGCACAATTGCGAGTGGAAAACCGAACAGCATGCCGCGGGATCCACGTGTCATCGAAGATTTGGCTAAGGGAATTTTAGATACTCCACCGGCACAGCGTCGACCAGCCAAACGCCATTGGCCGAACGACAGAAGCGATGTCCATTGTGGTGCATCGCTGCGGCGTCGACGCGCAGGATGATGGGCTTGCCACGCCGCGCTCCGACCTTGGTTGCCGTTGACTCGTCTGCCGACAAATGCACGTGGTGACGAGACCGTTTTTGCAAGCCACTGGCTCGGATGCTTTCGATAAACGCAGCAACCGTGCCGTGGAATAGGGTTTCCGGAGGCGTCTGCGGCATGAGGTTCAAATCAACCCCCGATACCGAATGTCCTTGATTCGCCCGAATACGAAGACCATCGTCACTGAGCGCGAACCGTTTCTTGTCGTTCGTCGCAACGACTTTGTGAAGAAGTTCCAGCGACAATGGTGTTCCGTGTGCATTTGCTGCCGCAATCAGTTCATTGATGTCCAGCCATCCCTCATCGTCGAGCGTCATGCCTACGACTTCGGGTTGATGCCGAAGCACCAAACTCAAAAATTTGCTGATCGTGACGAGTGACTTGTCTGTTTTCATGGCTGCGATTCTAACCGAAAATAGTTGTCGTCTGGGATGGCAGGTGGGATGGCAAGGTTCGCTAAGGTCGGTTTCACCGCGACAACAAGCCCAAAGTTCGCGGCGCCGACGCAAATGATCTACGAAACTCCATTCGCAGCTGCCAATTGCAAACATCGTAGGTCGCGATCGAGGTGGCGGGCCCCAGCGATTTTCGAGAACGACAAGACCTGGTGGTGTCGATCACGACAATGCAAAACGTCCTGCGGCATCCTTCTCTAGCAAATGCTAACCACAAATATTCAGCTGAACCAACCGCTCGGTAATGGTACGATGAAGACTTTCAATCACAGAAAGCTTCGATACTCGTATGTGAAGTGACTGAAATGGCATGGCGACCGACGCACCTTGTACAAGCAGGAGAGCTTGATAACACACAACTCGGCTGGACCGTCGGTTGGTTACAACTCGAAGGCTTTGCCGAGCGAATGCAATTGAAACTGTCGGGAAATTGCCATCCTGATTTAGCTGGATGGAAGTTTCGTATCAATCGGGAATCGCCGGAGCTCGATAGAGGATTCGGTGGCGACGAACCGCCCGATTACAGCGGCATCAGTCTTGATCAATCGGGAGTCGTCGGCGATATCACGGCCGACCAAGTCATCAAGCACCACGAGATTCCGACCGAAGAATTGCTTCGGCGACTGAGGGCGGGCGAGAAGCCGCCGTTCACTTTGCGTAAATGTTTGTATTTGGAATGGTTCAGCAACCATAACGGCCGCGTCGTCGTCCAGAGCACGCGTCTGGCGGTCGAACGATTGGGCGAGCAAGCGTTCGAGCTCACGGAAGCTCAGTGGCACGAACAGTCTCGCCAGAACCAAGAAGAAATGAACTTCTTCATGACCCAACTTGGTGATGCACTGGGCAACGCTGCATCGGACGATGCTCCACCGGACGATTCTCCATCGGAATCGTGAGACGTGGCAGGGAAGGAAAACGCTGTAAAGCATTTCGTTGCGAAACAAGCGACGCGTTGCGGGGATGCACGCGATTGATCGCACGGATCGACGGCTCGTTGATTTAATCTAGATGTGAATCAGGCCAGTGAGCCGTGGGCCGTCAGGCACCGGGTAGCGCGTGGGACCCGGCCGCTGACGCGTCACGGCTCAGTAAATCAACAAGCCATCAAGAGTTTCGGGATGCACGCCATCGAACGAAATTCTTGACGAATTCCGCCACGCCACTTGCGTTTCTAAACGACGCCTAGCTGCGACAGCGAGAGCACATCACGAGAATTATTCTTTGACGGGGAAACGGAACTCGCTTACTTGCTTGCCATTGACCTCGTGATGACGCAGCGTCAGTTCCGGCTTGCCATCCGTTCCCTTGGCTTTGACTTGCCCTGACAAAAAGCCACCCGCGACACGCAAAAATTGGTGCGTTGGCCGTTTGTCGCCTGGCTTCCATCCCAGTTCATGATCGGCGCTGCCGGGGCCGCAGCCGAATTCCCAAAGTCCTGATTCTTTATCGAGCGACGCGTATTGCCAATGTCGATCGCCGCAAAAGATGATCAAACCGTCGATCTCTGCAAACGCCCGCCGCAGCTCGTCTCCCTCGTGAACGAAGTTGTCATTGGCGTGGTTGTCACTCTTGTTATCACGGTCCGGACCTACAATCGGCGTCGGGCTGAATAGCAATTTGAAGGTCGCATCGGATTCCTTCAGCGTTTGCAACAACCAATCTTTTTGTTCCTTGCCCAAGATGGTCTTTTCAGGTCCGTCCGGCATCGTATTGGGGCTGCGGAAATCGCGGCCTTCCAAAACCCAGATATGTGCATGCTTGCCCCACGAAACCGTTTGGTAACGCGGTTGATGCGAGGGGAAATGTTCTTCGTTAAACAGCTTGACGCCTTCTTCGAAAGAGACCGAGCCGTAGCGCTGGCCTGGCCAACAATCGTTCTTGAGTGTGTCGTGGTCGTCTTTGATGAAGTAAGTTGTGTGGTTTGCATAGAAACGGCGATTGTTGGGCAAGGCAAAAAGACGCTGCCACTTGAACCGCATCAATTCCTTGGTCATCGCCCATGGATCGGGTTTGTCGTAGTATTCGATATCGCCGGCATGCACGACGAAATCAGGGCTGATCTTTTCAAAGGCAGGATAGATTTTGTGTCCTAAATCGCCATCATCACGGCGAATGAAATCGTGACAGGTGGTCATGCAAAACAGCAGGTCTTTCTTGCTGCTCGTTTCGGGTGCCGTTTCGAAGCTGCCTCGCAAAACCGCCGACAGCGGTGCTTGCAAAGCCTCGTCGTTGCCCACCGGTCGCGTTTCCACGATTGCTGCGTACTCGGTCCCCGGCCTTAGATCTTTCAAATGCCACTGAGCCGTAAAATCCTGTGCCGCGTTCGTACTCGTCCAAGCTGTCGTCTTCGAATCGTAGCGTTTTAATTTTGGGAAGTAAGTCAGCCGCACTTCGCCGGCGGCGCCGGGGCATGCACCGAGCATCTGATCGAGTTCCGCTCCGGCAGGTAATTGTGCGGCAAGAAGTTCGTTCGCGTCGGTCCCCAATGCAAGTTCTCTTGCCTGGCGATTAGACAATTTCACAAACGGCAGCCCATCCATCTTCGCTTCCCGGTTTTGGGTTGTCCGAGTCCACAACACGATTGAGTTTTGGTCGGCCCAGCCATTCCGCATCCCGTTCGCGAGAAACGGCCCCTCGGTGGACGATGCCGCGGGAGCCTCCGAGGGGGCCGGCAAGGTGGTCAATTGAAAGTTCTTGTATGCCGCTTTCCCGCCGTGATCGGTCAACATCACGCGGTCGCCCTCTCGGGGTTGGGCGAAACCGGACTCTACGTAAAACTTGCTGCGAGCGTAGATCGCGTCCCAGGCCGTTCCCACGGTGGACGTTTCCGCGACCAGTTTTCCATTGAGGAAATGTTGCAAGTGAGTGCCCTGGACGACCACTTTCGCATGATTCCACTGGCCGGCTGGTTTCAACGGCTTGTCGAGTGCGGGAGCCTGCAGGTCGTAGATCGCGGCGGTCGAGCCATTACTCGGATTTTTCAGCGGGATCGCCTCGTCGATAATCTGGTATTCCACTCCCAAGTAGCGGTTGCCAAATTTGCGGACTCGGTACTTGAGTCCCGAATTGGTTTTTGGCGAGATCTTCCAGTCCCAAGCGAGTTCAAAGTTTGGCGGCAGGGGAGGGCTTAGCAGATTGCCGTCGCCGGTGCGAGGTTTTACTAAACGAACCTCACCCTCGGCAAACTCCCAGCCCTCGCCCACAGGTTTCCCTTTCCCGGTCCGCCAAAACGAAGGCTGGCTCCAATCATCCTCGGGTGACACCAGCGAAATCTGTTCGGCAGCGGTATCGTCCGAATCATTTGCTTCATCGGCAAGGCAGACGCTCGACCAAACTCCTGCGACGGTAAACAACGACAGCCATAAACAGTGGACCAAGCCAAACAATCGCATCGAAGCAGACCTATCAATGAGGGGGAACGAACAATACGCGGCCCATGATACTCGAATTTCCTGGGGTCAAGCAAAGGAGCGATAAAAGAACGACGGAAGACTGAAAGCTTAATCGATCGTTCAACCTGACCGATGAACGATGTGATGCATCTTTTTGCGTAGCGGAAGTCGTCAAGACTTTCGTTCCACCGCCAATACGAATCACCTGATTCTGACGAACCTATCTAACAGAGAATACTGTTACGACCATTGGTGTTCATGCAATACTTTGCCGTCGAGGTCCACGATACGAATCGTTAACGATTTCTGGTTGCCGTCGTCACTCGCATCAATGATCGTCAGTGTGGCTTGATCCGGTTTTGGACCACCGCCGACAAACTGAAGGACCGGCATGTCCTTGCTTGCCGCATCAAGTCGGTCGCGATGCATGTGCCCTGATACAATTGCTTGACAATTTGCTTGTTTCAGCATCGGCAGCCATAGCTTGGCCCCAAAACCGCTGTAGCTTGCGTACCCATCGAGCGTTGTGCCATCATTTTGCCCATCGGTTCCACGCAGCGGAATATGACATGCGACGACCTTGTAGGGTGCATCGGCGATTTCAGATCGTTCGAGCGTTTGAGACAACCATGTAGCTTGTTTTTCTCGGTAGGGTTCGTAGGCTGCGGTGCCTGCGAATACGGGATGGTGATCCGGTTTGTCTTCTCCGGTGTCAAGCGTGATCAACGCAAGAGGCCCGAACCGTAGAGCTTGGTTGTAAGGGAGTTCCGATGACTCGGGAGCCGCGGCAAAACTGTCGATGACTTCACGAGCTCGTTGACCTCGCACGTCATGGTTTCCATTGCTAAACAGTATCGGACGAGTGCTCGCCCAAGATCGCTGTGGATTTTGGGCGGGATTCAGCAGGATCTGTTCAGGAGAATCGCTAGCGTCGAAATCGTTGCAGCTGTCGCCATTCCAAATCAGCAAATCGGGATCGAGTTTTTCAATCTCGCGGTGAAGCGAATGGATCGTTTCCAAGTTTTCGTGCGTGTCATTGATACTGACGATGCGAATCCGCGGAGCCGCTGTGCTCGTCAATCGCAATGGATAGGTCGCGGTGGATTGAGGTTCACCACGCTCGAGCACGTATGCGTTTGCGTAGCGAAGTGGTTGTACCTTCACGCGGTAAAAGATTGGCCGATCGATTGGCAGGGCTTCGGGGTGATGGACGCGTACATGCAGGACACGATCGTCGGCGCGGATCAATCCATGCTGGCTCGCCACCGCAGTGAACGGCAAGTCGTCTTTGCGGAAGCCATACTCAACCCACGCAGTCGCCAACTGATTCACGGCGACACTGACGCCAAACCCGTTGCTGCGAGGATTTTGTACGACCGGAGGGCTGGCGATTAGTTCGCCGGCGTTGGTGCTATCCGTTTGCACTTCGTTGCCATGGGCTTGAGCATTTAAATGGACCGTTGAAATGGCGACCGCAGAAACAGGCACGCTGCCGAGAAATTGACGACGATTGAACATGGTGGGTCTCGATAGGTTGTGAACGGTGGTCGTTCCAGTTTACGCAAATCTGTTTACTTGAGCGATAACAGTGAAATACTTCTTAGGTACACGTCTCGATAGGCACACGTCTCGATCTTTTGTGGAACGAAGATCGCAGCAATGGTCATAGCGAAGTGGTGGTGGATAATTTCACGCCGGTCCTACAAGCCACCGCAGCCCAAGGGGTTGGTCCAGCAAGGATTGATCAATGGGGATCACAGCGGAGGAGAGGGGTCTTCAAGTCCGCGTTGAGAGTCGAAGCGTGCTGGACATTGCATTGAATCGGCTACAAGCAAAGTCGACTTGGCTTGGGGCGACATCGCAAGCTCCATTTGACGACCTTCTTCAAGAACACGTCGCCCGCGGAGAATTGGTGTTTTGCCGTGCGCTGCGTCCTACCAGCGGTACTGAGGTTCGGCGTCGTGTCATCCGTCAAGTGCTTCTGCATCTGAAAACGTATTCACCAACCTAAAGCCAAGGAATTTCGTATCCATGATTTTCCATGGCCTCGCCGCAGATTGTCGCAAACGTTTCCCGCTGGTCATCGCTCCAGAGTTTCCAACGCCGCGTCCGCTGGGCTGGATCTTTCGCGGCTTGGCGGTCTTCGCCTATGAATCGAGTCGGGTGAAATCGCGTGGAAAGCGGTGCAAGACAAGCTTCATCAAAATTGAGACCGATCGATTGAAAAGCGTCCGCCATCTGTCGCTTAAACGCCTCCAATTCGTCGATCAACCATTCGTGTCGAAATAGAAAAATATGCGATTGTGAGGACTGGTACTGCAACATATCCTGACGAAGCGACCAAAGTTTGCACACGTCTTCAAAGGTCATGTCCTTGAATCCGCGAAACGAGTTGTAGGACGAAACAACTTCGATTCCGTTTCGGACGATGTAGCAAATCGCCAGTCGAGGAAACGCATCCTTCAGCCCGATTGCGGCTCGCGGGTCGAGCATCGAGTAAGTCGAAATGGCCGAGTACTCGTCGGGGGCCCGCCAATTCGCCTGCGGCCAATAGATATCCAGTAACGCGCGGCGATGCACCTTCCAGAATTCACGGCGTCCGACAGGCGGAGATTCGGGAAAGGTCTCGACATGCAAGTTCGCTGCACGCATCAGATTGTGAATGTAGTTGCACTCTTTGTTGTAGCTGGCGACTCTTGGATGGGCAGCAAGACATTGCCGCAAAACCGTTGTCCCCGAGCGGCCGAGACCACTGGCAATGATCAGCGGGAGTTCAAAAAAAGGATGCTCGCCAGTGGACGGTGCGTTTCTGTTGAATTTAAAAAGTGCCATGATACTATCTCAAACGCACTGTCGAAGAGCTGAACGGCTTTCGCAGCCTTGCGGACGGAGGTTCGCTGTGAAGTGGGCTTGCGTTTGCCATTTGTTCCTAGAGTGTCTTGTCAACAGTTAACGTGATGGGGCGGTAAGCTATGATTTCAAGGCCAGCGTGATCACCCACTTGTCATTGCCTTGTGTCATTGTCGTCGTACCACGCATCGCGGTTCGCGCGCTTGTACTGGACGTTCAGAAATATACTGGGTTATGGGTTCAGCGACGACCTGTGAGGATAAGTGGTGGACACGATTTGGCGGAGCTCACCCCGGCAGCGGGTGTTCGCATGCGTCACGCCTTCGTCATTCAGTTACGTCACGTTGCTCGCCAATCATTCCCCCACAAATTTGACATAAACATCAAGGCAAAATAATGAATCCATTCAACACTCTGTCTTTGCAATCTTTCTGTCTGTTTCTAGCCAAGCACACATGAACGACAAGAGTCGCCGGTATTGACATCAGCGGATGAAATCTCTGTATCGCACGATCGATACCTCTCAGCCGCAGCGGCGTTGACCGCAACCTGTCTGCCCACGCCAGCTGGGTTGTTCTCTCATTCGGATCGCAGACGCTTCTGAGTTAGCTCCGATCGCCACGCACTGCGTTCGCAAAGGCGGCTGGACCGAATAAACATCAACGCGACCGAAAAAGTGTAGAAGCTCCACAGCGAAGAGCCGATCATTTTTTGGCTGCAGAGGCTACGAGATATTGGCAACCTACTAGATCGTTTCAGTCGAGCTTGGTAGGACTGTATCTGACAAACCGGCGGCTTGGAATCGAATGCATCGCTGCGGCGCTGACGCGTACCAAGGATCGATGTAGGAAAAATAACTCTTGAGTATCACACGAATGAACCTGCAACTTGATGGACATGGCGTTATCGTTTTTGGTGCCGCGCGAGGCATCGGACATGCGATCGCCAGTGCTTTCGCGGCGGAAGGCTGTCGCGTCTTCGGCTTTGATCGACAACAGCCTGCGTCTTCGAGTGAAATCAAGTTTGTCGAGTTCGTCTCGGGTGACGTGTCCGAGATCGGTGATGTCCGTCGTGTCGCCGATTTAGCGGTGGACATTCAACACGTTGTGTTTTCGGTCGGCGTCGGAAGCGGCGTTTCAGGTTTCCCATTTTGGAATCTGAATCCGTCCGATTGGACGCGGGTGATCGAGGTCAACCTGCTCGGGGCGGTGAATGTTGCTCATGTTTTCGCCCCCAAACTTGCCGACCGCAGACAGGGCACGTTCTTGTTTCTCGCCTCGGTCGCCGGTCAAACGGGATCGCAGACGGACCCACCCTACAGTGCAGCCAAGGCGGCGTTGATTAATTTCATGCAGTGTACTGCTCGCGACTTGGCTCCCTTTGGCGTTCGATCCAATGCGATCTCGCCCGGGATGGTGCAATCCGAACTGACTCATTCCATTTGGGAAGCAAGTCAAACGCGATTGCCCGAGTCCGAACGACGGTCCTTCGAGGCATGGTCCAAGGAAAAACTGCGCCGCGTCTCGCCACTTGGCCGCTGGCAATCGGCCGAGGAGTGCGCCGCGATGGCAATCTTCCTCGCATCGCAACATGCCAAGAATATCACCGGTCAGACGATCAACATCGACGGCGGCCAAGTGATGCACTGTTGATCTTACCTTACAATAGCCCCGACCCTACCCGACGCAATTCGGGACCGGTCGACGTTTTCAAATCACTCAATTCATGTGGACGATCAATGACTCGCTGGCCCGGCATTTCGCAATTCAGTCTCGACAACCAAGTTGCCATCGTTACCGGTGGATCCAAGGGGCTCGGTGAAGCGATGGCGGCGGGCCTGGCGTCCGCTGGCGCCAACCTGCTGCTCGTCAGTCGCAACGAAGAGGAAGCCAAAGATGCTGCGGCGGCGATCGCGGCGGAGTATCCCATCAAAGCGATTGGAATGGCCGCGGATGTTTCTGATGAAGACCAAGTCAAAGCGTTGACGCGGCGCTGCGTCGGTGAGTTCGGTCGCATTGACATCCTCGTTAACAACGCGGGCATCAACATCCGAGGCCCCATCGAGGAGTTATCGCTGGAAGAGTTTCGCAAAGTCCAAAGCATCAATGTCGATGCCATGTGGTTGTGCTGTAAACATGTTTCGGCGGTAATGAAGCAGACGCAGTACGGCCGGATCATCAACATTGCCAGCACCCTGGGGCTCGTCGGCTTGGCCAATCGAACGCCCTACGCAACCAGCAAAGGAGCGGTGGTCCAAATGACGCGGGCGCTCGGTTTGGAGTTTGCGTTGGACAAGATCACCGTGAACGCAATCTGTCCCGGGCCGTTCCTGACGCCGATGAACGTACCGATCGCCGAGACCGAGGAGGCCAAGCAATTTATCGTCGGAGCAACCGCACTGCAGCGATGGGGGAAGCTAAGCGAGATTCAGGGTGCCGCTTTGTTTCTCGCCAGTCCCGCGTCCAGCTACGTCACCGGTAGCATGTTGACGGTCGACGGAGGCTGGACGGCGAAATGATCTAGTTGACACCACTGCAGAAAATACGTGGATGATTGATGATCCGATCCGGCTCATGCCAGCACTCACAAAGGAACCGTTCGGAAATAACATCGTCATTTTCAAGATGTAACCCGAATGACATGAACTTTGGATGTAGTGGACGAGGCGACGAGTCCCAGCGACTTAGTGGCACGACGGGACTCGTAGCCTTGTCCACTACAGAGAAAACACTTCCCGCGTGATTTTTAACAAAACTGGAATCACGAAGTTATTTCCGAACAGTACCTTAGGTAGCGGTACAGCGCGAGCCGTCCGGTTGCAGCGAGTAAAACGGTCGATTCAAACCGCCTGCTCGCGACGAGGCCCGGCAGTCTTCCTGCCGCTCACCATCTCTTTCTGCAGCCAACGTTCGCTTAGGTATAGACAGAAAAATTGGTGCGACAGAAAAATTCTCTGATCGCCACGGGGGCGTTTTCATTTTCCTGTCAGCTCATTTTCCTGTAAATCCCGACCGCGCAATCCTCTCGCCCGCTCGCGGACAGCTGAAGTAGATTAAGGAACCGTTCGGAAATAACTTCGTCATTTCAAGATGTAACCCGAATGACATGAACTTTGGATGTAGTGGACGAGGCTACGAGTCCCAGCGACTGAGTGGTACGACGGGACTCGTAGCCTCGTCCACTACAGAGAAAACACTTCCCGCGTGATTGGTAACAAAACTGGAATCACGAAGTTATTTCCGAACAGTACCTTAGGTAGCGGTACAGCGCGCGCCGTCCGGTTGCAGCGAGTAAAACGGTCGATTTAAACCGCCCGCTCGCGATGAGGCCCGGCAGTCTTCCTGCCGCTCACCATCTCTTCCTGCAGCCAACGTTCGATTAGGTATAGGCAGAAAAATCGGTGCGACAGAAAAATTCTCTGATCGCCACGATAGCTTTTTCATTTTCCTGTAAATCCCGACCACGCAATCCTCTCGCCCGCTCGCGGACAGCCGAAGAAGATCAAGGAACGGTTCGGAAATAACTTCGTCATTTCCAAGATGTAACCCGAATGACATGAACTTTGGATGTAGTGGACGAGGCGACGAGTCCCAGCGACTTAGTGGCACGACGGGACTCGTAGGCTCGTCCACTACAGAGAAAACACTTCCCGCGTGATTTTTAACAAAACTGGAATCACGAAGCGATTTACGAACAGTACCTTACGTAGCGGTACGGCGCGAGCCGTCCGGTTGCAGCGAGTAAAACGGTCGATTCAAACCGCCCGCTCGCGATGAGGCCCGGCAGTCTTCCTGCCGCTCACCATCTCTTCCTGCAGCCAACATTCGATAAGACAACGACAGAAAGATTGGTGCGACAGAAAAATTCTCTGATCGCCACGATAGCTTTTTCATTTTCCTGTCATCTCATTTTCCTGTAAATCCCGACCACGCAATCCTCTCGCCCGCTCGCGGACAGCCGAAGAAGATTAAGGAACGGTTCGGAAATAACTTCGTCATTTCAAGATGTAACCCGAATGACATGAACTTTGGATGTAGTGGACGAGGCTACGAGTCCCAGCGACTTAGTGGCACGACGAGACTCGTAGCCTCGTCCACTACAGAGAAAACACTTCCCGCGTGATTTTTAACAAAACTGGAATCACGAAGTTATTTCCAAACAGTACCTAAGGTATCTCTGTAGACAGAAATATTGATGCGACGAAAAAATGAAGAAGCCCCACTGCGTTAATGAAATCTTTCTGTCGCACCAATGTTTCTGTCGTCCCCGAACCGAACTCATAATGGCGACGAAAGCTGCCAAGAGCGACGGCGATTGCAGTCTTCGGTGTTCGTTTCCTCGGGCGCACACGTCCATTGCCGTCGGTGTAAACTAGACGTCGCCTGAACCGACGGACTCGGGATCGTTTTGGCGTCGATGGAGTTAGCCCACCGCTCACCTTGATTGCTTTTAGTCCTCGCCACTGGACGCGGGAGTTCATGCCTTCAAAAAGCCCACCTCGCTGTCTCGCGGAATCGCCGTACCGAGATAAATTGATTTGCCACCCAAAGCTCGCGGAAGAATGTTGATGATCGTGCTGCTGCCGCTGTTGCTCGCTTGTTCGTTTGCCTCCCCAACGACGCCAAACATTGCAGAGCTGAATGAACTGTTGGACTCGTTACGCGAGACGCATGCACCAGATTCTCGAATCGAACTGTGGGATGTTCAGGTTCATGCAGCGCAAGGGACCTTGCAGGTACGAGGGAACCTGTCCAGTCAGAAAACGTTTGATGCGGTCCAGCAAGCACTTGAGAAGCAGTTTCCAGAGGTGGTCAACCAATTGGTGTTACTTCCTGAAAAGGAGACGGGAACCATCGTCAATGCACTGGTGAATAATTCAGTGATCCATTTGCGGCGCGAACCCAGCAGCACCAAGGAACTTGTGACTCAGGCTCTGTTGGGCACCCCCGTGCGGATCCTGAAAACGGAGCGTGGCAAGAGTCTGATCCAAGTTCCCGACGGTTACATCGGCTGGGTGAATACCGCCGAAGTGCAGCGTATCAATCAACAAGAACTGACGGCGTACAAAGAGTCCGAAAAAGTCATTTATACGGTCCAGGCTGGACGGTCCTACAGTGACCCGAATGTCGAGTCGTTGCCGGTCAGCGACCTCGTGATCGGGAACATCGTATGCAAAGTCTCGCAACAGGATGGATTCACTCAGGTCCTGTACCCCGATGGACGTCGAGGGTGGGTGGAGAGTCGCGAGCTGGTCTCGGCCGATGCGATTTTTCATCAAACGACCGTGCAGGATAGTCTCGTTCAGACCGCCCTGAAGTTCCATGGGATTCCTTATCTATGGGGAGGCACTTCGTCCAAGAACATTGATTGCAGTGGACTGATATGCAATGTCTATTTCATGAATGGAATGCTGTTGCCACGCGACGCAAACATGCAGGCCATGATCGGTAGGGAACTGACGACCGACTTTGTTTCGGACGCTCTGGAACCGGGGGATCTGCTGTTCTTTGGCAGAAAAGCATCGGCAGAAGCTGAAGAGAAGGTAACCCATGTGGCCATGTACATCGGTGGCGGCGAATACATCCACTCAGCCGGTTACCGGGAACGAGTCAGCATCAACAGCATGGACAGCACCCAACCCAATTTCATCGAGAGCTACCCCGCGATGTTTGTGAAAGCGGTTAGGATTGTGGGCGAGCCCTATGAAGGTTTCCAGCCCACGGCAAAGAATGCCTTTTACAACGAAATCATCAGGAGTGGAGAATGAAAAGCGGACGACGAGCCTTTCTGAGCGGTCTGGGAGTGACCTCGCTGGCGGCTGCATTGCCACAGACCAAGGGCACGGCACAGGAAAACCCTGCAGCGCTCGAGGCGGCGCCGGCACCGATTGGCAACGGGAAAATGAAACTGAGCTTCAGGCCCTATGAGTTGCAGCTAGAGCACACCTTTACCGTTGCTGGAAACTCTCGAAAAACAACGCCCGTGGTGCTTGCCGAGATTCAGTACGAGGGATTGACGGGGTATGGGGAAGCATCGATGCCTCCCTACCTGGGCGAGTCGCAGCAGTCGGTGATGCAATTCCTCAGCAAGGTGAAGTTGGAGCAGTTTAAGGACCCCTTTCTGTTGGACGATATTCTGGCCTATGTCGACTCGCTGGACGAAGGCAACCGAGCGGCAAAAGCCTGTGTGGATATTGCCCTGCATGATCTGCTAGGCAAGTTGGTCGACAAGCCGCTGCACAAATTATGGGGGATCAATCCGGCAAACACCCCCATGACCTCGTTTACCATCGGGATCGACACTCCTGAAATGGTCAAGCTGAAGACAAAGGAGGCTGCGCGGTTCAAGGTGTTGAAAGTCAAGCTAGGGGGAGGCAACGACCGGGAAATGATCGAAGCGGTGCGTTCGGTGACGGACGTGCCGATCTATGTCGATGTGAACCAGGGGTGGAGTGATAAGCACGAAGCGTTGGAGATGGTGCACTGGTTGGCAGAGCAGGGAACTGAGTTTGTGGAGCAACCGCTTGCCAAGACCGCCGTCGATGATTTGGCTTGGCTGACATCCAAAAGCCCGCTTCCCATCATTGCCGACGAAGCGTTTCAGCGTTTGGGGGATGTGGCCGACTTCCAAGGAGTGTATTCCGGAATCAATATCAAGCTAATGAAGAGCACCGGCTTGCGCGAGGCTCAAAAGATGATCACCGTGGCTCGAGCATTGGACATGAGTTTGATGATGGGATGCATGACGGAAACGTCTTGCGCCGTGTCGGCGGCCGCACAGTTGTCGCCGCTCGTGGACTGGGCCGATCTCGATGGGAACCTGCTAATCACCAACGATCTCTACGAGGGAGTGAAGGTGATCGACGGCAAGTTAACCCTCAGCGACTTGCCCGGCATCGGGATCCGAAAGCGGAACATCTGATGTCTCGTTTCACTCGCTGCGGGTGTGGCGACAGCAGGTAGCCCATCCGTAAGTTTTGAAGTTGCGCTTTTGCATTTTGTGTTAAAGCCCCGGACGTTTACCTCGCCCAGCCCGACGAGCCAATTTATCCTACCCGTCTCATGACGAATGAATTCCGATCCTATCCCGAGAGGGATTAAAGAAAATAGCCATAGGTAAGCGAAGCGCCACCTATGGAATCGAGAACGCGAAAACATTTTCGACCCCGCAGGGGTCGCAGCCCGGCATGTGCCCCCGCATCCACAAACCCTCGCCCATCGCCACGAGCGTGGCTGCGGTTTAGTCCCAACGGGACGGCACGATGTAGCCACGGGGCGTGAGCCCGTGGATGATGGAAAAAGCACAATTCCAAAGCCCCAAAGGGGCGACATGAACCAGCGATCACCGAACACAAGACCTGTCACCGGCGCAGCTTCTTTTCGAAATCAATTTCTCCGTGGAAGAGGGTTGCCCGCAGGTTGCTGCGGTTCAACGCGAGATAAAGCCCGCCGGCCACGTCCGCTCGGAGCGATCGAGGCATTTCGCTAGCCTGCCACCGGCGTTCGCTGAAACGAAGAGGATTGCCCCATTTGATTTCTCAAATTCCGAATCTCGCGTCTCATCCTGGCGCAGCCACAAGCAACCTGCATTGGAAATAGGCAAAATAATTTACGGGCAAAATGATGAAAAGCCAAAGCATCTCCAGTCTGGAAATTATTTTGCCAAATAATCATTTTGCCCTATCCACGCACACGACAACCCAGCAGAACGACTACCGCAATGAGTTGTGGCAGAATGAGTCAAATACACGGGGCAACCAATCAACACGAGCGTGGCTGGTGATACATGAGTGAACGAAGTTCGAAACGCTTGCCGATATAGAAGAAGCGAGGCTCAGCGTGTTTCGATTGATCGAAACGCACTACAACACGAACCGTATCCACCAAACGCTCAACGATCAAACACCGGACGAGTTCGAACGAGCTTACGAACTAACTCTGGCGACCTCAACCAACTTTCCCACAGTCCGCCAATCATGGGCTAACGCAGTGCATCGATTGACGTAATCATCAAAGAGGTTTGACCCCTTAAATGTCTCTTGACCCCTTAAATGTCTCTATGGAATCGAGAATGCGAAAACATTTTCGCCCCCGGAGGGGTCGCAGCCCGGCATGTGCCCCCGCATCCACAAACCCTCGCCCATCGCCACGAGCGTGGCTGCGGTTTAGTCCCAACGGGACGGCACGATGTAGCCACGGGGCGTGAGCCCGTGGATGCTGGACACAACGCAATCCGAAAGCCCCGAAGGGGCGACATGAACCACGCGATCGCCGAACACAAGCCCTGTCACCAGCACAGCTTCTCATCGAAATCCGTTTCTCCGTGGAAGAGGGTTGCCCGCAGGTTGTCACGGTTTCGCGCGCGATAAAGCCCGCCTGCCACGTCCGCTCGGAGCATTTCGATAGCCTGCCACCGGCGCTCGCTGAAACGAAGAGGATTGCCCCATTTGATTGCTCTTGAAAGGTGCGGTAGATTCTCGCCGTACCCTTACAGATCACGTCGCATTTTAAACACAATAAATCGATTCAGAAATTCAGTTTGGAAAACAAAGATGAAACTAGATGAGCGACGAACTCTGTGCAAAGCGATAAGTGATAAGGATAACGACGCAGTTCGAACGTTTTGCCGCGAACACCAAGTTCCTGATTATCAAGAGGTCAAAAAAAAAGAAAGCCTTTGGCTCAAATATGCGATCCGAAATGGAAATGCGGAAATTGTTCAAACCATGCTCGACCATGGTTTGAATGTCAATCCGCAAGTAGGGGAATTGGACCAGCCTCCACTCACGTATGCAATTAACGACAGCAAAGATGACATCGTCCGGTTGCTCTTGGAGCATGGGGCAGATCCAAATGCCGACCGACATCTTGTCAATGCGATTAACGCCAAAAAGCCGACGGAACGCCAACTACTGTATTTGCAACTGCTCATAAAACATGGAGCAAATGTGAATCAGCTGCATCAGCTTTACGACACTGACACTCAGTTCACCGTTCTTGAATGGGCAAGAGACCCCGTAGTTCGGGAGTTTTTGGTTAGGCAGGGTGCCAAGCCCTCTGCTGAGTTGCAGTTGGTCACTCGATCAAGTGAGAGCCCTGGCGAATCACCCGCCAAATCACTTGCCGACCGAACGAAAGATACAGCGGTCGTTGTCGGACAATTGTCTGAGGTGGTCGACTATTTCCAAAATGCATTTGGAAAAGTCGACTCAAAGACATTTTCTGATAGTCTGTCGATTGGATTGGGCGTGACGGTCCACGTGATCAAGCCACAAACCCCGAGTGAGCCCATCACGCTATTCACCACGGGCCTTTCCGCACATCCTATGAATGTGCCGCAAGAGACCTTGAACGAAGCGGGGTACGCAGAGCTCTACATGCAGTTGCCTGGGGAGTGGAACATTGATGATGAGGCCCCTCAATGGACTTGGCCAATCCAATTGATTCTAAATTTGGCCAATCACCCCACACGCGAAGGCGACTACTTTTTGCCGCCTGTCACCTGCGTCGCAAATGAATCGCCTCTTGGGCCCAATGTCAAATTTTCTTCAACCGCACTGCTAGCGCTGGAAACCTTCGAGCGATCCGACGGCAAATTGATCAACTGCCTTTGCCTAATGCCAATTTACGAAGCAGAGCACCGCATGATCATCGAACAGGGGGCGCCAGCTTTTCTCAAAGCCTTAGATAACGCCGAAGTTAGTCGAATTCTTGATATTGATAGACCGAGTGTTATTTAAAGACAGCACAAACAATGGGTCAGACCCAATACTGTTCAGCACAAAAGTTGCGCATTGAATTTCACTGGTTTTGGGCACGGCGTTTGCGCATCGGGTCATCTTTGGCGGATTGTCCGCCAGTTGGACACGCAGCGGATAAGCCAGTGCCCAAGCGACTCCCCAAGCGACGAAAGCCAACACCTCAAAAATGCGCTAGCGATCTACACCGGCGGCCAGCCGAACAATCGCACCTGCGAGATGATCTGCTTCTACGTACTCGGCCGAGGCATCTTGGGGGAACGAGAAGCACACAGCGAAAAAAATTGAAACCCAAGACACTGTAGAAGCTCTACGCGCCGACTGAAGTCCCGTGACTTCGGCGATTCGCTGCTGTGCGGTCAGTGGTTGACCGCCGTCCTCCAGCTGGCAATTCGCATCCGGAATCAACATCACCGCTGCAGTCCTGATCACCTCTGGACACAGCAGCAACCAGGCCGAACAGTATTGAACCCGACCCACTAGATGCCTCCATTAGATTTCTTCGCGTCCCCTTTGATTTGCCCGCCAAGGTTCACGGAATCAGCAACGTCCACCAACCAGAGTTTTTTTCTTTGCCCAACCTATCGTCACGAGCGTGGCTATGTTTAGTCCTAACGGGACGGAACGATGTAGCCACGGGGCGTGAGCCCGTGGATGATGGAAAAAGCACAATTCCAAAGCCCCAACGGGGCGACATGAACCAGCGATCACCGAAAACAAAGCCTGACACTGGCGTAGCTTCTCCTTGAATTCAGCGTCTTTGTGAAAGATGGTCGCCCTAAGATTGCTACGGTACAGAGTGTGATAATGCCCAGTCTCAGTTGATTGATGGTTTGGTCCGCCCCATGCCAGCACTCACTCATGTATCTGTGTAGACAGAAATATTAACGCGACAGAAGAATGAAGAAGCGCCATCGTGGTAATCAATCTTTCTGTCTTCCCTCGCTCGAACACGCTATCGGCGAGGAGAGCCGTCTAGATAGAAAATAACGGCCTTCATTTTCGGTGCCCAACATCGCTTACGCTTGGCTTCGCAGCGAGTCACTTGCAGGGGGCCCAATCGCTTACCGCCGTGTTGCCCTCGGCGAAGCGTTATTCAGCCGTAACTGGCCACTTCGCCCGTCGACGCGTTCGATAATCAAAGTTCGGAAACGGATGCAGCGAATATTGGCCTTAGTTGGCCAAACCGGGGCGTTTCCGTCAAACCGGGTAAGCTTGGGGGCGTCGGGACGTGATCCCAAATACCATCCGCGCACGGAAAAGCCCCGTGTATGACGGAGCTTTTTGGATGCGGCCGAGAGGACTCGAACCTCCACGGGATTAACTCCCGGTAGGTCCTCACTCTCTCTCTCCGCATTGAATATAGGAAGACAGGTGAGTCGCACATGCATTGCTCGCGGGTAACTGCGTCAAACTTAATTTGAACCCAAATTACTGATCTTCGACAAAATCAAAACCGCGTTCGGTAGCACTCTATAGAACCTGTAACCTTCGCGACCGTAGACCAAACAAGCTTTCGTTTCGCGGTCCGAATGCTTGCGAAAAACCCGTGAATGACAGGGTTTTGTTTACTACCCTGCTTTGAATTTGCTTCGCTCAAAGTCCGTTTTCTCGCATGATTTGGGGGAAGTTTCGAGTTTCAAAACATTGGAGTTGTTATGGGTTAGCTTTTTGCTACGAGCACGTTTGTCGCGGGAATCGCGGTCAAAATGAAAAATCTTCGAGCCGGACAACATCCGGTGGAAACTTCATTACCATGCATACCTCGTCTCTGGTGAGTTGTCTAATGGTTTGCCGGGGGCAGTAAAGTCCAGGATACAGGCAGTTAACTTGCCATTGCGACACGCTGCCTATAGACTCATGCGGTTTCTTGTCCTCGTAAATATTTTGTTCGGTAGTCGATCTTCCCTCTTTTTTCCCGAGACGGTGCACAGATGGGTTTTATTCGCGATCTTCGATTCTCACCTAAGTTGGAAACAGTTGGTGCTTACAAGCGGAGTCGGAAGTCAAAGGAACGCAATCGCACTCAGAATCGGAGGAGTCGTCGCTTATCCATTCTTCAGCAACTTGAATCACGTCACTTGTTGGCGGGAGAACTCGATGCATCGTTTGGAACTGCGGGGATTGTTACAACGGACCTGCACAACAACTTAACCAGATACGACGCAGCGAATGCCGTCGCTGTAGATGCCAGTGGTCGCATGATTGCTGTCGGGACAACCGGGATCATTGCTCGTTTTACCAGTAGCGGCGGGTTTGACACCGCTTTTAACGAATCAGATGTCTCAAAGTTTCCAGGCGAGGCAGTCGGTGTGGCGGTGCAGTCCGACGGCAAGATTGTTGTTGCCGGGACCACATCCGAAGGGTCAACGAATCTATTTGCGGTGGCTCGATACAACCCAGATGGCTCCTACGATACGACGTTCGACGGTGACGGAATCCAATACACAAGTTTTGGTCCGCTAAGGGTTACCGCGAATAGCTTAGCACTACAAAGCAATGGCAACATCGTCATTGCAGGTGTCGCTAGCAACTCATCGCTTGCCAATTACGATTTCGTTGCAGCGCGGTATCTTCCCAATGGTTCACTTGACGTGAGTTTTGATGGTGACGGACGCGCAACCGCAGACATCGGCACCTACGATTTCGGGCAGAGTGTTGCGATTCAGAATGATGGCAAGGTTGTCATTGCCGGCGCTACGCAAACCGCCGGCAACTACGATTTCGCTGTGGTTCGCTTCAATCAAAATGGTTCGCTCGATTCGACATTTTCCGGGGATGGCAAATTAACCACCGACTTTGGATCGGCTTCGGATGAGGCCAGTGGCGTGGCAATCCAAGCGGACGGAAAACTCGTGGTGGTCGGCAAGACTACGATTGGAGCCTATTCAGACATCGCGGTCGCTCGATACAACAGCAATGGGACGCTCGATACGACGTTTGACCTTGATGGCAAGTTGACAACAGATATCGGAACTCGAGATGACGAAGCGAGTTCGGTGGTCATCCAGAGCGACAATAAGATCGTCGTCGCCGGGAGTTCGGTTAACCCTAATTTGTCATCGATATCCTATACGGTATTAACTCGCTACAACTCCAATGGTTCGTTGGATACGGGTTTCGGCAGTCATCATGGCAGCCAACTCGTATCGATCACCAACCCTGGTCCGTCGCCGGGTACCAGTGGCGCCAATCATATTGCGTTATATAGCGATGGCAGATTCGCGATTGCGGGATACGCAAATAGCAGTAGTACCTATTTCGATTTTGCGGTCGCACGTTTATTGCCTAATGGTCAAAAGGACAATACGTTTGCCGGAGATGGTGCGTTAGCGATTGCTTATGGCAATTCAACTGACGAAGGGCAAAGTGTTGCGATTGGCGAGGATGGGAAGATCATCGTCGCGGGGCGATCTAATTCATCTGCGTACGGATACGCCGTAACGCGTTATCGTGCCGATGGTTCGTTGGACACGACTTTTGCTGGCGATGGCAGCGTCTTCACGAGCATCACCTCCGGCGACGATGAAGCGAAAAGTGTCGTGGCGTTGGCGGGTGGGAAAGTGGTGGTCGCAGGCCGCTCAAAAACCGGTTCCAATTGGGATTTCTCGGCCGCGCGTTATAACGCCAACGGTTCGTTGGACACCTCGTTTGGCGGCGACGGCAAAGTCACGGTCAGCTTTGGCTCCAATGACGATTACGGACAAAGCGCTGCGGTGCAAACTGACGGGAAACTGGTGATCGCTGGGCAAGCAACCATACTCGGGTCCGCAGATTTTGCGATCGCTCGGCTGGACAGCAACGGTGTTCCTGATGCATCGTTTGATGGTGATGGTCAGGTGACAACGGACTTCGGCGGCACCACTGATTTGGCCTTCGGCGCTGTGGTTCAGACCGATGGGAAGATCATTGTCGTTGGGTACACGGATGCGGGTGGCGGGGGGATCAACCACGCACTTGCTCGATACAACGCCGATGGTTCACTTGATTCCACGTTCGGCGTGGGCGGCAAAGTGATCGCTGATTTTGGCGGCAGCGACGACTACGTTGGCGGCGTGGCGTTGCAAGATGATGGCAAGTTAGTCGTTGCGGGGGCCAAAAGCACCGCAGGCAACTACGACGTGGCGGTGACTCGCTACAACGCTGATGGAACTCTGGACACAAGCTTTGGTACCGGCGGTAGCGTGGTTACCGATCTCGGGTCAACAACGGAAGTCGCCGTGAGTGTTGCCATCGACAATTTTGGAAAGATCGTAGTGGCTGGATCGATTTCTACCGGATTCAACTTCGATACGGCCGTGTTGCGTTACAACTCCGACGGGACCCTCGATAGCGGCTTTGGTAACCTTGGGACTCAGGTGGTCGCCGTTAGCCGATCTGACGATTTCGGTAATAGCATTGCGATCCAGTCCGACAATAACGTGGTGGTCGCAGGCATGGCGGTGGGAGCGGGAACGTTCGACAAGTCCTTGATTCGCTTGGTCGGTGGCGTCCCTGTCATACCGAACTCCGAATTCTCAATTGTGCCAACGGACTCGGACAAGTTCGAGGGTAATCCAGGCACGACCACGCCATTCATATTTACTGTGACGCGTTCCGGTAGTAGTGCGGGTCAGGCGAGCGTTGATTTCACGGTAACAGGAAGCGGCACCGACGCCGCGAACGGTGCGGACTTCGGTGGCTCGCTCCCGAATGGAACGGTCGCGTTTGCCGATGGCGAAACCACTCAAACAGTTACGGTGAATGTTTCCGGCGATGCGATCGTAGAGCGCGATCAAGAGTTCGTGGTGACGCTGAGCAATCCAAGTTCGTCCACAACCATTCTTTCAGCTTCGGCGAACGGAACAATTCGTAATGACGATCTCAGCGTCGTCGGTGTTCGGCTTGTCAATTCCACCGTCGTCGAAGACGGCGCGGACGTGCTCACGTATACGTTTGAACGAACGAATGCGAACGCGGAGTCGCCCGAACTTGTGGTCAATTATGCGGTTAGCGGCACCGCGACCACTGGAGTAGATCATGACGCGGACGCATCCGGTGACGTTGCCTTTGCAGCGGGTCAAACCGTTGCGACGGTTGTCGTTGATCCGGCGGCAGATGCGGTTGTCGAACTCAGCGAAACCGTCACCGTCACCGTGACCGCTGGATCAAGCTACGCGATCGCTGCGGCGAGTGCGATCGCCACCGGAACGATCGCCGACGACGATCGTGCGGCAGTCACCATTCAGGACGTCACTGCGGTAGAAGGTGTGGGCCTGTTGTACACGGTGATGCTGGATAATGCGGTACAAGACCCGTTTGATGTTCATGTTACTTTTGTCGACGAAACTGCCACGGGCGGCACCGACTACGACAATGCACCTGTCACACTCAACTTCGTTGGGAACCTGGGTGAAACCCATCAATTCACTGTCGCGACCAATAATGATTTGATCCTGGAAGGGAACGAAACTTTCAAGGTGCAACTGGATGCGACATCGTCAAACGGTCTTTTGCTGCCCGGAGACCTGGATACCCGTTTTGGCAATCAAGGCGTCGTCGTCACCGACATCAGCGGCGGTAGCGATCGCACCTATGCGGTCAAGATCCAGGACGACGGTAAAATCATTTCAGCCGGCAATCACTATACCGACTCTTCATCTGGGTACGATTTTTCGCTGATACGCCGAAATCCCGATGGCACACTCGACCCTTCTTTCGGAACCTCCGGCGTCGTGACTTTGGATTTCAATGGAGCAAATAATGAAGCGCAAGCGGTCGCGTTACAGCCGGATGGAAAAATCCTAGTCGCCGGGTTGGCCACTGTGAATGGTCAGCGAGATTTTGCAGTGGCCAGGTTACTACCGGATGGCACGGTCGATACCTCATTCGGCACCAACGGAGTCGCGATTACTGACACGGGTGCCGTCGTGGAGACAGCGCGCGACGTGGTCATTCAAAGTGACGGTCGCATTGTGGTTACCGGTTACACTTTCGCGATCGGTGCCAGCGACATGGTCGTCATGCGGTATGAA
Organism: Novipirellula rosea; assembly: GCF_039541335.1. Classification (NCBI taxonomy): domain Bacteria; kingdom Pseudomonadati; phylum Planctomycetota; class Planctomycetia; order Pirellulales; family Pirellulaceae; genus Novipirellula; species Novipirellula rosea. Next base: position 7,354 of record NZ_BAABGA010000088.1, on the reverse strand, counting down.
GCTGACGGCACGCTTGACACGACTTTTGGCAGTGGCGGTATTGCAATCACAGATTTGGGTGGCGATGAGCTGGCTTTCGGTTCGGTGATTGATGCAGACGGCAAGATCACGATTGCTGGATATACGGTGCCGAGTCTCGCAACGGGCGGAAACAACAATTTCGCTCTAGTCCGCTACCTTGCCAATGGAACCCTTGATACATCGTTTGATAGTGACGGAATCGTCACGACAGACTTCGGGGCGAGTCGTCGTGATAGTGCGTTTGCGATTGCGTTACAGAACAATGGAAAGGTTGTCGCCGCCGGTCTGACGGATAATGGTCTGGACACGGATTTCGCACTGGCACGCTACAACATTGACGGGTCGCTTGACACGGATTTTGGCTCCGGGGGATTGGTTGCGTTGGACTTTAGCGGCGGAAGTGATGGTGCGAATTCGCTCGTTCTTCAACCCGATGGTCGCATCCTGGTATCTGGGAATAGTTATCTCAGCAATAGCGATATTGGTCTTGCACGACTCAATGCCAACGGCACACCGGATATAACATTCGGCGTCGACGGACAGTTGACTCAATCATTCATTACAAGCGGTAACTCTCGAAATGACTATGCGCATGGATTGGCGTTACAGCAGAATGGATCAATCGTCGTTGCCGGATACGTTGTCGCTGCCAGTGAAGACTTTGCTATGGCTCGTTTTCTTGGAGCACCTGATTCATTGGTGGACGACTCGGATACGGCCTCCGGCACCATTGTGGACAACGAAGTTTTTGGATTCCGGGTTTCGGTCAATCCCGCGGTCATCGACGAGGTTGGTGGATCGGCTCTCGGCACGATCACGCTGGATTTTGCACAGACGTCGGAACTTACTATCAACGTATCCAGTGGCGATACGGGGGAAGCAACGCTGGACGTATCCAGTGTCACGATTCCAGCCGGTGAAAAGAGTGGAACGTTTATGATCTCGGGTGTCGATGACGGCGTCGACGATACGACTCAAACCGTTCTCATTACCGCCGACGCTGGAACGTTAGGCACTCAGACCACATCCATTGACGTCGTGGATAACACAATCAACAACCTGAATCTCTCGTTGGCCGACGCCAGCATTGCTGAGAACGGTGCGACGACGGTAACCGTCTCGCTTGCGATTCCTGCGTCAACCGACACCGTCGTCAACCTGTCCATCAACGACGGCACGGAAGCCTCTGTCACACCGGCAAGTGTCACGATCCTGGCAAATCAAACATCAGCAACGGCAACCGTGAATGGTGAGATCGATAACTTGGTTGATGGTTCGCAAACGGTAGTGCTTACGGCATCGTCCGTTGGTCTTGCCGACGCTACCGGGTCGTTGACGGTAACCGATATTGATTCAACCGCTTTGAGCTTGTCGTTAGCCGACGCCAGCATCGCTGAGAACGGTTCAACGGCGGTAACCGTCTCGCTTTCCACTCCTGTGACAAGTGATACCGTTGTCAACTTGTCGATCAACGACGGCACGGAAGCCTCTGTCATTCCGACGAGCGTCACGATCCTGGCAAATCAAACATCAGCAACGGCAACCGTGAATGGTGTGATCGATAACTTGGTTGATGGTTCGCAAACGGTAGTGCTTACGGCATCGTCCGTTGGTCTTGCCGACGCTACCGGGTCGTTGACGGTAACCGATATTGATTCAACCGCTTTGAGCTTGTTGTTAACGGATGCCAGCATCGCTGAGAACGGTTCGACGACGGTAACCGTCTCGCTTTCGACTCCTGTGGCGAGCGACACCGTTGTCAACCTGTCGATCAACGACGGCACGGAAGCCTCTGTCACACCGGCGAGTGTCATGATCCTGGCAAATCAAACATCGGCAACGGCAACCGTGAATGGTGTGATCGATAATCTAGTTGATGGTTCGCAAACAGTAGTACTTACCGCATCGTCCGTTGGTCTTGCCGACGCTACCGGGTCGTTGACGGTAACCGATATTGATTCAACCGCTTTGAGCTTGTCGTTAACTGACGCCAGCATCGCTGAGAACGGTTCAACGGCGGTAACCGTCTCGCTTTCCACTCCTGTGGCAAGTGACACCGTCGTCAACCTGTCGATCAACGGCGGCACGGAAGCCTCTGTCACACCGGCGAGTGTCATGATCCTGGCAAATCAAACATCGGCAACGGCAACCGTGAATGGTGTGATCGATAATCTAGTTGATGGTTCGCAAACAGTAGTACTTACCGCATCGTCCGTTGGTCTTGCCGACGCTACCGGGTCGTTGACGGTAACCGATATTGATTCAACAGCTTTGAGCTTGTCGTTAACGGATGCCAGCATCGCTGAGAACGGTGCAACGACAGTAACCGTCTCGCTCGCGACTCCTGCGTCAACCGACACCGTCGTCAACCTGTCGATCAACGACGGCACGGAAGCCTCTGTCACACCGGCGAGTGTCACGATCCTGGCAAATCAAACATCAGCAACGGCAACCGTGAATGGTGTGATCGATAACTTAGTTGATGGTTCGCAAACAGTAGTACTTACCGCATCGTCCGTTGGTCTTGCCGACGCTACCGGGTCGTTGACGGTAACCGATGTAGACGGGAATTCAAGCAATTCACGCCCGCTGATCGTTACGTTGATTGCGCCATCCTTCCAGGATGCTGGTACTGCAGGCGAATCCGTGACGATTAGCGGTTTGTTCGAGGATGCCGACGTAGGTGATACTCACGTCGTGACGATCAATTGGGGTGACGGTGTTATTGAGACAATCGCTCCGAGTCAGGTCAATCAAACTGCGGACACGTTCACAGCGAGTCACGTGTATATCGACGGAGGAATCTATACGGCCACCGTAACCGTCGACGATGGAAAGACAAACGGCACCGACACCGACTCAAAATCGATCGTCATCAGCGGTGTTGGGATCGTCGACAGAACACTGTTTGTGATTGGCACTAGCGGCAGAGACCACATCGTAATCAAGTCTCATTCTGGGGCCTTGAACTTAAAAGCCAAGCTTAATCAAGGAAAAGGCCAAACGAACATAGACCGTGACATTGATGCTGAGGCTGTTGATTCGATTGTTGTCATGGTTGGCGATGGCAACGACACCGTCGATATCCATGCAAAAGTCAGCGTTCCATCTATCATCTTGGGCGGTGACGGAAACGACAAACTTAATGGCGGAAGTGGTAGCGACGTGGTGGTCGGCGGACTTGGAAACGACAGGCTGCATGGAGGTAATGGCAACGACGTTCTGATCGGCGGTGAGGGGCGGGACGTGCTTGATGGTGAATCGGGCAACGATCTTTTGCTTGGGGCTGGTTGGATTAATCAGCAAGACCTTGTCGCACTGGATGCGCTTCATCAACAGTGGACTCGCAACGACGTCACTTATCAGCGACGGCGCGAACATCTCACAGACGCCGCTCCGGGTGGACTGAACGCTGGATTCACATTTAACGCCACAGCTTTAATAGAAGATTTCGACAAAGACACATTGAAGGGTGATTCTGGTCGTGACTTATTCTTCGCGGCGTTAAGTGGCTCGATCAAAGACAAGATCATAGGCAAAGCGTCCAATGAAGACGTCGTTTGGTTTTCTAGTGAGAACCTAGCGGTAAGTGGCAGGTTAAGAGTCTGCCGCTTGGCGAACTAAAGTGTATCGCCGGCTTGTCGAGAATACGTTGACCAACTGCAAGTTAGTCTTGAGTTATCTGGCACTTGACCGAAGTGGGGTTGAAACAGTTCGCCCAGATTGATGCTTCGAACGACCTTGGGTTTGCCGTCGGAGAGCAGGAACGTGGAGACGTCAGCATTCTCAGGGACTTCCTGTCGCCCACTGTCAATTAACCGAATATTTTCAATCAACCGTTGCAATCGGCCTTCCGCCTTGGATTGCCCCTGTGTCTTAAACGATCGTTTAAACTTCTTCCCTCAAAAACGAAAGCTGACATAAATGTTTGCGATCGGGGCAGTATTCAGCCAAGCCATGATTCGCACTCCAAAAGTTCTAGGAGTGAATTCGAACAAGCTCACGAACTAACTCTAGCGACCTAAACCAACTTTTCCACAGTCCGCCAGTCATGGGCTAACGCAGTGCATCGATTGGCGTAATCATCAAAGAGGTTTGACCCCTTAGATTTCTGACCCCTTAGATTTCTTCGTGGCGGAACCCTACATCACTGCGATCACCGAACGAATTCACCGCACACGAATTCTCATCGACGAGAAGATGCTTGCTCCATCGGGGAAGCAATTCGATCGAATCAAAATGCTCAAGGATCGATGGTTTTGATTGATGGGTTAAAAACAATACACAAACTTCCATCAAGTTTCCCTGCTTCGAAACTACCCTACTGGACGAAGCTCCCCAGCCCAAAGCACTCGTGCTCTGCCAAAACGGCCGACTCTCTGTCGACAAGGCTGGACACTTGGATCATTTGATCGGTGATCAAGCCTGTGGTTTCAAAGCGGAGTGTAACCTCGCTGCCGTTCGGACAACGTGTGGCGGAGAAGCGAAACCCTTTGCCACATACCACCGGTATATGAGCGATCGCTGCTGCATTAGCCGAAGCTAATCGCGGCTTAACGCTGGTGCATTGGTTGGTTCACTCAACAAAGAGGTTTGACCCATTAGATTCATCTGACCCATTAGATTCATCTGACCCATTAGATTCATCTGACCCATTAGATTCATCTGACCCATTAGATTCATCCTGACCCATTAGATTCATCCAACAAAGAGGTTTGACCCATTAGATTCATTGACCCATTAGATTCATCAGGAAAGCCTTCCTAGCGAAGCCTCCCCGCTTGACACCTTTGTTTTCACCCTTCCCAATAATGCTTCCCAGTCTTCGCTGCTGGGCGGAGACAAATTGGTCAGTGACGTATATGGAACGATTCGGCTATTCCTCAACTTGGTCTTTGAGAATCCACCGCTGTAGCCATGCTTTCTTGATAGTCAGACGATCGTCACGGATAATTGGATCGTCAATGAAGACACGTCCACGATCTACGGGGACCGGAACACCAGGGATGATCGACATTGGTGAACTTGGGAGGTGTTGGATGTCGTCGCTCACGAGACCAAAAAAGTCCAGCAATTCAAGCAGAGGTCGATCATCGACGCAGTACCATCGTTCGACGTAAAATCCTTTTTGATCGTCCCCAAATGGAATGTTCGGGATATAGCCAATTCCCTCGAATTCGCTACGTTTAAAATCACGAAAGCCAAACGCCAATATCTCTTCACGAGATACCTTCTTTACCCGCGCTAACCACTTTGCATGTCGTTTTTTCCATTCTTTTTTTTGTTTGTCTGACCATACCGGTTTCAGTGGTTGGTAAATGACCGTGTTGGGAAGAGTTTTTCGCAACTGTTCAAATCCATGTCTTGAAATTGCAGATCGATCCAACCGAAGTGTTTTAAGTTTCGTGAACTTCGTGATATGTTCAATTGCCTTGTCATCCACACTTGAGAGTCGCAGCTCGAGCGTTTCCAGATTCTGGCGATGCATGACGAGATACTCCAATCCCGAACCGTTCAGCAGACTACTCTGCTCTGTCCACTCTCCCTCTTTTGTCAGGGATTCAATTCCCAATTCTTTCAGGTTTTTCAGTTGCCCTAGGGAATTCAACCCGCGATCCGTGACACTCGTTCCGTAGAGATACACGCTTTCAACATTTTGTATCGTATCTGCTATCTCTTCTAAACTTTTGTCTGCAAATGCGCTCCCAGAAAATTCCACCCGAGTTATCCTTTCAGGATCAGTGGGATCCAATTTCAGTACGTATCCCCCAGCCCTGAGAATCGCGTTCTCCACCATGGCACGTTCATTTGTTTCGTTTGGCTTGCTCGATTGCTCATCGCCGTCGCCCACATTCTGCGTTGATGGTGGTTTAATTTCTTGTCCCGGCAGTGAATTGACAAGATCCGTGCAGAATGTTTCCAGCAACAGTAAAACGAACATCCCAGAAGCAACTACAGACGTTAATCGACGTTCAAACACAACCATTTCCATTTCCTTTCATAGTCAGTCTCCCGATACGACGCGATGAGGAGGACGAAGTGTGATTTCCGAATTGGTTGGCCGAGGACGCTTAGTCTCCTCAACGTAGTTATCCTGCAAAAGGGTTCGCCAGTCTTCGTACGTCAGTGTACCACCAGCCCGAGATCCAACAAATCACGTAAAGAGATTTCCGCCAGCGTAGACCAACGTTTCACCATTCCAAGCCCCACCTGAGTAGTCCTATTTTGTTCCGGATTTATCAATGATCACCAGGTACGTAAGTTGCGGAATCTCCTGCAGTGATAGTGTGCTTTAGGAATGACTCACATTCATTTAATCCAACCGCAAGGCAGCACGATGAATGAAATTGCACAAAAACAAAGACTCCTTACACCTTTGTTTTCACCAAGCCTGTGGTTTCAAAGCGGAGTGTAACCTCGCTGCCGTTTGGATAACGTGTGGCGGTGAAGCGAAACCCATTGCCACATACCAACGGTATATGAGCGATCGCTGCTGCATTAGCCGAAGCTAATCGCTGCGGCACGCAGGTGCAGCGCATTGTTTGTTTATCAAAGAGGTTTGACCCAATACTGTTCGGCCCGGTTGCTGCTGTGTCCAGAGGTGATCAGGACTGCAGTCGGTGATGATGATTCCGGATGCGGATTGTCAGGTGGAGGTCGGCGGTCAGCCACTGACCGTGCAGCAGCGAATCGCCGAAGTCACAGGACTTCGGTCGGCGCGCAGTGCTTCTACAGAGTCTTGGGTTTCAATTTTTCGATGTGTGTTTCCAGTTCTTCCAGGCTGGCCCAGCCGAGTAAGTAGAAGCAGATCATCTCGTAGGTGCGTTTGTTCGGTTGGCCGCCGGTGTAGATCAGGATCAACAGACACGCAATGATCGCCAAGTACATCTGGATCTCCACGCCTGCCGGCTTTGTGCTCAGCAAATGTCGACAGCCCAAAAGCTGCTTGATCATTCGAAAGAACAACTCGATCAGCCAACGAAGCCGATACGCTTCGGCAATCAGTTCGGCGGGGACGTCCATCAGGTTTGTGACCAATCGCAGGCGACCGTCGCAGTTGGAACCTTTGCTTCCGGTGCGGACATGAGGTGGGACTTCGACCTCGATGAAGCGAACTGGATGATCACTCGGGACCGTTGTGCTGTTGCTGGTGCAAGCCCCTAAAACGACTTCTCGATCGATGCGAACACCAGCATCGCGGTCGGCTTGCGTGAGCTCTCGGTCGCTGAGGATCTTCGGCGTGCTATTGTCTCGGACCCGACAAATGTAGCTGCTGCCGATGGCATTGATTTGATTGAACAACTCAAACTTGGCGTATCCGCGATCGGTCACG
>NZ_BAABGA010000087.1:0-674 GCF_039541335.1 Novipirellula rosea | reverse complement strand
TTCTGAACCTGAGAGGCCTTTGCATAAACCCAGAGAGGAATTTGAACAGACGGAAACGGAGTCGCCATGCACGGTTTGATGGATTCAAAGCTCCGGCTTAGTGGGATCCAAACTTCAATAACAAAGCAGGAATCAAAACTCTGTTACCTCTGTTATCTCCTGTTCAAACGACCGCGCAATCTCAAGCACCCTGTACAGGACCCTCGTCGACGAAGACCGGGGGGGATTTGAACAGGAGGAAAGGGAGGAAACGGAGAACCCATGCACGACTTGATGTATTCGAAGCTCAGGCTCAGTGGATCCAAGCTTCAGAAACATAGCTGGAATCGAAACTCTGTTACCTCTGTTATCTCCTGTTCAATCGACCGCGCAATCTCGAACACCCCCGCACAGAGCCCCTCGCCTAGTAGACCGGGCGGGAATTTGAACACGAGTGAAGGGAAGACCTGCGTGGGACTTGATAACGTGGCCTCAGGCTTGGTTGGCTCCCGGCAGCATTAGCCTCGAGACGCCATCGGTAAGTTTGAGAACGTTAAAGTTGATGATCAGCCCGATCGGAATGTCTAGTAATTTCATGTAGGTCAGAAGCTGTGCTTTATGGATGGGCTGGACTGATTCAGTTGCTTTCACCTCGACAAATAGGCATCCTTCAATGAGTATGTCAAACCGGAGCG
>NZ_BAABGA010000086.1:0-34164 GCF_039541335.1 Novipirellula rosea | reverse complement strand
AAGTCCGCTGGATGGTCTGGTTGTTCTTGGGCTGGACGTTCACGCTGGCAATGTTAGCTCGAAAGGAAAGTCACTCTCCTCCAGCGAGCCGCTGCACGGACTGCGGTGTTCCGTTGTCGGTCATCAAGATCACTGATCGAAACCACCGAGTGATCTATAGTCGCGGGCCACCGCTGGAAAAGGCGAGCTGAACGATGCGGCTTACGATCGTTCGAACCGTCAAAAACGAAGCGTCACCAGGAGTGCGGTCGCAGACGGTCTGCGCAGATCGCGAAAAACGAGGCCCGCAGCCGCACTGGCAGACAATCAGGAAACGCACAAAGCGGCCCAATTGCTGGCTGCAACTCGGCACCCCGGGCCATCTCCGCCACCATCATCAGTCCTGCGGTCACGCGACAAGAAAGCAAAACCCTTCTTGAATTCTCTAGGCGATCGCTGAACCTTCAAAGCGTTCCACCGGCCTTCTTGAACCAAGGCCTTGAACATCGGCTCCGCTCGTGCCTCGCTCCGCGATGTCAAAGCCTTAATTGTTATCCATTATTCTTGCACCGTTTTCGCGCGAAATACATCGTCGTCATCAAGGCTAAACATGAAGTCTTGAAAATCCAGATGCACCCCTAAGAAGCAGGTGATATAATTCACACAAGAAGGGAGAACCCTAAACGTATGGATTTCATCACTGTTTCGCTGACTAGGTGGCACATCAAACCGCTCATAATCGGGACAAAAGTCTGCTAGTAGAACGACGGCTTCCTGGTGCTCAAAGGTGACCTGATCGGCGACAAAAACAAAACGACTTGGGTAGCTCTCTGGTAAGGAATTGACCACACCAAGAATACTCGTCGTCGAAAGCTTCTCATTTTCGATGAAGTTTAAGCATCGCCCAAATGTCTCGCCATTTTCGTCTCGCGCGCGATCTATCTCCTGGCGGATTGTTGTCCATTTTACCTCATCACTGAAATCTGTCCTTATCAACCATGGACGGACGTGCGAGCGATCTATCGGCATAATAAATTCCAGCTTGTGCTATCCACATTCCAAACGAAACAACCGGTTTTCATCTTCTGCTTCTGCAAGAAATCTCCGAAGAGTCTCTAGCTCGTCAATCAATATACCCACATTGTGAATGCGGTACCGAGGATCACCAACCAATCGTTGAATTGACGCGATAGCATCTTTGATCTGAAACCATTCGTGCCAATCTCCTAACACCTCGTCGATATTCTCTGGTCCACCGTCGTAGTCTTTTGGTGGCTCGCGGGTGTCCATGAATGAAGTTAGTGGCCGAATATTCAATTTCCGTGCAAGCTTGTCCAACTCGCCGAGGTGAGTCAAGATGACTTGCCCGTCAAAGTCGGTTGCAAATCCGGTACACGGAGGCCTGAATGCTGGATATAGTTCAACGCCCATTGGATACTTTTGGATAACGATAAGGTAACGGGGGGCGAGGAGAGGAGCCCGACTTCAGGACCGACTGCGCCGAGCCCTCCCGTTCACCGATTTGTTATTCCGCTATTTCGATGCGCGAGGAATGTTTCCAATCCAGCCAACGCCAACCGGCAAATTCATGGTTTCAAGGGCGTTGGGATTGACGCTCCATTTCCCCGCGACTTCCATCACATGTTCTTCATCAGGATAGCACAAATCATCGCGTTCCCAATACGCATCATTTTCGGAATCAGTCGAGTTGGGATCGAAGTAGTTGTAGCCCAATTCTATTTCGCCCTGCGTTCGGGAACCGCGATCCACCAATGTTTCGCCTGATTCGCCCAGATATGCAAATGCACGTTTTTCGATTCCGTCTTTGAATCGAGCCCACGCATTATAGCCGACGACGCGGTGGGTGCCGAAATATTGTACGTCGCCGTGTTTCTTGGATAGCGATTGCAGTAATGACGTCCATTCTTCGGTGTCTGGATCGTGGCCCAATTCCGGAAGTTTCTGAGATACGACAAATACCCAGCCATCAACTGGTGGCGATACAAATGCGTGGCCGTTGTACGCGGCGACGAAGCCGGTGTGCCAGTTGGCCGGTTGAAGATTGTCAATCGAGAGCGATTTAATCACGTCTTGCGCATCCGACGCGCGAACAGCGAGCCACGAGATCTTGTATCCGAAGTTGATTGGTTTGTCCGGAGTCGTGTCGATTGTTTCGAGCAGGGATTCGAGCGGCTTAGGTGCAGTTACGTCCGTCGTTGTGGTCGGAGATTCATTGCGTGTGCGCAGCAGCCAAAGAGCCACGACAATGGCGACGAGGACAATCACAGCGATGAGGATGATGCGGTCCATGCGGAATAACGTTACGCGGTAACGGGGTTCGCGGGGTTGATGTTTTATTAAAGTGGACTGGCTCGCGAACCCCCGTTCACCGCATGGCTCTGACCGCGAGCGGTGCTTACCAAACTTGCAGCGAAACGAGCCCGACGTTGCATGAGTTTACCATGAGTCGATTCTGCCGTGCAAGCAAATGGTGACGCTACCAGCGTCGGAGCAATGGCAAAAAGATGTAGGGCAGAAAGATGATTGCGATCGAAGCAATTGAACGGGGTGGAAAACGCAAGTGCAGCCACAGGTCGCGTCTGCCTGCGATGGTCGACCGAACCAAAAACGCTCCATTGCGTCAATGCATTGGCAGCATTCTCGTCCGCCACGACACTCGCATCGTCATGTCCGCATTCGGTCGCATTGGAGTTAGAATCAAAAACGACTTGCGAGTGTCGGAACGTCTAAAATCACCCGGCGGCGACAAGTGATTCTCCATTTGAAAACGCCCAGCCTTCGCCGCGCGGGTGCATGGTTTTGTGCTGTCGCGTATTAGGTCGCCCCATCAGTTGCGTCCTTCGATTGATCACACGACCGACAAAGAGCAATTCCTGCTTGAACAAGTTCGTCGTAAATCGGTTCCAGTCGCGATTGAAGGCGCGCGTCGAATTCATCTGGATCATTCGTTACCAATTGCCGAAGATCATCATCGCCTTCGATCATTTCTTGGCGTATTCGCTCGATCGTGTCAGGTTCAATTAGATCACACATCAGTCGTTCGCACTCAGCACGGCCCCAGCAAACATAGGGTTCCCAGTTTGCCAGCCACCATTCGCCGTGTTCTTCGGGAACGATTTTCTGAAGCAACGTTTTCACTTCTGATTGGCGTTTGAGGAGATCTTCACTCTGTTGTTGATCGAGCGCTTCTCGAAATGCATCGTGTTGGATCAACAATGCCTGTGGATCTTTCGTCGATTCGGACATTGCCTTGCGTGCCCACCAAGCATTGCGGTGGCAACCGCTGACGAGTCGAAGGGGATGGGCAAGCGATTTGAGGATGTCGTCAATAATCGGACGGCGTATGGGTGACAGCAGGCAAACGTCGTCAATCGCGACGTTGACGTCCATCGTGCTTGAAAACCATTCAACTGACACAGTCAATCGGCGATTGTTCAGGTTCGCAGCGGCAATCGTACCAGTCTTGCTGGCGTTTAATCCGCCGCAAATTAGCACTGAGTCTCCAACTTGGTATTGGGGTTCATCCATATTGGATCTCGCCGCGAGTGGCTTAGCGACATAACGGCGGCGATATGCGGGCGGCGGCGAGAGACGCAGCCACTGTGTGAAAGCCGACACGCCGCTCCGTCATCATCGCATTGTTACATGTCGGAGTTTTCATGATACGTCCATCCACACGCTGAGCAGTTCTTCATTGACTCCGTCATCTGCGCGCCACACGATAGACATTCTAGCTCCCCTTCGCCCCAGTTGCTAGCGTCGCTACTACTGCATTCTCTCCATTTTGGCCAGTCGCAATGTATGCAGGTCCGACTCCACAAGGGCATTGTTACAAAATTACGGCTCAGGAAAGGCTTGTTGCATCGAGGACACGGAAAACTGTGTAAACGCATGCTGGCGACGACGATCGCCAGCATCCAAATCAATGCCACGGCAAAAATGAACCAACTGTTTTCAAAGACCGCGTTTAGCAAAGAACCGAAAAGCAACGTTCCTGGAATGTAGCTCAGTCCGACGATCCAAAGGATGGCTCGTCGTTGCCGATAGTCATCCCATCGAGTCGCCATTGTTGAAGTGCTAGTCATGTAACGGTTGGGATCACGTGGTCGCCGCGAACGACGTCCCACCTTATTAAACTCAACTCGGCGACTCACGTGCATCCCTTGGTTCTGCTTTTCCGTGAAACGCGTCGTTGGGCGACTGAATTCGTGACGCCAGTTCCAGGTGCTCTGTCGTTTGCAACGCCAACGAGGACCACGAATAGATCGCAATGCTAAGTGTAGCAATTAAAAAGCCCGGCCAGAGAAACATGGCTGAGACACCCAGGTCGATCATTGAACGGCTGGTTGCGTTCCCTGGAACTGGGAAGATGCAAGCGAATGCAGTGACGAATACGGCGGAGACAAACACTGCCGGAAATACTAAGGCGAAACGTCGACTGACTCCCGTCGCACTTCGGACAGGGAAGAAGATTGCAGCCCACCAAATCAAGGCCATGCCGGAAAACGGTCCGATAAACGCCGCGAGTTCGGATAGCGTTAAACGTGCGAAACCAGACATGAAAAACACGCTGAGGATCAGAGTCGACAAGTAGGACAGACCACATTGAACAGCGGAATATGTGCGCGAACGTGCCCGTCGACAACAGAGTAAGCAAGCAATGTGTGGAAACGCTATCCACGTGCAAATGCCGCCGATTGCTACTCCGGAAACGAACATGGAAACGAGTTCAATCAAAACGCATCCATCCAATTTGCAGAACTATCTTTTTAACCCCGGGTCAGTCGGGTGATATGAGCAAATTCGACCTAATATCGCTGGGTGAGTCAAGCGATTTGGGTTATATCACTCGGGAAAGAGTGACTCGAGTGATATATGGTTTTTACCACTCGAGAGCATGCTGGCGGGATTGAAGGTCTCGGTCTTGAAATCGAAGAGACAGGCGTCGTCCAGCGTCTCACTCTCTGAGAATGATCGAGTTTGATTTACTCGCTGACGGATCTCCCGGCAGAGCCGTGCAGGGATGCCCCCACTCATCGCGGCGATCTCGCACTGGCACTCTCCAGAATCCGTCCGAAATCGGTCTCAAACAGCAGCAGTCTCGAACTCTCTGGTCGCCTTTTCCATCGATACTCTCGCTCGCCCATTTCTGTTAACTAGGGCGAGCATGTTAACTGAGAGAGTCTGAGAGATTTCGTTGTTGGGTTCGGGAGGGCGTGGCGGAAAGCTGCTTTCCGGTTAGGTGACCCGACCGGACAAGAGCGAAAGTGGCGAACCAGTCGTGGCAAGAAAGTGCCGAAAACACGGGGATAAACGCAAAAAGGCCGATGCGTGTGCATCGGCCTTTGACGGTTAAGGTGGGCAGCAGCATTTCGCTACTGTCCACGAAGGCTCCCCGTACAAAACCAATCCGGAGAGACTCAGCAGATATCGCAGGCTTTTTCGCATTGAATACGGCTTCTGTAATGCGATTGCCGTCTCTCTTGATCAATCCTCGGGCAACGCAGATGCGAAATCTGTTGATGAGATTTCGGTTAACCAAAGCTGCTTTTTCTCGCATGTCAGCGAGTGGTTAACAGGAAGAGAAGAGGTCTCCCGAACCGGTAAGCGAGCGGCAATTTGTGAGGATTACTCGATCAGCGAATTAAGCCTGCCAAATAGCTCCAATTTTGATCCTCACACAAGACTCGGATCGAACTCGGTTTCACAAACGGGATTCCGTGCTTTCAAATAGTGGCAGAGCGCTTTTGCTTGCATCCGCGGTCTCAGCGAGCTAGAATCCTCCTCTCGGGGGGCACGCTATTCCGGGCACGCTGGAAATTCTCGCTCCCGCTGACTTCAACGCGCGGGGAATTGAACGTGGGTTTTGCCGGACCGAAATTGAATCTGTTGGGACTCAACCTTATGGGTTTAATGTCTTCCAGTGCCATTGGGGGAGAAAGGATTGAGTTGTCCGATAGTGTTGGCGTTGGTGGAAAAAACTTTGCGAAGGATGTAGGCCGAATCAAACAGCGGCTTAAAGATCTGGGCTTCAGCTGGATCAAGGTTAGTCGGACCATAGCTCGAGAAACGATTCGACGGATCAAGCTTTTCCAATCAATCAAGCGCGGACGCGAGTTCGTTGCAGGTGACGAAAAAGTTGATCGAAATACGCATCGATGGCTTCAATCCGCCAACGCGCCGCGCTGGACGAAGACGTCTGCGAGTGGACTCGGTGTCAAAAGCATCGACTTGCTCGAAGTCAACGACGACCATGATTACGGAATATTTTGGAGCGACGAAACGACCAAGCCCGCTGCAAGGAGCTATCGACAAGACTACCGAGTTAATCACAGCCCCTACTTTTTGACTGTTAACGACGTTAGTCCGTGTGTTGGCGATACCCCTTCAGACCATTCGGTTTTTGGGATTCGAACTTCGTTTGATCTATCGCGCCAACGGGCCAAAAACGCAAGTAGATCGCAGTTGCGCAGTACTGCTTGGAGTCTCTTGATGAGGGATATAGGTGAAACATGCTCGTAAAACGATTTGTCAAATATGTCGGTATCGTCTTTTTTCTCTTCACAGCAAACATTGCTCTGGGGTCTCAGCCAACTATCCGGGAAGGAGACAAGGGTGAGGCTGTTGTGATCCTACAACGCACTCTCAATGCAAGATTCTGGCTCGAATTGGGAGTCAACGGAAATTTTGACGAGGAAACGAAAGACGCCGTTAAGGCAATCCAATCTAGCCGAAATTTGAGTGTCGACGGCGTCGCTGGCCCTAAGACTTGGGCTGCTCTTTTTGCTGATCGTCCAACTCTTACACGTGGCAATCAAGGGCCAGATGTTAAGTTCCTCCAATATGCACTTAATGACTTGTTGGAACCTGAACCACGGATCGCTACTGATGGCATCTTCGGCAACGACACCGAAACTCAGGTTAAGGAACTTCAACGTGACGCCAATATCACCGACAACGGAATTGTAGATGCGTCCACTTGGGAAAAAGTTGAGGGGATATATCACGACTCATGGACTACGGCATCTTTCGCCAACATAAGAACGGACGCCGGGGGAGATAAACCGATAATTGGGAGGCTCACGGGCGCCCAAATTCCAATTGATATTCTTGAGTCTAAGGTAGTCGATGGCTTTGTATGGTGCAAAGTCCGCTTTAAGGCGTCGGTAAGCTCGGATGTTCAACGGGGCAGAATCGGGTGGCTCGGGGAAGATGAGAATGTGAAGTCCGTTGTTCCGGTGGCTCCATGGAGTGTGTTCAAGCAAGAGCTAATCGATTGGGAGAGCGATAACGCTGATATTGGGATCCGCGAGCGCGTGACGCGACTACGTCAGATGTCGCACAGTGAGGACTTTCCATTCGACAAAGTTATTGGCACGGATGAGGGCCCCATCTATCTGAACGATCGACCTGCTCAAGCTAAATGGCAAATTCTTCGCGAAGCACAATCCGTCCGGACGCCCGACGGAAGCGTTGTTGACATGTTTCATCTTCTGGTTGGACTTGATGTATTAGTCCACCCAATCATCACGGAAATAAGTCATTGGCTAATTACGCTAGAACTCGGTGAGAATATCGCTGCCGCTACGTGGGCCGGCGATATTGGGGCTGGAGCCACGGATGCCCTGCTGGAAGGTGACTCAGTTTGGGAAAGCGCAGAACCAAGAACCGACGCTGATCGTCTAGATCGATATTATGTTACCCGCGTTCCAATTCAAGATTTACTGGGAGATATTGATGCCTGGGGCATTCGTATACCCAACGGTCAAGAAAAGCTGGCCGATGTCCTTTCAGGCTACTACGAATCGGAACAATTTCGTTCCAAGCGTTTGCGTGCGATTGGCAGGGTACTGGAGCACTACGGCTACGATTTAGACCGGCCGCTTAAGCCTCAGGCGAGCACGGCAAGATTAAAAGCTCTAGTCCTAAAGTTTGGAATTGTGTGGGGCAAGTACCGCGATACTCCCCTATTTCCTTTCCTTCCTGCTACGCTCACGCGGCTTGACGACATTTTCGTGAGTCCGATGACTGAGCGATTCGTGCGTCGTCTGGCCATACTAAGATCTGCACTCGAAACGGAGGTTTTAGAGCCCGCTTCCCTGCGCGATGCGGCGATCCTCGTTGTCTTTCCCGATTACCCCCATACCGACTCGTTGTATGGCTACACAGATGCGGTTGGTCATGCGGGCGTTCTTCTGATTGACCGAAGCGGGCTTACAAAGTATTACGATTTTGGTCGGTACGCAAATGGGGGCGAGGACCCAAGCGACGGGAGAGTAGAACGGATTACGGTCCCAAATGTCGCAATGGAATCTGGAATGCCAACTGAGGCATCCCTGAAAAACTTAATGTCCAGATTATCAGAGAGAATGCAATCGCAAGCGAATGGCAATCCTCTACAGCCTATTCGCGGCGCTCTTTTCCGGAATATGAACTTTGGCCAAATGAACTCATTTGCCAAGAAATGGTTTCTCAAAAGTAATCGCCCAAGCTCGGAATTCGATCCGAATCGAAAGAAGTATTCGGCTAAAAGCTTCAACTGCGCGCACTTTGCCGAGGCTGTGATCCTACAGGGAAACCCGAGCGTTGATATGCCGTGGGTAATTGACGTAAATCCCAAAAAGGTCGTAGCTGCATATATCGCAGAGAAGAATTCCGAAGTGACTTACGCTCCCGATACAAATGAAATTCATGTTGGCGTCGGCGACGAATCCGACGCAAAACTACCGTGATCCCACACACCTAATGGTTCCGCACTCTTGAGGGTACAACAGTGTTAACTAAACCAATGAGTTTTGGACTCTGCCTTTTGATTGGGCTTAGTTCATTTACTCGCAGCTTTGGACAAGAAACTTCCGAAGTGAAAGCGGTTGTGATTCTTGTTCATGGTGTCGCAGCCAGTGGAAATCCAACCAACGACAAATATGCCTACGGTGAATTTGAGACCAGGATTGCAGAAGATCACCTCCCCGAGAGCGTGATGCTCATCCCTTTTGACTGGGGTGTAGAACATGTTCTTGGCGCAAGTGATTCAGTAGGCGGACGTGCGAACTCATTTTTTGGAATGAGTGACCAGGCGTTCGTTGCAGTTGCGAAACTCAAGGAAACAGTGGCTCGAACTCGCGAGTTATTTGGTGAAAACATTCCAGTCAGCATCGTGTCGCACAGTCAAGGAACGATCGTGTCCCTTTGCGCACTTCAAGAAGGAATGAAAGTCGACAATTGGATGCTGCTTGGGTCGCCACTAGACAAAGAGATCATTGATAGCGGCGCTCAAAACACTTCATTTGGTATCGCTGCAAAGAACGTCTCAAAGAAGGTTGTCAATCTGTGGTCAAACGCTAATTGGCCAGCAATGTACAAGGGCGGTATTGGACGATTTGGGCTCCCGAATTACATCCACGGGGTTACGGGGAAATTCACCAATAGCAAGGAGGGGGAAATCTACGATCAGTTCGTGGATAATGTCGATCACACACCGACATTTAGCGACGGTTGGTGGTCAATGAAATGGCTTGATCCAGACGAAACCGATCGAGTTTGGTGCGGGCCATTAACTGGACCACGTGAGCTTTTACAACTGTTGGAAGGAGAGTCAGCTGCAGTTCAGCGTGGAAGCGACGCGCTTGAAGCGTTGCGAGACTTTGCGTCTGCCGGTACGCGAAATAACGAATGGAGTGGCATCTATGGTGACGCAAATCGCGACTCCTTTGAGGAGACCTTTACGCTCACAGAGGGAATGGAGAATGGAATCTACTTCGACGACAAGGACTGGGCGGATTATCGAGTCGAGTGCTCAGCTGGCGGTGTGGAGTTCGAGGTGCTTTCGGCGACCGGCAGTGAATGGAGTGAGCCCCACGGACCGTTTACTCATGTAGCGGGCCAGCCTGCGCTCCCAGGGCGATATGAGGTAGAAAGTCCCGTTTATGATGCCACAATCTTTTTGAAATTCAAAGCGACAACTCCAGGCATCACGAAAGTACGAGTCCGTTTGGAAGCGGGTGACAAAGAAGTTTCAGAAGTCTTGGCTTTAGATGACGAAGGAAAAGTGTTCGTCCGTAGGCTGACAAGAGACGAAGTGAGTTTCATCAACAACGCAGATCGACTTTCTGTTCGTTCACTTATCGATGGCGAAATTACCAACTCCTCCACCAAACCAATTCTTGTCTATGGGCCAAATCCGAATGGCAACCGGCCTTTCGATAATGCATTGTACCTTTTGCGACCTGGACAGGAGACAGTAGAAAGCTGGGACTTTGATGGTGCATACATTCCTGCCGACAGGAAAGTTACGGGTAACAATGCAGATGGGCCATTCGCAGCAAAAATTACAAACCTTGAAGCTGCAACGATCGAATCTGTTGACGACGATGAGTATGAGATTGCGGTCACACTCGGGCTGGCCGATTTTGATGTCCTACGGAACAACTCCGTTCCTGCAATCCCGGGAGAATTAAGAGCAAATTGGGCTGTACCTTCACTCAGTCAGACTCAGATCGAGCGATTGGCCGATGGCGATCACCTTAGTATCGATATCGGTCTCACTCAACCACCATCCAACACTCCGTCGTTTATCACCATTTCAGATCACGTGAGCGTTGGTGATTCATTGGAGGCAACAGTGACGTTGCCTGGTGGGCCTTTTACCGTAACGGTCGTTCAACATCCGCTTGCTGGTCAGGTAGCCGACGGGTCGCTAGTTAGAATCGAAGGGGTCACCGACACTTTCAACCTAACCAACTCCGCAACCGGTGTTGCTCGCGAATACACCATCAAGATTGTATCGCCCAGTACCGGGCGAGAGTATGAGGGAGTTGTTTTCCTTCCTGCTTCTGGCCCCGTACCCGCCGAGAACATCGCGTTCGTAGAAGCGGGACTTATCACTTTCCGGGCTCAGGGCAATAGCGACAGGACTCTTGGGGTTTACCATCCGAGAATTCGAGGCATCAAAGACGAAGACAATGTCGCTGGCGTCAACATCGGGCGTGGATACGACATGCGCTCACGTACGCCTGCTCAGATGACGCACGAGTTGGAATTGGCTGGTGTGCCTGATTATGTACGGACTGAGCTTGTGGGCGCGAGCGGCCGCTCAAGAGAGTCTGCCGCAAAATTTGTTCGAGACCACAAGAATCTCGTCATTTCGCGACTTTCTCAAGTAAAGCTCTTCAACTTGATTTACTCCGAAGGCTCACAGTGGAACGAGGCTTTCGCTGATGCCCCACAAAAAGAGTCATCGTTTCAAGAAAAGGCGCGGGAGAACTATGAGTTCTGGACAACCCAAAACGGTATCCCCAATGGCAGAATCGCTTGGGACAGCCTCCACCCTGAGATTCAAGACATCCTCACGGATTTTGTCTTCCAGGGCTTCACGAATGGACCGCGCCCGATGCAGAAAGGAATGCGGAATAACTTTGATGAATTGATCGATTACATCAAGACAAACCAAACTCTCAAGAAGTTTGAACCGGCAAGGCAACGAATTAGGCACTTGAAGATAGGACTTAATCGACTTTCTGCAGCGGTATCCGGCGACTCATGGCGGATCGCTTCTTGGGGGCCAAATTCAAGTGATATCAGAGAATACAGCAGTGCGGGTGAATTAGTTGTCCGTTCTGGCGATATCCGTTTTGAAGGGACGGGTACGAAGAATCCTAGCTTGCCGGGAAAGATTCGGCTTTCGTGGCGAAAATGGGATGATATAGCAAATGCCTGGGAGCAATGGGTTGTTCACAGTCCAGAGGTAGGTGCCGCCCAAAATCAGGAGCTTCGCGATAAAGAAAACGTCACGCGGACAGACGACGGTAACGATGTCAGTTTTCAGGCAACACTGGGGCTTGCTCAATCCAGTTCCTATCAACTACGGGTTGAAGTAATCGCTCAGATTGATGGCGATCGAGAAGTAGTTTCCAAAGCACTTTTAGATGTCAGAACCGACGACGGTAGCAGCACGCCAGTTGATCGCCTCGCAGGACCGCTAACGCAAGAACAGGCCGACCTGATCAAAGACCGCATCTTAAAACTGCGAGGTCTTTTCACGTCAGCCGGGAATAGCGCTCTAGTCCATCCCGAACTGCTATCGCACGTAAATAATCGGCTAGCGGAGAAGGGGATCTCTTTAGCTTCAAGTAGTGATAGCTACACGGAGGAACTTGCTACGATTCGTCAGGCGTTTGGTGATGCACTAACGAATCTACACGACAAGTTTGACGGAGACCTCGCTACGCTTCACCAACTTGACGAGATCAGTTTTGATGCTGTATCAAACAAAGCGGTAGTGCAACTTCCTCGTCGAGTTGAAGCCGATGTCACTGGAAAGTTTCGATTCAAAGCACTCGGCACGCTTGACGACCCAGAGCCACTTCTAATCGAGCAAGGTGACGTCGATTTGGAATTCACTACGGCTTCGCAGGCCGACATTCGGTTAGTCTTGCATACAAAGAGCGAGTTGCGGATTGATCTCGGGGCGGGAGGCGGTGAGCCAGAATTTGTCTGCGCGAGAGCCCACCTTGCCGTAAGAGCTGACGGAGAAAAACTGACCACCGACTCTTCTGGTTTCCGATTTGGACTACTTGAGCTAGGAACACCGTTCCTTGAAGAACTGTCCATGCAGTTCTTCGACTTGGTCGCACCAAACGATCTATCGTTTACGTCTACTGATCTGGTCAATTCGGTAAACATCCGGCAGTTGTTTGTTGGGCAACTAGAAGCCTTCCAGTTCAAGCCGCCAGTAAATCCCACTGAAAAGGATCTAATAGGGGTTGTGTCTGTTCCAGCCAGCGCTTCGGAGCTCCTTTCAATTCACTCGCACTCATTCGAGGCTATCGCCGGTCTTAAGTCCGATTCCATCGTCGAATTCGACTTGAAGTTTGCGGACGCGTTAGATGTGGACGCGCGAACGGTTCTTTCTCATTACAAGCAACAGGCGATCAACGTTGCAGCAGGTGACCTTGATGGGGGAACATTCCCCGAACTTCTCAAACGAGTTCACTATCTGCACGACGACGGCAACGCTGAAGTGGCTCAAAGTCTTGCTGGCAGTGAATGGGCAGTTGGGCCTCCTGGTGGCGACAAACACCTTGTTCGGCGAGTCGGAGATGAACTCCACATCTTTGGGATCAAACCCAAATTATCAAGGATATATATCGTTCCATCAGCGGACGACGAACAAATTGCCGAGCTACGACCATTTCAGGCAGAATGGCTGCGAAGCAGCATGCTTTTAACCCTTCTGGATTACCTGGGCGAGTTCACGCAAGAACGAATTCTGTATCCAAACAAGAATCTTCCGTTCTCCGATTTTAATGTGGCAGAGGCAGTTGGTCTTCGCGCGGAGATAGCCGACAAAATACTTCCACGCCTCACGCATTCACGCATCTTTGGAGAGCCCACACCGTCCGATCAGTGGGAAAGCGACTGGAGTGCTGTTGACTGGGGTGTCGTTGCCGGAAGGCTTGACGAGCGATTGATTGTCGACGGTCGCGAGATTTCCGTTGAGAAGCCCGTCGATTTCAAGGCCCCAGATCTATCGGGTGAACAACCTGAGATCGCATACGTTGGAGGACTCAACAAACTTCTCGACTATAACCTGAAGCCTCTTGGGCTTGAGGGTGGAATCTCCTTTGGATTGCGTCCGCTGGAAGCGGGCAGCGCCCCTCAACTGTTCTTGCAAGTCAATCGTCAACTGCATCTTCATCGATTTCGATTGGATGAGATTGAGCGATTCGGTTTTAAACACATGCGTCGAATTGCTGAGCACGCCCCGGTAGAAGACGAAATTCGAGGTCGATCATTCTCTTTTGAGATCGTACAGAACGGAGACCAAGCGAATCCGACCGTAGTCGAAGTCTTGGTTGACGGCTCAGATCGTCCCTTGATGGACCGCCTCAGCGATGCGCTTGGCGGCAGTGCTCCAGTCACTTTTACACTTGCCGACGATGGACGGCTCGAAGTTTCGGCTCCACTGAACTCTGGAGCAACACACATCACTTTGCGCAATGCTGAGTCACTTGGGTTTCCGATGGGAACTTCAAATCTCTTAGAAATAGAGGACTTCAGACCGTTGACCCTTCAGCTGTGGCAGTCGGTTCTTTCTGATGTAAGCGAGTATGCTCAACTTGGTCTACGTGTGGCGTCTACCGGAGTGCCGGCGGAGGTGCAATTCTCAACCAAAGATGTTGACATTCGACATCAGAGTACATTTCCAATTGGCAGGCCGTCGGACTCCCAATTTAGCGGAGTCGAAAACCTACGGCTTAGTGGGGGTGTCGATGCGCAAACTACCGCTTCAGCAAGAATCAACTTCGATTTGGATCTCAATCGGCTAACACCGGATCCGCAATCGCTGCTTGAGGATTCTACGCCCCTAACGGAACTCATTCCGACCACTGATCCCAATGATAAATCTCGACAAGCGAGACAGTTCAGGGAGTTCAGGCGACTCGCACAAGAGTGCATGGACGATACCGAGGCTGGTACCAAGTACTTTGTTTATGTCGAGCTAACCGACAAGACTCATAAACTACCGCCGACACCGACCCGCTACATCAAAGTTCCTCTTGATGGTATCCAGAATCTTGGTGAACTGAAGACGCAAATATTTACTTTCACAGCAGGGCAAGTGACCCTGTCCGAAGATGTCACCAGGACTGGATTGATACTGACAGAGAACATTCCGTTTAAAGACCATACGTTTACCGACGACAATACGAGGGTATTCCGTGTTTCATCGACGGGGCTTCTTCCGGGGACGGGCGAGTATGACGCGGATGGCCTCAAACCAGGTACGGGCAAATGGGAAACGGGGACGCTCTTAGGTCTCGGCCTGGGCATAACCGGCACTGATCTTGATGAAGACGGAAAGATCATTCGACGCAACATTGTTGTCGAGGAAGAAATTAGACGTAGGTTTGCGTTGGAAGAACCTAGCTCGGTCGCATGCTCAACAGAGATCGACATAGACACCGAGAATAGTCGCCTGGACCTTGGATTGCTCGAGCTGGCGATGACCGGTACAGGTGACGTGGAAGCGAACTTTGACTTCCATATTAAAGCTGTCGCCGAGCAGTCTGAATTTATTCCAGCAGCAGGAGCAACCGCCGTTTTCGAGGTCGGTCTGATAGCGGATCAAACCAAGAGTAATTTTCGCGGCGACCTCTGGCCCGACGACTTTGGGAGCGATCTGGATCGAGCAATAGATGAATTCAATGCGGCAGCCCGCTTTCGCTTCACTTGGGATTGGGGTGTGCCCAACGACAGGAGTGTTCCTGGGAAGACTCAAATTTCGCTCGCTGATGGCGTTGATCTAAAACATACCGCTCTCGGCGGTTTTGCAGATAGAAGGATAGTCCTTGGAGGTGTAGAGGACGCGATCGAGCGGGCAAGTGCGTTGATCACCAGGTTTTCGGAGCACCAAGGGTTTTCACAGAGAATACCGGGAGTCGACTTCAATCTTGAGCAATTGATCGCGCTGGATAAGAACTTGGCAAGTGTTCATGAACGCATCACTTCTCAGTTGAATAAGTCAGATTTATCAACGCAGAAGCTAACGGTGCAGCACCTTGCCCAACTGCATGACATCCTTCAGGACGCGATCGAGAACTCAGGCAACCTAGATGTGCGATTTGATCAAGCGACTAGATCAATCATCTTCGTTATCTCGAGGTCGGAGGCTGCGCTTGAGCAGTGCAATTTGAATCTGCAATATGAGGGTGACGGATTGCCGGATTCCTTCAAGGACATGCCAATCGTCAATGTTGGCGACAGCGGTCGAGCCTCCGTGGGTTGGTCAGGCGGCATGAGTATTGGCATTGGCATTGACCTTCGTCCACAATCAGACTCCGAACGGGAGATTAAGGGAGTCTTCTTGAGTTGTCCGGACACCTTCGTTACTGCCGACGGCAAGGTTGAACTTCCGACCGGCGATATTGAAGTTGTGTTTGGTCCATTTCGAGAGAAGATTGGAGGACTCAAGATCGAGGGGCATCCCGGTGGTATTTGGGAACGTGATTTCGACTTTCAACTGCCTGATTTGGATCAGAATGAACCAGAGCGTGTCTATGACCTCGGATCGATTCAGGGATTGATCGCGGACTTTGACAATCAGGTTGGGCTTCCACAGATCGACTTCGAGTTGGACTTTTCTGACTTGTCTTTCCCGGAGCTTCCAAGTCCGCCTTCATATGATTTGGTTAAACACTTGGAAAACCTGGGTGGCAACTGGGATCGTGTCAACATTGAGCTCTCCGGGGGCATCGGGGACTTACTTGGAAAGCTGAAGATCCCAGTCATCGGAGACAGCAGTCTGGAAATCTTAGAGGTCTTTGATGATCTGCGAGGAGCATTCGATGGCGATTGGTTAACGCTCGACGGTATCAGTACTGATCTACCAAGAGATGAGCTTAAGAAAGAGATCGAACGGCAGCTAGAGAGTGCGTTGCGCAATTCGCTTGCAGGATATCGGGTCGAAATGCCTCCGACACCAGCACCAAGTGAGGAAGACAAGCCTGTCAGCGTAGATCTTGATGCCAAGAGTGTCGTTATCAGAATTCGATTTACGAAGTCCAGGGACCGCACAACGGATCTTGACCTTGGTCTCGATGGTATCGGAATGGATATGGCTCCCAATCCCGTGATGACCTACGGAACAGATATTACGTTTGGTGGGCAAAGTTCGGACCAGAACGCAAGAGAGTACTTTGCGACGATCGGGTTTGACGACAAAGGGGTTTCCTTTCGCAATGTTCTGGTTTCAGTATCGGCCAATGCAGAATTGGATCCAAGTCAACGATTCAACACGGACATCGGTTTTCTGCGGTTTGACACGGAGCTGAACGATGGTGAGCTAAATGGTGCAGAAGTCGAATTTGCTGTTCCGATCGCGCCTGTAGACGCAACGCTTCGTCTAAACGAACTTGCATCACGTGCATCAAGACCAACGCTCTCCGCCAAGGCTGGCTTCAATGTCAAGTACTTTACGAGCGAGAAGGTCGGGGACGTAATCCCAAGATTCCGTACTCCCTTTTCATTCAATTGGGAGTTTGACGCGCCCGGCGGACCCGAACTTCGATTTGGTAAAGTTCAAATGCATGTCGGTGACTTTGCTGATGACGTGTTGGATCCGGTCGTTGGAAAAGTTCTCGACGCCGCAAAACCCGTTCTTGAGATTTCGGATAAGTGTGAAGAACCTCTGCCTGTCATTTCTAACCTTGGTGGCAACGTCACTCTCTTTGACTTGGCATTGTTGTTTGTGGAGAAAGAGGAAGAAGAAGAGTCGATACAGCAGTTTCGTCGGGCCGTGTCCCATTTGCGAGAGATGAAAAGCAAGATCGCACTTATTCGCAATATCGCCCAAGGATCTGATGATGGTTGGGTGACCGTTGGAGCATTTGAATTGGATGCCTCAGCACTCGACGGAAATCAAATTGGCGGGCTGAGCCCTGATATTGACGATTCTGTGAGCCCAGACTCCAAATTCATGGAAATTGAGTCGAAGATGAGTGAGGGCTATGTGCCAGCTGACCTCTCAGCTATCGGCGGCCTTTTCGAGTCAGAAGAGGAGGCTCACTACCTTTCTGCAAATGCGGGCAGATTTGTCTTTCCATTAGTCGAAGAAATCAAAGGGCCAAACGGCGATGTCTTCTCGACGCCGCAACAGGTCATTTTCGGCCTTATCTTGGGAAATGATGCAACCGTATTCGAGTACCGCATTCCGCAACTCTATTACCGTTTTGAGTACAGTCAGTTCTTTCCGATTATTGGTCCACTTGGTGGGCGCTTTGGAGGGCGCACATCCGGTCAAGCCACTCTTGCGATCGGCTATGACACATCTGCGATACGTCAACACCGTCCTTCATTCGATGGCTTCTATCTGAACGACCGATTGGTACCAGGTGGATTTGGGCGCGACATACCGGAGGTAATCCTAAACATGGGGATTTTCGCAGCTGCCGAAATCAACGTCGCTGTTGCAAGAGCAGGAGTCGAAGGCGGTCTATTCGGTGAGTTAGCGTTCGATCTAAAGGACTGCCCAGATTCTGCAAATGGGTATCTCGGAAACGACGGGAAGATCTATCTGCCTGAGTTTCTCGATGACCCAATCGGTGCGTTCAGCATGAAGGCTAGTATCTATGCCCAGCTACGAGCTTATCTTGAGATTGGCTTCAAGGTACTTGGCAAATTCAAGTGCATTATCTGCAAGGAAAAGAAGTTCCCCAAAGTGACTTTGTTCGAGAAGTCGTTCAACGACAAATGCTCGGAGGATAGTCAACCCGCGCCACGTGGAGGCGGAGTTGCCGATACTGGCCCACCGATTGTTTCTCCCTTGTCGCTCGTTGCCGTCCTTCTCGCGCCGCAGGCTGAGGCGCCAGACGTTGGCAATGGGACAGTTGATGTCGACGACGCTGCGGGCGAAGGCTATATCAAGACTTACGAGTTTCGATTCAGAAACGGACTATTAACAGAACATCGAACTTGGGTCACAGACAAGATTGTCCCGCCGGGCAGCACAATCACGATTGGAGAAGATGGGACAGCGGCTGTCGCTGGCGACTCCAATGCCTTTGATGAAGATCGTGACGCAGGAGCATATATCCAACCGGCTGGAACCACCCAAGAATTCATAATTGTCGAGGTAACGGATGCGACTCATGCACGTGTAAGAAATGCTGACGAACAAGAGATTACGCCAGTCGACAGCGCTGCGTACAAGCTTGCACAGCTTCGAGTTGATGCTGACGGGCGTCCGACATCCAGAGAAATAGTACAACACCGTAATGTGAACAACACACAGGAACTAGAGTTCAAGGGCGGTGATGCAAATGATCGAATTATCATCGGCCCTCATGTCCGAAATCCGGTGAAACTTAGTGGAGCTGGCGGCAACGACAAATTGATCCACAATGGCACCGGAATATCGCGAATTGACGGTGGTGTTGGCGCTGATCTTTTAATTGGATCAGATACCGCAAACGATGATCTGCATGGCGGGATAGGTGATGACAGAATTCTCGGGCGTGGAGGAGATGATTTCCTCCATGGCGATGAACATTCCGATTTTTTGCTGGCAGGTCCAGGGAATGATCACATCTATGGTGGATCGGAAGACGACCCAATGCTGGATGGTGGACCTGGGAATGATTGGGTCTGGGGTGGCAGTGGCATCGATCGACTCATTGGTGGACCGGGGGACGACAATCTGATCGGAGGGACGGAGAGAGATCATATCGGACATCATTCCGACGAACTTGGAAAGGATGTTCTCGTTGCCGATTCGCTAAACGATCTCTCTGAGGACATTGGCGATATTCCTTCCAATCAGCGGTTGATCGCCAGAATTCGTCGAAGTGACTGGATGACTGCGAAGAACAATCCTGCGTCAGATGAGCGTGCGATAGAAACGTGGATCTCAGGCAACTCGCCGGAAAATCGGCTCGAAGGTGGTCCTTCCGGAGACTACCTCATCGGTGCAAACGAAAGGGATTTCTTTTTTGGAAACGATGGTAATGACTGGATTTGGGCTGGCGGTGGCGCAGATGAAGCGGAAGGGAATGGAGGGCGAGACGTTGTGTTTGGCCATTCAGGGGAAGATGTGCTCAGAGGAAACGCCGACGGAGATGTTCTAGTTGGCGGAGCCGACAAAGACTGGCTTTATGCAACTAACGGTCCAGCAATTGATGAAAATGACACAGCCGCTCATGAAATCTATGGCGGTGATGTGCATTGGGAAGATGATGCTCTAGATGTAGCCAACGACGGTGATGACATAATCTTCGGTGGTGATGGTCCCAACCTTGTCATTGCCGGCTCAGGCGACAATACGATTTGGACTGGTAGCGGCACAGACCGAATTCTTGCCGGAGCGTGGCTGAATGAAAAGTTCCCTGAGAATGAGGGCGGGCCCGAATCCCCACGAGGACCTCCGCGAGAATTGGTAGCGGATCGCTTAGCTGCTTTTACCAATAGCATTCATGCGGGGGCTGGCAGCAACCAGATTCACGCAGGGAACGGCGACAATCAGATCTGGCTTGTCGGTTCCGACAACCTTGCTGTCCAAGGAACAGCAAACGAAGTAAATATCATCAGCACTGGTGGTGGCAATGACCGAATTGCGACGGTCGATAATCAGCGGGACTTTCCGGAAATCGATGATTACCGCACCCGAAAAGCTAAAGAAGAGAGCTCGCACAACCTCTCGTTCCATGCCTGGGAAGTGCCAGCCAATCATGCTCACCTTTGCATGATTGATGCAGGCGACGGATCGGATCTTGTCTTCACCGGAAACGGGGACGATTGGATTGCGACATCCGGCACTCAACGCGACGTGGTTTTCGCTGCGGGTGGATCCAATGCAGTGCACGTGGATGCTGGGGACAACTATGTCGAGACCAACGCGACCGAAGACGCTTTCAGCTATATCATCGCGACCACAGGCGATGACTACATTATCGGCACGAGCGGCAACGAATTTATCCTAGCGGGAGAAGGGGATGACTTCATTCAGGCCGGCGGGGGCGACGACTTTGTCGTTGCTGGTGACGGCGAGGATATAGTTCACGGGCAGGACGGTGACGACATCCTCGTGGGAGGCAAAGACGATGACATTATGGATGGAGGTAAGGGCCGTGACATCATTATCGGAGGCTACGCACGGTCACAACTCGGCAACTTGACAGATATGTCAGTGGAGGAGTTTTATCAGTTGGTACGTGACCTTCATGATGAGGGAGAGGGGTCACTCAAGCGGGATACGTTTGTTGATTACTACCGACAATTTATTGCCCGTTTTCGGGCAGACTTACGATGGTCGTCTGGGTATGAAGATGCAGAGAAAAGAGCCGTCGAGATCTATTCGACAGGTTCTGCAGCCGAACAACGTGAAGAGTATAGCCTCCGCTTGCTCAAAACTGTCCCAAAACACATCTTGGATCAGGGGTCAATCGCCGGTGACAAGGAAGACGGAAGGGATGTTTTACTTGGTGGCGAGGACGACGATTGGATCTTTGGCGGAGCTGAAATCGATCAATTGTTCGGTGGAGATGGCAACGACTATCTAGATGCGGGAGCGGGAAATGACGAAGTATTTGGTAACTGGCCACGATCAGCAAAGGCCGAGTCCCTCGGCCTGAGTGCTGCAAACAAGTTTGCGCAGGATCTCCAAGACTTCGATCGGCGCTCTGTTTCCGTTAAGAAAGGGCTTAATCAAAATGACGACGTCATCCTCGGCGGTTATGGTCGCGATCAACTCAATGGAGGCTGGGGGATCGATCAGCTGTACGGCAACGAGGACGATGATCTCCTTTTCGGAGACCAAGGCATTGATGAAGCTGGCTCTGTTACTCAGGCGGGACAAAGGCTTTGGGGCGGCCCAGGGATTGACCTGTTGCACGGGTATTCAGCAACTAGCGATCCAAGTGAAACACTTCTTATCGGGGACGAGCTGCGAGGTGGAAGTGGTGGAGACTACCTGTATGGCAGTTTGCGTCGAGACTTGCTTATTGGCGATTCCCTTGAGCAACCGTTGGCTGGCAATGACTACCTTCATGGCGACTATCTTTCCGAAGGCTATAAAGTCAACTACGAAGCTGGCTGGACTGGTGGCGCAGACTATCTTTTTGGCTGCTATGGCTCCGATCAACTGTTCGGTGGCGGTGACGACGACGAGCTTTGGGGCGGCCAAGATGGCGATTGGTTGGAGGGGATGGCTGGGACTGACCGACTGTACGGGGGCTCTGGACCAGATATCCTCGTCGCGGATGTTGATTCACGATATTACTACGATGGCTCAGTAGACGGAAATGGAATGCCGGTTGGGAGAAATCCTGATATCGAGTACACCGATGGACACTACGGAAACAATAAGCGAGCAGATTCTCTAGACGACGCTGTAGATATTTTGCTCGTGCAAGGCGACGCAACGTACGCGAATCGAACTCACTCTAGAAGATACGAACACGACGAAATCGTTGTTCGAGACGTGCAGCTTGCGAATGGGCGGCAACTGCTTCGGATCAACTACTCAAGTTATCGAGAGGGAAACAAGGCCAGCGCAGCCTCTGTTTGCGAGGACGAAGAAGACGTCACTGATTCCGATAACGAGCGACTCCGACCCCGTAAGATCGATATTGAATGGCGACCAAGGCAGCAGGGCCCTGATGGAAACAACTCTGGCCCGCCACCTTATATCGAACAAGTTCACGTCGCCGGTCTAATGGGCGATGACCAAATCGTTCTTGACGTTTCCGGACGATCTATTAAGCAAGCAACCGATATCTTCGAGGGAGATCCTACTGGTCCAGGTGCGTTAGAAAACTGGTTCTCCATTCTCTCCGGCGGTCCAGGCGATGATTCCATCGTTGGAAGCGCTGGCCGAGACCAAATTTTTGGCGGTCCCGGAAGCGACATGCTCTACGGGTTCAGAGGCAGTGATCGCATATGGGGCGACTTCCTTGATGGCGACATAGATGATTTTGACTACCTATTCGCAGGAGGACGAGACAAAAGAGGCAAGCCGGACGACAACGGTGATGACGACCTGATTGGCGGTATGGGCTCCAACCGAATGTATGCATGGTCGTTTCATCCTTATAGCGAAAAGGCATTTCCATATCTCGAAGCAACTGAGCCAATCTCGCTTTCTGATTCAAATGCATCGATACCCGAAGGTTCACCGCACGATATCTGGTTAGACGGTGTTTTCGAGTTTCTTGAAGACCAAAGGGAGCTGAGAGACCGCGAAGTACAAGGCTTTGACATCGCGCAAGGCAAAGTTTTTGGTGTCTTCTGGACAGGGACCGAATATGCAGTTTCTGGCACTCCTGAACAAAGAGAGAAAACCGGCCTCAATCGAATGCTCGGAAATGACAACGATCTTGTATCGGACAACTTGTACGGTGGCACGTCGGTAGACTTTCTCTACGGCCGCGCAGGAAATGACGATCGAATCTATCGGGTATGCGGAGACGAGTTCGTACCGCCAGCTGGCACAGAGATAGATGACTTATGGAAGGAGTACGCCAAGGTTGCGGGCGGCGTCTTGTACGTTTCAACCTCCTATTCCGATGACAAGGTAGACATCGGATACGTTACGAATCCAAGTTCACTGCACTATGGCCAGCATCGCGTCACGATCGCAACCGCTGGTTCACAGGATACTGGGTTAGGGATTAAAGCCTTCGACCTTATGCGCGAAAGTAGTCGAATCCATCGCCTAGGTGGGCACTTCTACGATACGTCCAGTTTGCTGCTCAGCCGGAGTCGAAACCTGCCGCGAAGACCGGCATCATCAGTCGCGCCGGGACAGGAAGATGGATTGCAGCTGACAAACCGTGCAAAAGAGGAGTTGGCACTGATGTCCCCTACTCGAGTAGCCGAAGATTTGTCGCTGGTTGCAGCAGATGAGCATGATCCGATGCAACTTCCTATCGATCCATTCGTTGCGATTATTGTCGACACGCTGGGCGGTGACGACGAAGTGAATGTGCGTGAGACTGTTCAGAAGACTGTTTGGATTGACGCTGGAGACGATGATGACCTAGTGCGTATCGAGCCACAGCGAGCCTATCTGCCTGACAGGGCTGAGCGATCTCGTGAACAACTTGTTGCGGCAAATATATCAGTGCCAGATTCTGAGGAGGAAGGATCGATTGCGGGCTACGTTGAGGGCCGTGCGGTTACGAACAACGCACGGGAGTTCTCTTTTGATCTTGGTGAAATTGATAAGACCACTCGGTTTGAGAATCTCACTATCGACAGCGGAAACACTAGTCGACCGGATGTTGATTGGTATCGCTTCACTCTGTCAGAAGATATTTCGATCGACAAAGGAGATGAAATCTCTCTGACCAAAACAGATCGTCATCACAGATCAACTGTTATCGCCAAACTATTCGATGAAGACGCGCTATCCACTGAGCCGCCTTCGCCGCTGTTGCAACTTAGTTCGAGAGTTGGCGGTCTATTGTCAAACCGACCTTTCGTAAGCGAACTGGCCTCCGGCAAGAAGCTTTTCGGCCCAATCGATATTCTTCAAAAAACTCCTGACGCACTCGTTCAAGCACTTGAGGCTGAGAACAACGCACAAAACCGTAGGGCCTTGGAGCAAATTTGGACGACATTGCCGCTGGAGCAGCACTATTTGGTCGAAGGCCGCATACTTAGGGTTAAGAACGACTATGCGCAGCCAGGTCACTGGGCGTTCAAGGATTTCCACGGTTGGACGTGCGTAACAAGGGTTGATGACACGATTCAGATTCGACGCCATAGTTTTCAAAGTCTTGAATTTGCGGTGTTCACGCCCGAGTTTGACGCCCTGGGATCATCAAATGACGGGCCCGTTTCTGAACAAGTTCGTAGTATGTGGAGTTCGATCCAACGGCGAGAAAACGAGCTCGCCCCTTTTCCACTTTCTGTCAAAGCAACCATCCTCTCGCAGGGCGAGCAAGTGTGGCGGATTACGCAAAACGAAAACTACTTCGACCTAAAGTTGAATGGCAATACGCTAGCGATCACCGGATACATCAAGAAGAAGTACTTTTTGCAAGTTGAAAGCATCTTTGAGCATGAAGATGGCTCTTCTAGTTCAGTGGGCATGCCTGCCGCATACGACCTTGGATTCCATCTCAGGAACAGCCCAGATGGCAGCGAGCAATCAGGTGATTCCTACGACCTTGGCATCATCGCACGGAAGCGAGAGATTGCCGGTCTTACCTTACACCATGGCGAAGACGTTGACTTGTTCCGATTTTCTCTAAACCAGAAAGCAGAGAACGGAGGAACAATCAAGCTGGTGACTAAGCAACCACAGCCAATTGAAATGCAATTGCTGGATAAGGAAGGAGTTCCTTTACGCCCCGTACTTCACGTGATTAACCACGATGGAAGCGAAACCATTGACACGGATCAGCTCAGGTCTGCAATCAACGGAAGTGGGTTTGCATTAGACCCTGCTTTCGTGATTCGTGAAATCCACTCCAACTACGAATGGAGAATTGACTCAAGCGAAAGTTACTTGAATGTGAAGCGGGTGGATGACGCTGATGGCGTCGAGACCCTAAGGATCTATCGTGTACCAAAGTGGTCCGCTGTCCCGAACAATACCGGGCATGAACTAACTCTTGATTTCAAAGACTACTCGCTTTCGGCTGGCGATGAAGAAGAGTTTCAGCTTCGTGTTGCGGCCATCGATCACGAGGACGATCCAATTCATCCAATTCGTTATCGATTGATCCCAAATATCGAGTATGTAACCGACACCTCCAATAACACGGACGAGAATAACGCGGCGACCATTGGCGACCTGCTATTAATGAGCGATATCAAATGCCAAAGGTTGGAATGGTCTGGAGATGAATGGGAGTCTCGTTACTACAGTTTCTCACTCGCCGAACCACTCGAAGGTGCAATTCGTCTTGGAATAAGTACGCTAGAAACCGCTTGTGACGAAGCAGCTCCACTTGGCTCATTGGTCGACGAGACTCCGAACCTTCGATTTGAACTTTTGGACACATCGAAAAAGCGACTCGCAGTCTGTGAAACCTCGGCTGATGAGCCGACCGCGGTGCTGGACCTTTCTCAAGCACAAATACTCGAACTGTATGCCAACACCAAACCGCTAGAAGGTCCGTTTCTAGGTGCTGAGCTTGCTTTTCAATTGGAGATCGATGGGCGATCCTACGACGTAAGAATCCCGGAGGATATTAGAGGCGCTCCCGAGGAGAATGCCGAGCAGAACCTGCCGACTCTTCAGTGGCTGGCAGATCGTCTCAGCCAACATTTCGCCGCACACGATGACGGACAGAATCCACCACTCAAGTCTTATGACCTAGAAGTTTTTGTTAAGACAGGTCGCCTAGGTATCCGGGTGTCCCTTGAAAACTCAGATGTTCAACGAATCGGACTCCGAAATGCCGATCAACTTGGGTTTCTCGAGTATAAGAACGCGGACGCAATCTCGGATGCGGAAATCGTCCCCTTTCAGGAAGCAAGAAGGAAGCCGGCGGTCGCGATAGGAGATTATCTACTCCAGGTGAGTTTGATCGACCCGCGAGTTTTCGACTCAATGGTTCCTTACGACATGCGAGTTGTCAAAAAAGAATTCCAGGACCCACGTGCTGCAGACCCTGAAAAATCAGTTTTACCGCGATACAAGGCGTGGGATGAAGTTCTTGGAAAGACTAATTTCGAAGTAGTAACCTACTCTCTATTTTCTGTTGGCGCTAATCGTGATTCATTTGTTCTAGATCTGAGCGGAATCGAATCTGTAAACCTCTCTGGCCAACCTCCATTTCGTCGAAAAGACATTCTGATTGGCGGCAAGGGGAATGACCGATTAATGGGAGGGTCAGCAGAAGACTGGATTTTTGGTGGGCCTGGAAATGATGTCTTGAGCGGTGGACGTGATGGCCAAGCTTCTGATCTGCTTTACGGTGGAGAAGGCGACGACTTATTCCAACTTGTCCCAGATCGTCTCCCGATAAGTAAGTACTACGGAATTCCATTCGATCCGGCGACTTCCGATATGGTGTTCGGGGGCCCCGGTGAGAAGGATCGGATCTATTTTCTGGGTGGCGACAACGAATATCCGAATGACTCTAGTACAACGCCTCACAAGGTGCGTGACTTTGTGGCGCTAGGTTACGATCGCTTTCTCGGAAGGCATCGGCTTATGACGCTGGCCTGGGACTCGCAACACCATCGATTCATCGCGGAAACGAGAAATGGCGTCGCGACCAAATTTGAACAGCGATATGCCTTCTTCCAAGCTCACCAAATCGAAGGCACGCTGATCGATACGCGCGGAGGTTCGGATATCGTTCACCTGAACCCTGACTATGTGAATTTGCTATTGGGCGAACGTTCTTGGGGCGTTGCACCTGGAGATGTTCAAGCTGGTGCATACGCGTACGCGTCTATCGAGGTGCGCGGTGGCACTGGGCAGGATGTTATTTACGGTTCTGCCTACGCAGATCTGATACAAGGGCAAGACGACGGCGACATTTTGGTCGGCAACCTTGGCAACGACAGAATATTGGGCGGTGAAGAAAATGACATTCTTTACGGCAACGATTGGCAAGGCTCACCGACATTGTTGGCTGCCATCAATCTCAACACGCCAGACGGCGAAGTTCGACAATTCACAAATTCAGAAATTGCGGAACTCACCTGGGAGCATGACTTTGCAAGAGATATTGGGTATCCAGTAAGCGAGAATGACACTTTCAAGCCAGTTGGGATTTCCTTGCTGCCGAAGATCAAAAATGGAGTGATTGAATCGACAAAGCTGGCGAATAGCTTCGCGATTGACGGCCAGAACGCTAATGACCAGCTGTCACGAGTAACACCGGTTGGCGACTTCAACAAGGATGGTCACCCAGACTTTGTGCTTTCGACGGACAACGACAATTCTGATTCTTACTTATTCTTTGGTCCGGTAGAGCCCGCGGAGCTTTATCGAATACGTACTTCGGACGAGATTGATCCGGAGACGACGGGCCATGACTTGCATGTGAGAGGCAATGATTGGTCGTACGAAGTTTCCGTTAAAGACAAGAATGAGGCCTCGCACCTGCGCTACAAGTATTGCGTGCCAGGTCAGAGTGATGTTGTCATTGACTCGCGTATAGGCAAGTCAATTGCCAGACAGCCAGATAACGGAAACTTGTACTTTGTACGTCGAACTAATGGATTCTATCGCGTATCTCGGATTCCACGTATCGAGGCGTTCGACCAGCGGAATTTCGGGAACCGGCTATTTAGCTTGCCGTTAAGTGAGCGAGATGAACTTAATGCGCAAACAATCTCGCCTGCACTGCATCTGGAGTTTCTCAAGCACAACGTTCGATGGACGTTGTCACCCACGATTGAAGTCGTGGCGGCAAATGCCGTATGGCGACTGTTGATAGCGGAAAAACATGACGAAACGTACACGATAAAGCGTGAGGGCAATGAACTAAGCGTTTTCCTGGGTTCTCCCGTCAATCCCGTCGACGTCATTGCAGACATTCCCGAATCTGTCATAGCAGGCTTTGATTCGCGTTCAGCTGATGCACTTTCGGTGCATGTCTTAGACTTCAATGGTGATGGCACTAATGAACTTCTTGCCTGGGCAACCGTACCTGCAACAGACGAGTTGGCCTGGATTTATTCGCTTGCAGGGACAAAGCTACTCACGATTAAGAAAGACGAATTGCAGGCGGAGAAAACACGCTATCGCCCAATTGATGGAGGCATTACCGGAGAGACAACTATTGGACAGCTCTTGCTCGGACAGGACACGGATGCTTTCCCAAGTGAGTCCAAGTTTGAGGTCGTTGTCCCAGGAGACATCAATGGAGATGGCCGCGATGACATTTTGTGTGGAGACAGTAACTTTCTAAGCGTCGCTAATCGCACAGTTGGTCGAACTTATTTGATCGGTGGTCATGAAACTAGGTTCAATAATCCAGTGCTTACGCTCGATGAGGATGCTCCGAATGTTGGAAAGCAAACTGGCATTGTCGTTTGGGAAGGCTACGCTCTTGGAGCTACGGTAGCTGCTCTCGGCGATATCAATAGCGATGGCCTTGCTGATTTTGGTTTCACTCGATCTGTCGAAGACTGCTCGAGTCAGGTTACAGATGTCGCTGGTCGTGGAGGCGTTTTCCTTTTCTTGGGGCACCCAGACTTGATCGCAGAAAATGGATACCGATATTACAGCGTCGACAAACACCTGCTTTCTGGTGATCCGCAATGGCCCGACGTCGCACTAAAGGAGTCAGGCGAACCGCTGCTCGAAACTTTCGTGTTCGCACAATTTAGTGATCTTATCGAGTCCGAAACTCCAGTATATCGTCATGGTATTCTCAACCTAGCCAGTGGCAACTTTAGCGGCGGACCAGCGATCGACCTCGTTATCTCAACATCTGAAAACGGAATTGCGAGTTCGCCATCGGATGGAGCTGCACGTTCTTTACAACATCGCCAACATGGCGGTGTGCTTTGTTTTCACAACCTTGGAGCGTTGGTGCATGCCGCTGAGCAATCTTCACCCGCAGGCTGGCGGAAGATTCCTAAATTGCACTTGGGTGACTTCGGGTCGATTTTGGATCTTGAGAAAGAGAACATCGATTTTGGGGTCGAAGGGTATCCAACTTTTGATCTAGATGAGGACGGAGTATCGGACTTAGTTCTGTCTAACTCGAGTTTTGATAGCGACTTGGCTTTGTCGGCAGAAGTGGAGGAAGAAGCAGGGCGAATCTATGTCGTGTACGGGCAGCCGGCATCCCACTCTGTTCCGCTCCGCGGAATTGAGACACTTACCAATCGTGATGTTCCTGGGCTGGGACTTTTCGTGGTTCACTCTCCGACCAATCGCCCGTGGGCGCATCAAGTGAAAATGCGACATACGCGAATCGATCAGGATTCTTGTTTGTTGTTTGATGACGCCGAAGCATGGAGGCAGGATCCTCCCTCTTTGTATGCAACGTCTGATACCAGCCGGCACGTAGCACTACTGGAACGCCCAGATCGTGGTTCGTTCTTTGAAGTTGGTGCGTTCGTCCAGCCACAAAGTTCTCTTGGCCATCGTAACGGCTACCTAGTAGTTGATTACTCGCCCTCAGCAGAAGGAGAGATCAATCCTGGCGAAGATGAAACAACGCAAGATCGCTACGTCATGGCTGGCTTCAGTAAGGATCGTCAGCTTTTTGAGATCCGGAATGAATCTGGTTTGATATGGCCAACAGTACCCATCGATGACCCTTTCTTCTTGAACAATAATTGGTTCGATCTCAGGGTGAGGGTTTCGGATAAGACTATCGAGTTGTACGCGAGACCGGCGGAG
Organism: Novipirellula rosea; assembly: GCF_039541335.1. Lineage (NCBI taxonomy): Bacteria > Pseudomonadati > Planctomycetota > Planctomycetia > Pirellulales > Pirellulaceae > Novipirellula > Novipirellula rosea. Next base: position 4,346 of record NZ_BAABGA010000086.1, on the reverse strand, counting down.
GAGATTCAGTCGGTACCGCTTACGGAATACGGCGCAGCCAAGTTAATTTACAATCGCGCAAACCTTCTGAACAGGTTCGAGAGCGGATACAGCAGCATCGTTACTTTCGTAACGAATGCCGCAGCCGATGCTGGCCAAGAATCGAAGATACCAGCTGACGTGAAAGCCCTGCTATTCCCGAATGACGATAGGATCGTCGTTCCGTCAGGCGATTGCGAGGACGCAACGGGTGACAATGAAGAAGTCACCGAGCCAGTTACTGTTTCGGACGAGTGTTTTATCTGGCGGGTCTCGGACAACGAATGGAGACTCAGGCTCATCGATCCAGACAGAACATTTACCCTCTTGCTAGGTCCTGGTGACAACGGTAGTGATTTCCTTTTCTTTTACGCGAACAGCCAGCTCGCAGAGAATCTTCGTGATGGACACGCCGGAGTTCTTTCGGACAAAAGCCCGACGGTTTTCCGGGACTTCTACATTAGAGACACCGAGCGATGGTTCCGCTTCTCGACTCTAGGCGACGGAAAGCCAGGAAACCAAGTGAAACTTCGGGTTGATCCACTTTACGACGATCCTACTGAGGATGAGCTTGCGGATTACTCAACGTCCAAGCCCGCAACAGCTAGGACATTCTCGACGAGTGATAATCATCCCGTCCTTGACGGCAGATTTGTCATTGAACGGAAAGGCGTTTCTGTCGAGCGAATCGACCCAGCCGAAGAAATTGAAGCAACAAATTTGAGGATCGCCAACGTGCCTGCAGACCACAAATTTGCAGTGGGTGGCCCTCAGAAAGCAATGGCGCTATTCGTGTTCGATTTGTCTGAATTGCAGACTTACGTTGAAGCAGCCGATACTCAGATCGAACACGCCCAACTGCAAGTGCGATACCGCACTTCAAATTCTGGACGGTTGCAGCTCGAGTGCCTCGATACGGAACCCAACTTTTTTTCGTACAAAGACCCTCCCACTAATGCAGGAGAACTAGACGCGTGGAAAGCTCTCGCAAACGCAGAGGCAAAACAATTTCCAATCACAGAAACACAGCGATGTGACCCGGCAAATCCAGATCAGGATGCCGTCTTCAATGCAGCAGATGACGACATCACGTTTGTGTTTACGAAAATTCTCCAGGACGCTCTGAGGTCAGGACGAAGTCGCTTAGCATTTCGGCTTACGTCAGAGAGCGGGTTCACACAACCGCTTACCTTTGTCGACTTCAATGGAAAAGAGAACGAGTTTTTGCGTCTTGAAGTTGAGACGACACAACGACGGGGGCTCCACACTGATCTTTTCAATGCTGATAACCAGCCCATCTCTTTTGGAACTCCAATCGTTGACACGCGATCGTTGCGGGCTGGTGAGTACCTTATGCGGGTCTACGACCCCAATGACAAACAGAACCTTGTTGAACAACGACCACTTGCTTTCGAGGTTGAGATCTCGGCACCAAAAGTTGGCGAGTCGCACGACACATTTGACCAAGACGAACTACATGGAGAATCGGGGCACGATTACTTGGTAGGGAACGGATTCTTGGATCGAATTTTTGGCGGGCCGGAAATTGATAGGTTCCAAGCTCAGCCTATGGAGGTAAGAGATTTCAAGTACTTAGCGCATCTTCCAGACATCCATGTCCCTGTAGGTGAAGTTCAATCAGATCTGGAGACGATTAAGGGTCCTGAATCCTGGGAGCTTGCTATTCCGGACAATGAACCGCTTGACATGGACGAACCGCTGTCATGGGCTGTGGATACGACAGTGATGCCACCGAATGACCAAAGCCTTCTTGATCAACTGAAGCTACTGGTCGCTTACCAAGTCGGCTTGCTCAGAAAGGACTTCAAGGGCGACTGGCAATTAAGTCGCTCAGTACGACCCAGCGACGTTACAAGACTCACTGAGCTAAATCTTGCGAACCACAATGTGCCAGGATCAAATCAGCTAAATATCGACAACTTAGAATTTGCGACAAATCTGGAGTACCTCACGCTGTCATGCACCGAAACGATGAATCTGGCCCCGCTCTTACCTGGGATTCACAAGAATGGTGCAAAAAATCGATCACGGTTTGGCCAATTGGGTACAAGAAACCTCAGATTTTTCGATCTCGACTTCACAAAAGTCAACAACATCAGCACGAATCTATCTGATGGCAATTCGTTCTATGCACTTTCCGTTGCCGGGGAGCAACGAGGTCTGGTGTACCTGAGCATTGATTCTATGCGAGGGAGCGATGGTGCTTCACCGTCGTCGTACCAATTCTGGCAATTGGGCAACACTCACGAACCTGACAGAGATTCAGTTGTTAAAGAATCACTTGAGAAATTGAGGTTCTTGAGCGCCAAGAAAATCGGATTGGATTCACTATCTGGCTTGTCACTGACTCACCCCAAGATTGCACCGCTGCAGTATGTCAACCTAAGCAAAAACGAAATCGAAGACGTCACGTCAATTCAAGATTTGGAGACGCTCGTTTGGCTTGAACTAGCCGGTAATCCCTTGAAGTCATTGTTACCTTTGGCAGGAATACGAGTTGTTGATGATGCTGATTCGGCTTACTCTCAGACGGGAGACGGTTGGGCTGATGATCCAGTCGACGATGAAGACACCTACAGAGATCAGTACAGAGAATGTTCGCCATCTCAAGATCCCAATGCCGAAAAGCCGCGGGCTGTGTTCTCGTTTGAGAGCATGACTCCTGGCGACTACGAGGTGTTCGCCACTTGGCCGGCCGGTGCTCCGTCGATTTCCGAGGCCACCTTACTTTATCGGATCGAAGGCAAGCCATTATTTGTGTGGAAAGCGCGGGATGATGAGAATAATGAAGTCACTGGAGAGCTTACCGCGGATAGCGTCGAGGCCTTAGCCGATTGGCTAACCCGACGCGGTTACACGAACCCTGAGATCACACGAAAGAGCGTAGCTATTGATCAACAGGTTCGGCCAAGTTTGAATCCGGTCGCAGATGATCGGTTCGGGTTTGATGTCCCAGATCCACCAGAACCGCCAAGGCAATACAGGTGGGAAAATCTAGGCAGTATCTCGATCGCTCCTGGAGCGTTACGAAGTCTCGAGATTGTCCTGACGGTCGGTTGCGGATCGCCCTTTGTGGTTGACGCGGTTTGCTTAAGGTCAACACGTCCAAATCTGAGATTTCATTCAAGTAGTGATGCCTCGTTTCGAAAACACAGAGATGATGCTCGACCTTTCCAATGATTCTTTTCTGGTTTCTAAGTAGGTTGAGAGTTCGGAGATCCGCGCTGGCCAATGTAATGTCGTTTACTACATCGCGTAGACGATGGAACCAGCGTGCAAGTTGAATGTCACGACCGATAGAATCCATAAGTTTGCAGTACATAGCTCAGATTATCGGACCCTCAGGCTATCGCTGACCGCTGCGACCGGCATTTTCCCTGCGATCGGCCGTAACGTGGGCGCCTTCGCTTAGTCGGTTGATTGCGAGGATTTGACGGCGCGGGTTCGGGATTCTACCAAACGCGTCAGTAGCTCGGCTGCCTCAAGGCGGTTGCACATTCTCTCCGAACGATGATCACTCGCACGTCGACCGACTCAGCGCGGAGGTATCTGCCACTGCTTCGACAATATCTTCCAGGCTTAAATGACGTAACTTCGCTGGCTCGACGGCGTTGTGGATGTCCCAAGTAAGTTCCTGGCCGCCGGTCAACGTGACTTGTTCCGCCTTCAATCGCTTGATGGCATCAGCAGTCGGCCGGTAGCTTCGGAGAGATTCGATAATTCCAGGCGTTATTGGGTGCAGCGAAGCAATCGGAAACTGAAAGTGATGACCACCGTAGCTCAGTAAAACCGCGGTTCCGGAAACGTCTCCCTCTACGATCTGAGCGACCACCACATGGCACTGGGGCAGACAGCCGGCCCGGTCAATCACCAAGGAGCGAAAGACAATCGCCGTCCACGCGTGACGGAACTTCTTGATGTCCGAGCGTCGCAACATGTCGTTTCATTCCCGGTGTGGGTTAGGAAACGCCTGAACTGATCCGTCTATATCCGCCACACGTTGATCGATGTAGTCGACAATCGAAGGCTTGATCCGCTCTTCAAACTTCTCTGGCAATTCGTGCGAGAGCCCTGAGTGCGCCGTATACTCCTCGGGCAATCTCGGCTCGCGGTCTCGTTGGTACCCCATGAAGTGCAGATCATCGACTAGCAAACCGTCCCAGTACAACTTTACGGCAGAGTCGAATTCGATGGGCACCTCATAAGACGACCACCCATGATTGCTAAACGATGCGGTCCAAAGATCGGGATACCTTTGGAGTTCGACATAGGCTCCCGCATCGCTGGGGCTATCGTATTGCCAGTCG